>CALCUH010000115.1 GCA_937907165.1 uncultured Bacteroidales bacterium | reverse complement strand
CAGCCATCTTCTCCGTCACCCAAGACCCATACATCGTATTCTTCTCCAACATCTTCGCCATCATGGGACTCCGTTCCCTATTCTTCATGCTCAGCAACGTCATGAACATGTTCTGCAGACTCAAGACAGGCTTAGGCATCCTCTTGGCGTTCATCGGAGTGAAAATGATACTCAATACTTTCTGGGGCATCGAAATCGGTCCAGGCGCCTCACTGCTGGTGATTTTGGGCATCCTCGCGCTGAGCATTGTAGCGTCACTGCTATTCCCCATTAAGAAAGAGGAAGTTTCCTCCGTCAATAAAGAAGAATAGAATTTATTAAATCATAAAATAGAAAAGTCCGGGCACCATCAACTGTCCGGACTTTTTTCTAATTCAACCACAACCATGGACGAACTCAACCGACCGTTGACGATCCAAGCAACAACGTCCTCTTGTTTTCCTTCACTTTTTTCACATCCGCTCCTAAAGAAGTCTTAATACTGGAATCCAACAAATATTTACTGAAGGAAACATCAGACTCAGATTTCACGTTCCCACATTTCACGAAGTAAACCAAATCGATTTTATCTGTGTTCATCGCATCCAGCAAAGCATCGAACGAGCTCTTAGGCTGAGCATTAACCGTCATCTTAACCGGACGATCGGTTATTTTCTTAGAGACAAGCACACCTAACACCTCAAAATTAGTGCCGTAAACAGAGGCGGTCCGCTTCTCCGCCGCCGAGAGATCCACCACTTCGCTCGACGTCTTGCCATTGACTTCGTACGTCACTACGACATCATATAAATCAGTCAACGTCTGGTTCACAAAAATCTCAGAGAAGAAAATGTTATCAGAACGTTCGATCTTATTATGAACTTCTCTTCCATCTCTTAAATTATCGTCCTCGTCTTCTTCACAAGCGACAAACATAGGCAAACACAAAGCTGCCCAAACACACATCAAAAATTTCTCCATAACGCAAATTGTTTAAAAGTTTAACAAGAGCAAAGGTATGGACAATGGGGAAGACAGGATAGTGTTTTAGATTGTATTTTTCAATAGCATCAATCGATAATATGAATCATAAAAACCATTTTTCACCAACATGACGGGTGACATGGATAGCAAACATAATTAATCGTAATATACAAAATAGGGCAAGCACAAGGCTTGCCACTCCCTTAATTAATCACCATGTATAATATAGGGCAAGCACAAGGCTTGCCCCTACTTAATTAATCACCATGTATAATATAGGGCAAGCACAAGGCTTGCCACTACTTAATTCTTAACTCTTAAATCTCAACTTATATGTATTCCTCGCCAATCTTCACCTGCGTGTCGTTGACGAATTGTCTGATGCGCTGCTCCTCCTCTTTTTTGCAGATTAAAAGCGCATTGTCCGCCTCTGCCACGATGTAGCCGTCGAGACCTTGAATAACAGCCAATTTATTATCAGGGAGCGCCACCACATTGTTTTGGCTCTCGTACAAGAGCGTCTTGCACTTCAGCGTCACATTTTTTTCAGCATCCTTATCCGAGTGTTCGTAGATGGAGCCCCAAGTACCAAGGTCAGACCAGCCGAAGTTAGCCGCCAAGACATGCACGTTCTTCGCCTTTTCGAGAATAGCGTAGTCGATGGAGATGTTGGTACAAGATTGGTAGATACTATCGATGAAGCCCTGTTCCTTATCGGTTCCGTAGAAAGCGGTACCGCTCTCGAACTTACGGTTCATCTCGTTCAGATAAAGGTTGAAAGCCTCGATGATCGTGTTGACATTCCAAAGGAACATACCTGAGTTCCAGAAGAAATCCCCGCTCTCCAAAAAGATTTTGGCAAGTTCTATATTAGGTTTCTCGGTGAAAGTCTTCACTTTCAAAATATTACCATTATTAGAAGGCTCAGCCACTTGAATGTATCCGTAACCGGTTTCAGGGCGGTTAGGTTTGATACCCATCGTAAGGATATCGTTGTGGGAAGCAGTATATTCGAGACCCGTTTTGATGGTTTGGATAAACTCATCCTCCTTCAAAATCAAATGGTCCGAAGGAGAAACGACGATATTAGCGTTTGGATTCTCCGACTTGATACGATGCATAGCGTAAGCGATACATGGCGCAGTGTTTCTGCGTGCGGGCTCCAAAAGCACCTGATTATCCTTCAAATCAGGCAATTGTTCCAAAATCAATTTCTTATAACTACTATTGGAAGCAATCAGAATATTCTCCTTAGGGACAATCTTCAAGAAACGGTCATATGTCATTTGAAGCAACGAGCGTCCGGTTCCAAAGAAATCCAAGAACTGCTTAGGTTTTTTGTTGGTACTGAAAGGCCAAAAACGGCTTCCTACACCACCCGCCATAATAACGCAATAATTATTCTTCATTTATATATATGATTCTTTATTAATAATATTCCTTTTTTACTTGATTATACGACACACCCGCAAAATTACAATTTTTTTATGAATGAAATTAATAAAAACAACAAAAAGGGCATTAATTAACATTTTGGCACAAATAGAAGTCAATAGACCTTAATGGTTTTCCGATTGACTATCAACATCTTAGTATATCTCATCGGTCCAAACGCAAAAAATAGGCAAAACATTCTTACAATTTGAAAAAATTATATAATTTTGCACCGCAATTGAGAATAAGAGATTCAATCGCCCAGATGGCGGAATCGGTAGACGCGCTGGTCTCAAACACCAGTGGATTCACTTCCATCCCGGTTCGACCCCGGGTCTGGGTACGGAACCTTCGGAGAATACTTCGAAGGTTTTTTTATGCTGTTTCGCTGCACTCACCGACAGGACCCCATTGATATTTACCAGCACTTCCTTAACAGAAAATAAACAATTCGAAAAATCCATAACATACAAACCTAACACTAAAAAAAACTCAATGAAATTGTCGGCCCTCAATGGTCGAAAACCTCCCTGATTATTTTTTTTTATAACAACAATTAATTAATTTTGGGAAGAGTGATGTGTGTAAAAAGCGCAAATTGACATTCAGTGAATTTCACACCAGTTTAGATTTAACTTTTAAATAATATATGATGAAACATTTCAACAAATTGTTTTTGCTGCTCTATTTCCTAACAATAGGCAGTTTGGGCGCATTCGCCATGCCAATTTTCGTGAAAACCCTAACGGGCAAAACCATCACGCTGGACGTCGAACCATCCGATACGATCGAGAACGTAAAGACAAAAATCGAAGATAAGGAAGGCATTCCACCTGATCAACAACGGCTAATCTTCGCAGGCAAGCAACTCGAAGACAACAGGACATTGGCGGACTATAACATCCCAAGGGAGTCGACCCTCCATTTGGTATTAAAGTTGAGAGGGAACAATATAGTGCCCGACACAATCGACGTAAACGGAGACGGCACGAAAGACACCGTATTCTTCATATCCAACAAAAAGGATCTCTACGAATTCACCGACAGCGTCAACAAAGGACGGATAAACTTAAACGGCATATTAACGGCTGACATCGTCGTCAACGAAGGTCTCATCACGACCGACGGCAGACTAGACACCACAATCATGTCGGTCGCCCAAAGCTGGACCCCAATTGCGCCGACCAACAACTACGCCGGAGTTTTCGACGGACAAGGGCACACAATCACCGGTCTCCTCGACACGACAGGCATCGATGGCAAGTCCGCCTTATTCGTCAATAACGAAGGAACTATCAGAAACGTGAGAATCAACGGTTCATGCCTCAAAGCGGACTCAACCGTAGCCGGAATATGCGTGACAAACAACAAGGAAATCCTAAATTGCCAATGTGAGAACACCATACTCCATAGTCTAACTAGCGCGGGAATCTCCGCCACCAACAACGGGACGATAAACCAATGCGCCAACATGAGCTCGATGACCGGAGAGTCCTGCAAAGCGGGTATCAGTCTCATGAGCTCCGGACAAATCCACAACTGCTACAACCTCAGCGACATATCCGGAAGAGACTCGTTGTCCGGAATCTGCGGAATCAATATCGGTTCAATCGCCAACTGCTACACTACCGGTAAAATCACCGCCGATAAAGGCGGACAGTTCACAGACGACATCGCGATTTACTCTGCCGGCACAATAAGCAACTGCTATTACAAAAAATTCGGCAACACCTTGTCTAAAGGAGAAGCCACAGAAGAAGAAGAAATCAGAAACGGAGTGTTGACCTATCGTCTGTCACACACACAAGAAACGGCAGGAGACTGTTGGGGGCAGGACCTCGGAACAGATACCGTTCCGAACTTCACCGGAGACAAAGTCTGCCTCGTGCAAACAATGGATTTGGCAAAAGGAGAAAATGGCCAGACGATAATTAACACAACCCCGTATGCGGAGTTTGGAGTTAACGAGATCGGATTCGACCCACAAGGTAAGGTCAAAGGAAGGAACATCCTATGCGCAAAAGGAGCGACGCTCTATCATACGTCCATGCTTCATATCACAGACGACATCGAAACATTAGACTTTGGCGTCACGTTTGAGATTGACACATTCATCTACGACCGCACCATCACCAGCAGCATCGTCTCCTTCGTGCTCCCCGCCTCTTTCCCAGCGGAGAAGATTAACGGAGAGATCTATTCTCTAACCAAGTTCGATGGGACAAACCTCAACTTCGAGAAAGTGGCTAACGAAACGTTGGAAGCGGGACATCCTTACGTTGTGAAGGGCAATATCGGCAAGCGTCTTATAGACACACTATACAATGTCGTCCTAGAGTCCGACCCGGAGAACAGTTTCAGAGAAGGGGACGAATTGGTCATGAGCAATCCAGTCTCAACAGCCAACCACATAGGATTGCTTCAAGAGGAAAAATTATTCAAGTCGGCAGTCCTCCCTTACACATTTTACGCATACCAAGGCGGAGCATTCTACCAAATGGATACCGTCATCGTGAAACCATTCCACACCGCATTCGCCCTATTGACTCCGGAGCGGAAAGCGGCGCCTAGGGCATTGGGGATAACCTTCGACGGGCAACTGACAGGCATCGCCTTAATCGAAAGCGGAGATTTAACCGCAAAGGAAGTGAACGTCTATGACATCAACGGAAGAATCGTCCGTGAGAACGTGAAGAGCGACAGTTGCTTCGAGGGTCTTCCATCAGGCCTCTATATCGTCGACGGTCAGAAATACATTATAAAAGAATAATAACAATTAATATAGACAGATATGATAAGCAAACAAATTTTCGAAACTCCACAAATGGAGATTATTAGCATGGACGTGAACGACGTAATCGCGACAAGCGGTTACGGCGTGGACCTCACAGGCATAGACCACAAGGACTTCGGTTACGCTGAATAATCCGATTGAAAATAGGGAAAGGGGAAATCTCGGGAAGAGGTTTCCTCTTTTTTTTATGTTTTTATGGCGACACACAAACACGTTCATATTTTTTCATAAAATAAACAGCATAAAAATTTGGGAGATAAAAAAAATGTTATACCTTTGCACCGCAATTGGGAACAAAATAGTTTCAATCGCCCAGATGGCGGAATCGGTAGACGCGCTGGTCTCAAACACCAGTGGATTCACTTCCATCCCGGTTCGACCCCGGGTCTGGGTACAAACCTTCGGAGATTTCTTCGAAGGTTTTTTTGTCTAAAACGCACATGATTCCACAAAGGAAATTATCCGTCATATTATTTCAACAAAGAAAAAAGATGGGCGAACCCGAAAGGATTCGCCCAATTTCGCAAAGCTTACACAAATACATGCAGGTAATCTTCAATGTCTCAGTTCAGAATTAAACCATTATTACACTTTATCAATAATCGTTCTGTCATTGACGCCACAAATTTATATATATTTTTTTACGTGACAATATCAAGCCATTAAATTTTTGTTAATTATAAAAAATCAATTATGTAAACGGCTATGATTAGGACGGACCCATAGACGAACGAATTGCCCGTAACATAGAGGGCATTCACAAGGATTGCGCAAGCAAACGAGCAATTCAGATTGATAAAACTTATAAACGGGCAAGCAAAGACTTGCCACTACGAAAAGGCCTCTTACCTCTTAATTCTCACCTCTTAATTCTTACCTCTTAATTCTTAAATTTCCTCATCTTCCTTCGAAGGCGGATATCCGAAGACCGCTCTATACTTTCTACTGAAATACAAAGGATCATTGAAACCGACCGCATAAGCCGCATCCGAAACGGACGAGCCGGACTTCAACATTTCCTGCGCGCGGTGGAGCCTAAACTCTGTAACGATTTCCAAAGGCGTCTTGTCCGTAATGGATTTGAGTTTCCTTGAGAGAGAAGACTTACTCATCGCCAAATCGTCCGCAATGTCGTCTACAGACAAATCAGGTTCGTGGAAACGCTTCTCCACCACCTCCAGCAGACTCTTCAGCAAGGAATTCGTCTCCGCGTCGATACGATTATCACGCAAATTATGGGAAAGCACATCCTGCTGTTGACGTCTACGCCACTGCAAGATATTGTTCAGCTTCATCAGCAACTCCCTTGCGGCGAAAGGCTTCGTTACATAATCGATCGCTCCGCTGGACAAACCACGCAACCTATCATCCTCCTCCGTACGGGCAGACAAGAAGATAAGCGGCACACAAGCGGAAGAAGAATCGTTACGCAAGCGATTATACATCTCAATACCATCCATAATAGGCATCTCCACATCAGAGATGATGATATCCGGATTAGCCTCCGTGGCCAAGCGGTACCCCTCTTCACCATTCGTCGCCATGATTACCTGGACGTAAGGTTCCAACATCTCCTTCAGATTATTGAGAATCAGACTATCATCATCCACAATCATCACCGTATTGCCATCCAACAATTCAGGATTCAACTCGATCGGCGTCTCCTCATCAGAAGCGGAAGGAGCGGCAATCTCAACAGGCTCGTCAGACTTAGGCAAGGTAAGAACAATAGTAGTACCCTTCCCCACCTCACTGGTCAAGACAATCTCACCTCCACTCTTACGGACAAAGTCCTTCGTCATCTGGAATCCGAGACCGGTTCCCTTCTCATTATTCGTGCCCAATGTGGATTGATGGTCACCATCCTTCATCAGCTCTTCAATCTGTTCAGGCGTCATGCTGACAGCCGTATCCGCGATAGTAAGGCGCACACAATCAGAGAGTTCCTGCGCCGTGACATTAATAGACCCGCCCTTCGGCGTGAATTTCGCAGAGTTGGACAAAATGTTTCGGATGGCGGTGCCAATCATTCTAGGATCCACATAAATCTTATGGGAGACATCGCAAACGCAATTCACGGTAATTCCCTTGTCGGACATAACCCCCTTCAAGAGATCATTCACCTCTGTGAGAATCTGGCGGAGACTAAAGTTCTGCAGATGGCAGGCCACATCCGTCTGTTTTCCCCTCGCCCACTCCAACAGTTTCACCATAACGGATTGGAGGTTAAAAGCAGACAAATAAGTGTCATTCAGAATCTTCCAAGTATTCGGAGAAGTCTCCCTCTTTCGCAGAACGCCCTCCAAGGCGCCGACGATGGCGAACATAGGATTCTTCAAATCATGCGCCACCACGGAAATCAAACGGTCTTTCTCACGCAAGACATCCAACAGTTCAAGATTACGCTGTTCGATGAATTGTTGCTTCTGCTCCAAGAGTTTGTTACTCTCGTCCAACTCTTTGGTGCGTTCAGCCACCTTTTGAGCGAGCAACTCCCTTTGTTTCACGATGGAACGGAAACGATAGTAGAGAATCACAACCACTGAAGTAACGACGAAGGCCACGACGAGAAGCGTGAACCACCATGTTTTCCACCAAGGAGGCAACACCTTGATCTGCAGCGATATGATTTTCGGAGAATCCAATCCATCGCGACGGTTCGCCTTCACATCCAAACGATACTCACCAAAAGGCAAGTGAGAAATCTTCACCTCCCTCTTATCACCCAAATCCACCCAACGGCGGTCAAGACCATTGATCCGATAAGAAGCGTCCACATTGTTCAGACCCGAGAAATCGAGGACATCAAAGAAAATTTCGACATTCGTCTCATCATAATTCAGCACCAACTCCTTCGTTTGCGAAAGCGGGAAAGGAAGCAATTCGGTATTAGGGACGACACGCTGTCCGAAGAGATACAAATCCGAAAAGGACAAGTAATCCACATTCGGCACCTCATGAATCAGAGCAGGGTCGAAAACGAGGAATCCCTCGGTACTACCGAAGTAGAAACGGCCCTTCGAATCCTGGAAAGCAGCACGGGAAGTAAAGAAATTACGATTACGGCAACGGTCGTCAAGCAACACTTGCTTATAAGATTTACTATCATAATCAAAATGTAGTATACCATTCGAACCGCTCGTCCAAAAATGGCCATCCTTGCCCTGCAAAATAGAAGAATAGTGTCCCGAAGGCAAGAAATCCAACCACTCGTAAGAAGAGCCGTCCTCCAAGAAACGTAAAACGCCACGTGAGCTGACCACAAAAAGATTGCCCTTTTCATCGGAAGCGGCCTGATACATAAGAAGCGGATTGTGCGATTGCGTAGCGTCCACATCAGGGAAAGTGGCGTGATAACTTCCATTCGAATCTTGTCGCCAGACGGAGCGAGAGGTCACGACCCAACGGACGCCAGTTTTAGACTCCATCACATGCTCCACCCATCTATCCTCAGAGGCGATTTTCGGATCATTGTCAAAGCGTTGATGGTACCAAGAGGTGGAATTTTTCGGAAGGAAATAGACACCATCGCCAGCCAAGCCGACACCCACCTCACCATTTTGGAAGCAGCAAATCACCTTACTGGTGCTATACGGGAAACCTATACCCTTGAAAGGATAATCCGTTATCTTTCCTGTTTCAGTATCATACGTGCACGGGTCGCCGCCCCAAGAGGCGAGCCAAATTTTACCATCCACACCCTTTTGAACAGACAAGACATTATTGCTTGGCAAACCATCCTCGGTCTGCACATGACGCAAGATTTTCAAATCAGGAGAGAGCAGATAGAAGCCATGGCCATCCGCACAGACGATGATATTACCACGTTCATCCTCAGCGAAAGAGGTTCCGTCGACCAACGGGAACCCCATATCCGAAGAATGGAGAGAGCCAGCCCCTTTAATCGCACCATAGCGCCAAAGACCGGCATTTTGGGTACCTATCCAGATATCACCGTCACGATCCTCGAAAAGCGTATGAACCTTCTTCAGTTCATCCGCCTTGATATTGACCGGTTCCTGTTTCTCGAAATGCCACGAGTCCCCCTTACATTCGCCCCGCCACAAACCGCTTCCGCTGGTACCCAGCCAAATACGGTTCTTGGAATCCTTCAGCAAAGCGGTGATGCACTTAAAAGGAGTATCAATCTTTTCAAAGCGTTGTATCGTTCCGTCATCCGCGACATGAATCACGCCAAGGGAACCGATGCTGGAAGACATCAAGACACGGTTGCGGTCGAGAATCACCATAGAAGAGACCATCTCATTAATCTCCTCCAAAAATTTCGGTCCGCAAATTTTGTAGTTTTTATCCCAGACACGGATGCCCGGGAAAGAACCAATCCATATACGACCCCATTCATCCTCGATCATGCTACAACCGAAGATGTTTTTCGTAGCCTCGTAAGCCAAAGGATCTTTCACGAAGAGATTCTTTTCCTCATCATAGAAATAGATGCCCTCATTCGTAGTCAGCACGGTTCTATTTCCGCTCACAGGCTTAATACCCGTTATGCATTTATAATAAGTCGAATCGAAATCCCTCGGCGCAAGATTAGCAAAAGTATCCGCAGCCTCCACATAAGATAGCACCAAACCATTGTTACCGCCCAAACAAACTTTACCGTTCTCAAGGGTAACGGCGAACAAAATGTCATTACGCAACAAGGATGGATAATCTTCGAAGAAATAATTTTTAAAATGAACTCCGTCGAATCTGTCAAGACCATATTCGGTCGCAATCCACATAAAGCCGTTCTTGTCTTGTGTTATGGAATGTATATAGTTACAGCTCAGTCCATCTTTAACAGTATAATGGTGGAAAGTAGCCCATTCCATTGCCCTGGCGGGGAAAACGAGGAGCAGTAAGAAAACTATATTTAACTTTACCCTATAGGAAAACATGTACACGTAAATAATTAGCGCAAAAATACAAAAATTGCGGAATTATCATCATAGTTTTCACGATGAAATCGACAAAAATTGAAACTTAAAATTCAGGCAAGAAGATAAGTAGTAAAAATTTAAACCACAATCATACACCCATATATAGAAAAAAAGACGTACCTTTGCGGCATGAAATTAACATTAACTATAATAAATCCTTTATGGTAAAAGACACAGCAATTTTCGACATCATCGAGAAAGAGCATCAGCGTCAGCTCAAGGGAATTGAGCTCATCGCTTCTGAGAACTTCGTCAGTGATCAGGTGATGCAAGCAATGGGAAGTTATCTAACGAACAAGTATGCTGAGGGTTACATCGGACACCGTCACTACGGCGGTTGCGAGGTAGTCGACATGAGCGAAGGCTTGGCTATCGAGCGTCTCTGTAAACTTTACGGCGCTGAGTATGCTAACGTACAGCCACACTCTGGTGCTCAGGCTAACGGTGCTGTTCTTCTTGCAGTTCTTAATCCTGGCGACAAATTCATGGGCTTGGATTTGGCTCATGGAGGTCACCTCTCTCACGGATCTTTGGTAAACACTTCTGGTATCATCTACAAACCAGTGCCTTACTTCTTGGATAAGGAGACTGGACGCGTCGATTACGACGAGATGGAGAAGACCGCGAAGGCAGAGCGTCCTAAGTTGATCATCGGTGGTGGTTCCGCTTACTCACGCGAGTGGGATTACGCTCGTATGCGTAAAATCGCGGACGAGGTCGGAGCGCTTCTCATGATTGATATGGCGCACCCAGCTGGTCTTATCGCAGCAGGTTTGCTCGACAATCCTTTGAAATATGCACACATCGTGACATCCACCACACACAAGACCCTTCGTGGTCCTCGTGGAGGTATCATCCTTCTTGGCAAGGACTTCGACAATCCTTGGGGCAAGGTTACAAAGAAGGGTGAAATCCGCAAGATGTCTTCACTCTTGAATTCAGCAGTATTCCCTGGAATGCAGGGTGGTCCGCTTGAGCACGTCATCGCAGCTAAGGCAGTCGCATTCGGCGAGGCTCTTCAACCAGAGTTCAAGACATACCAGACTCAAGTCAAGAAGAATGCGGCTGTTATGGCACAGGCATTCGTCGACAAAGGTTACGCTGTCGTTTCCGGCGGTACCGACAACCACTCCATGTTGATCGACCTTCGTCCTAAGTTCCCTGAATTGACTGGTAAGATGGCTGAGACCGCTCTTGTTGCGGCAGACATCACAACCAATATGAACATGGTGCCATTCGACACCCGTTCAGCATTCCAAACTTCAGGTCTCCGCTTCGGTACGCCTGCCATCACAACCCGTGGTGCTAAGGAAGATTTGATGGTTGAGATCGTCGAGATGATCGACACCGTTCTTTCCAATCCAGGAAGCGACGCAAACATCAAGGCTGTTCGTGAGAAGGTTAATTCAATCATGAAGGATTATCCTTTGTTCGCTTGGTAATCGCCAAATTCCAACATAAATAAAGGCTGCTCAGACGGGCAGCCTTTATTGTTTCATCACATAAGCAAAGAGAAAAAAGAAGCGCGACCATCAGTCACGCTTCTTCATTGAAATCCACAATCATTATTTCTTGACGTCACGCACTAAACGGACAGAGAAACCCGAGTGTCGACGAGCATTGGAAACTGATGCCCAAACATTATATTCCAAATCATAATTAAACGATAAATTAGCGTCTCCTGAACCATAGGCAAAAATCATCAGCACAACAGCTTTTGCCATATAATTATAATCCGGATTTGCAGAAGAGGTCCAATAAGCGCCACACACCCAATCGTCAGTCTGGGTAATCATTTCATCCAAATAATAATTGGTAACATCCGCACAAGGCAAGAAGACGGCACCTTGAGCCTCCAACTGAGCCCATTGACTTTCCGTAAACATGTTCAGATGGAAAACGCTCGTGTCTCGGATCGGCAAATCCGGAATAGGCGTCCAATCATCCGGCAAAAGAATCATTCCCCTCACTCCATTGACATCGGCGAAAGATCTAAGTTTCCCTTCATTCCTTTTAAGAAGGTATTCCCATTCATCTCCAGTGAGTGTTCTCCACAAATTGGCTTTCTTACCACCATTTGAAATCGCATTATAAGCGCCCCAATCATTTTTCGTTCCATTAAGATCGCCACATCCCTTGCCATACTGATAATCCTCTAGAGACGTCAAACTTGGAGAACTCCAGAATCCGGAAGTAGCCCATCCGAACAGGTCAAAATGGTCATTTTTATACGCACGTTCACTTCCCCAAAATGGAGTTTTCGGTCCAATCACATCATACTGATGTTCAGCAAAGGAAAAGGTTCCACCGGAACATTGAAGGTTGCCTTTAGAGAAGCGCACCTGAGTGGAATCGGAAACAGAGAAGAATCCGTTAAGAACACCTTCCTGCATATCCACCCCTGTCGTATCAACATTAGGGTCACATAAATAATCATTATCTCTCGCCTTCATCGCCTTATAATCATAGTCACTATCATCTTCTGGCACGTCACTGTCCATCAGTCCCTCCGCATTCTTTTCTAGCATGACAAGACGGACTGGACACGCCCCCGCATCGGGTCGACTAATACCCCAAAACTCATCATATTCATCCGCACAATCCCAACAAGCGTCAAAGAATTTGCAATCAATCCAGTTTTTCGGTTCCTCCTCTTCATCATAAGCATAAAGATTATTATAGAAATACAATTTCAAACAAACGCCCAATCCTTCTTTCTTAGACGACCAATAAGATCCATAAGGCATGAAAACCGCTCCAGCCGCCTCCATTTTAGACCACTGGCTCGCATCATAGACATTTGCGCCACAAGAATCCGCTTTAGGGACAAAAGTTAACCCAGAAGGCATAGTCCAATCATCTGGCAACAGAATCACACCTTCTTCGCCATTAATGGTAGCCAAAGAACGGAGGTTTTCCGCATTATTCCTTCTAAAGATCAGATAGACCCAATCCGTATCCCATGGGGTTTCCCAAAGGTTGTTCTTATTGCCACCATTGTAGATTTTGCGATTTCCCCAATCACATTCACTAAGATCATATACATCTCCCCCTAAGAATTTATCGGGATTCGGATTTGCGCAGGCCGTGTTATATTGAAATTCATCAATCCACGCATCAACCGGATATGATTTGTAGCTTTCAACCTTTTTATTAATAAAATCGAGCTGATCCTTAGCAAAACGCCATTGATTTTTTTTGCTATTATACTGCAAAACCCCTTTTGAGAAACGCACCTTCTTGTTTTCTCCCATGGAAAACAGACCCGGCAAGATACCGTTCGGCTTTGGCACATACGTAATCGCAGTATCTTTCGGAGTCACCGCTGTCGTATCCGAAGAAACCGTATCGATAGGCGTCACAATATCGGACGTGTCAACCGTAGCAGCATGAGCGCTATCCCACATCGCGAGAACAGAATCCAAACGCTTCGTCCATACGGAATCCCTCTCAGACAACGCCTTTTGTATGCGTTCGTCCATCAGATTCTGAATGTAATCCCCATCTAGAGTGTCAGTCTGCGCAGCATGGGCGCCGTCCCACATCGCGAGGATAGAATCCAATCGGCTTGTCCATACGGAATCTCTCACCGTCAACGCCTTTTGAACACGTTCGTCCATCAGATTCTGAATGTAATCCACATCTAGTGTGTCAGTCTGCGCGGCGTGGGCGCTGTCCCACATCAAGAGAATAGAATCCAATCGGCTTGTCCATACAGAATCTCTCACCGTCAACGCCTTTTGAACACGTTCATTTATTTGGTTCTCAATAAATTCAGCATTTACCTGATCCGCATAGAAAGACTTCTGCGCGATCAATGCGTAAGGAACACTCAGCAGCTGGGAAGTGACGGAGATGTTCTTCCCGTTTAATTCCACCGACGAATTGATGAAATAAGGACCTTTGCTCCAATCAATGGAGGAGAAATCATCCGTTGTCGTTCCGTCGCCCACCTCAAGCGTAAGCACCCCATTGGCGGTCGTGGTCGCCTGGTGGATCTCGGTATAGACCGCCGCACCATCTATTGAGCCTTTCAGAACGGAGATTTGGACATTCAATTCCTTGTTAATAACCACATTACCCGACCCGTCACGGATGACTGCCTGATAAGAGAGTCCTTGCGGGATTTGTGCCGACATCGACGCTATAGACAAGAGCGCCGCCGCGACAATCGCAAAAATTTTTTTCATGTGTAATAATTAGTTAATAATAAAAACTCTTCTTCCTGATAATAGGGATACGCAATAGCAGATTCCCCGAATTTTAGTTTTTGATGACGCTGAACGTCTTGACGACACCCTTCCCTCGTGTGAGCGTGAGTTGGTAGAGCCCTGCCGCATAGCGGGAGAAATCCACGGAAGTCTCTTCGTCCCTCACCTGCGCGGTTTGCAGCAACTTGCCCTCCGCATCGGTCAACGTGATGGTCAGTCCTTTCAAGCCGCCCGTCCTGAGAACGAGCACATCCTTCGTTGGGTTCGGATAGACCGTCAGCAGAGAGATCTCCTCCACATCCATTCCGGTGACCACAGCGACACTGTACTGGACAAGAGCACCCGTGGAGAGGGAACCGTCTTCCGACTCCAAGCTCACCACATTGCCCACCACATGCGAAATGCTCATATCCGACTGTGACTTCTCTGCCGCCGAACTATAGACGTTCGCCTGGGAGTGGCACAGAAACGGGGAAACAAACATCAGCGTCAGCGATAAAAAATGTTTTAGCATAATATGAATATATAAATTGGATAAATAAAATCTATATAGATAATAACATCTAATCAATAGGCATGAAACGCACCTCAAAAACATCGCACATTATTACCACACAATCACACCAACGCCACATTTTGATATATTATGACAGCAGTCCTAAAAAATCCTTAAACATCAGACTAAAATCAATGTCTTTTATCAAGAAAAGGAGATTGCCACATGTCAAAAACACCGAACGATTATTAATTTGACGCAAAGATAATACATTAGATATCAGAAACAAGACAATCATTTATCAAATTTTCAACAATCGCAAATTAACACAAAACTATACATATGAAACATTTGCTTATATCAAAACCTATTTCATAAATAATAACCCAAGAACCTGGACCTGGCATAAAAACAATTCGTTTCATCATTATTGTTAAAAACAAAAAAAAAAATCAGCATTAAATAATTCATAACTTTGAATTATTTAATCTTCAAATATGAATAAAAGGGGAAATCACATCATCGGAGGCAATTCGCTTACCTTAACGGAGGGAATCACACAAATCTCCAAGGAATCATTTCCAGATGGCTCCTCGGAAATTCGGGAAGTAATAATTCCCGGATCCGTGAAAGAGATAAAGCCCTACGCTTTTGTCGGAATGAAGAATCTGACATCTGTAGGCTTCTCGAAAGGACTGGAAAAAATCGGGCACGATGCATTCAACGGATGTTCCAAATTGGAACAAGTCATTCTACCCGAAGGCGTGAAAACAATCGGGTGCGACGCATTCAAGGATTGTAAGTCGCTTGAAAAGGTCGTGTTACCCGATAGCATAGAGGAGATACGCGACGAGGCATTCCGCAATTGTCCGAACTTGGAAGAAGTGGTGGCGGACAAGGAGATTTTTAACCTCTTACACTTGGACGTTTTTGAAGAGACGCCCTTTTTAGAGAATCTCAGGGAAAAAAATCCATTAGTTATCATAGGCGACATCCTGTTAGACGCAAAAATGAGCGAGGGGGACGTAATCATCCCCGACAACGTGACAGAAATCTCTACAGGAGCTTTCCGCTTTAACGACAAACTGACCAGCATCACCATTCCTAATTCGGTTAAGGTTATCAGTTACTCCGCCTTCGAGGGATGTCACAACTTGCAAAAAGCATCATTACCAGACGGATTGACCTTGATTCCAGAGAAAATCTTTTTCGGCTGTCAAGCATTAAGGGAGATAAAGATGCCGCTGGAAACTGTTAAAATTTACGGGAACGCTTTCACCGGTACTCCTTGGTTGGAAAGCCATCGGGAAAGTGACTTGCCAATCTTAATAGAAGGTTGGGTAGTCGACGGAAGCAGATGTCAAGGAGATGTCCACATTCAAGGAACGAAAGGCATCGCATGCAATGCGTTCGAAGGGAACCTAAACATCACAAGCGTCACTATCGACGAAAGTTGTGAAGAAATAGGAAACGAAGCGTTCAAAGAGTGCTTATTGTTAGAGAGAGTCAACCTTCCGTCAAGAATGAACGAGATAGGTTGGTCCGCCTTTGAAAGTTGCGAAAGACTAATATTCGTACGGATTCCCGAAGGTATCGAAACCATCGAAAGCGACACCTTCAGCTATTGTCGATCCCTTGCCAACGTCAGATTACCCCATACATTAAAAAAAATAGAAGATGACGCCTTTTACGGATGTTACAAACTGAATAACCTAGATGTGAGCAACGATGTAGGGAAGGCTTCTAAATACCTAGTAAAAACGAAAGATAAGTTTCCGAGTCAAATTTTGGAAGTACAAACACCAGGAACAATTAAAGCGGAGAAGTATAAGGATCGGGACGACATCGCCTTGGTAATCATCCACGAAGGAGTGAAAGCCATAGAAGATTCAGCCTTTGAAAATTGCGACAATCTAAAGAAAGTCATTCTTCCCCAAAGCCTTGAAAGAATCGGGAAGGATGCCTTCTGCGGTTGCGGGAAACTAGAGTCGATTCATTATCCTATAAATCTAAAATCAATCGGAGAAGGCGCTTTCCGTGGGACAGGACTCACGGAAGCGGGATTGCCCGAAAGCATAGATGAAATAGGAGTATGCGCATTTGAAGGTTGCGAAAGACTCATATCAGTCAAACTATCGTCAAACATAAAAATCATAGAAGACGCCACATTTACCAATTGCGGCAAGCTGCAAAAAATCAGCCTACCAGATAGCGTGACCGACATAGGCAAAAACGTATTCCTCAATTGTAAAAGTCTGAAAGAGATTACAATACCCCAGGAAGTGCAAACAATAGGAGAAAACTGCTTTGAAAATTGCTCGTCACTTCAAAAAGTTAAATTACCAGTCAAACTAAAAGAAATTCAACCATACACATTCTCCCAATGCTCAGTTTTGGAAGATATAGAGATACCGGACAATGTGGAAACAATTGGTTATGAAGCCTTTGAGGGATGTGAAGAGCTAAAGTCCGTCCGACTACCTGCCCAATTGAAAGAAATACAATACTTAGCTTTCGGACAATGTACGAATTTAAAACTACCGAAAAGAATCAAAGGAGTGGAAATAGACAAAGACGCATATCGTCTAAGCTTATCAACCCAAGCAAGCAGATTTGTCGGGAATCACAAGGCATTGCTAATCATACTTGTTTTTTTCACAATCATATTTATAATACTATTACCATTCACCAAGGCAACAATCGCCCTTCCGATAGCATTTTTCGCAACGTTGGCGATTATCGTGGCTTTTGTAATCTTTTACATCCGCAATTACAAATATTCGATATAAAGGATTATTTGCCCTGACCTATCCACTCCCAAAGTTTACGATAGAAAGCGTGTCTGGTAAGCGTTGATGCGTCGCCAATTATCATCAGTTTCATACGGGCGCGAGTCATAGCCACATTCATTCTGCGCAACTCGCTCAAAAAACCGATGGAACCATCATCATTAGAACGCACAAGACTAATCATAATCACGTCACGCTCCTGACCTTGGAATCCGTCAACGGTATCGATGGAAATTAACTTACGGAAGGGTTTCAACGCTTTGTTTTGTTTCAAAAGGGAACGGAGATAATACACCTGCGCCTTATAGGGAGAGATAACACCGAAATCAATTCGTTCCTCAAGGATACGATGCGAACCGATTTTCTCAACGAATTGGCAAAGAAGAGTCATTAAAAGTTCACCCTCCATCTTATTGATTCGGCCTGCCGTATGGGTAACATAATCCTCTCCGAAAGAGAACTCGGAAGTATCCACCCACTCCATGGGTTCCTCATAATCGAGTATACCTCTGAACTTCACCTCTTCGGCCGCTTTCAGTTTGCCATCATAAAACCATTCGGAAGAGAAGCTCATGATACGTTCATTCATTCGGTATTGAAGGGTTAGCAAAGAGACTGCCTCTGGTTTTGTCTCAACGATTTTCTCCATCAAAGTTTTACCAAGGCCTTCCTTTTGTGCGGAAAAGCACTTAATCGTAGGCGGCAGTTGCTTATGATCACCGGCAAAAATGACACGATGACACTTAGAGATAGGTATCCAACATGCGGCTTCCAAAGCTTGTGCAGCCTCATCTATGAATAATGTTTGGAAAGACCTTCCGTACAACAAGTTATTAGCCGCACCAACGAGGGTACAAGCGACGACACGCGCTTCAGAAAAGAGGGATTCCCTAATTTCATACTCCAAAGCCTCCGCCTTATCCTTGACAGCCAAAGCCTTGTCCTTGTTAGTACGCATGAGTTCACGGATAGCCTTACGCATGCTCCACAAAGAATCGTATTGCGGATGCGATTCAAACTTCCTTTCATAGGTAAAAGAAAGCATCTTATCATCGACACGGGAAGGGTTACCGATACGTAATACGTTCACGCCACGGTCAACCAATTGTTCGGAAATCCAATCAACAGCCATATTGCTCTGCGCACAAACCATCACCTGACTCTCACGACGAAGCGTTTCGTAAATAGCCTCCACCAAAGTGGTAGTCTTACCTGTCCCTGGAGGTCCATGAACAATAGAGACATCTTTCGCACGTAATATTTTATTTATAGCATTCTCTTGGGAAGAATTGAGCCAAGGGAAACGTATCGTGGAGAAAGAGAGGAACTCAGGAGATTTTGCACCTAATAGTATCTCCCTCAAATCGAAAAGACGGCCATCCTTCACCCTAATGACACGGTCTATCGTCTCAAACATCACCTGATAGGTCCGTTCGTCAAAAGCCAATTGAACGCCCAGAAGTTGAGAAGTAGATAAAACGGAAAGACTTTCCCTATCAGGCAAGACAATAGTAATGGAATCTTCTGAAGAGAAACTGACCATCGCCGACATCTTAATAGGATGCGACTCATGATTGAAACCTGCTGTAAAAAACTCGACAGCCTTCCCATATTCGAAATGATCATCTACATCTTCGTCGGGGCGGAAATGAAATTCAGCTACAAACTGATTAAGAGAATTATAATAAGACTTGACTAAAGTAATGGGGAAGCGACAGATTCCACAGGATATCTTTTTCTCGATAGAGACAAGCGACGATTGTTGTGAAAAAGATAGCTTATCGAAGTCATACTCCATCTTCAACAAATCACGATGTCTCTGTAAGGAGATGACGGAAGAGTAATCTTTAGGCATTTCGGAAAACACAAAAAAAGAAGACCATCCGATAAAGATGGTCTTCCTCAATTATAACTTCAAATTATTTGTAATATACAACTTCTATAGTTCCACGGAAAGTAGCACCATTGATGACAGCACGATAGAAGTACACACCTGGATCTACGAGCTTACCATCTTTCGTACCATCCCAACCATTCGTTCCCTCTGCGATCTTTTGTCCATAACGATCGAAGATATAAACTTGGCGACCTTCTAGGAAGGTATCGTTCAAACCATCTTTCACATAAGGAGTGAAAGCGGTAGGAACATGCTTCAATACATCAATATTGTACAAGTTCGAAGGAACAGCAGGACAAACACCATCACCGACCAACACATAGAACTTAGAGGAATCGGCAGGATAGAACGAATACTTAGAATACAAATTCTCTAAATCACTAAACATTATTGAATCCTTAACCGCATCGTCAATCTCCTCGACAGGGTTGCCTAAACGATCGTAACTAGTTGCATAGCCATCGAACTCGTCTTTCACGACACACCAGATATAAAATGCAGGGCGGAAATGATATGTTTTCAAAGACAATGTCACTTCGTCACCAAACCAACAACGACGTAAACCTTCAGGATCTGAAGTTAACACCAAAGAATCAGGAATAAAACGTTGATGGATTGTAAGCAATACACTATCACGACGGACAACCTTATAGTTTCTCCATTTATTCAATTCTTCAACGGTTCCACCCACTGCATTCAAGCTATCCTGTGTATCATTCATAACCTGACCGCAAGTGGTGAACAAACTATTATAACTATAAGTTCTTCCACAAAGATTTTCAGCGAAATAATAAAGAGGCTGGTCTGACTCATAGAACGGAACCGGAGTGCCTTGTAAATAATCAGTGTCACCCAATCTCCAACCTTGTTTAACCATGTTAGCACCCATAGAATCGACACATACATATGAAACACTATCCAAAGAAGTGATATTCAAAGAATCGTTCTCACACATGCTAACGCTGATGGAAGACAGATTAATACGAGGTCTCTCGTTAATCTTCAAATAAGCAACCGCGGTATCCTTACATTGAGTAGTGGTGTCCATAACGACAAACACATACTTGCCACTTTGAGCATACCTATTCAAATGAGTCTTTGAAATTCGGATGGAATCGAACAACTTTTCGTTTGGCACATAGAATTGATCATAATAAGTTGTCTTATTATCACTATATACCAAATTGGAAGGAGATATTTCATCACGATAACAATCATAAGAGAATGTACTTGGCAAAGTTCTTCTTCTGAAATTAGTGCCAGGCAACCAGATATTACCAGATGCGTAACGGACATCAGCAGACCACAAATCGATATAAGAACTATCAGAACCACAAATGGTCACATCCTTGGCTGACAAAGAAACAACAGATTCCGGAGTCATGACTTGTACCATCATCTTGATACTATCGCCATTATTACATTTATCTTCGAAATGAATCCACACAATAGTATTTTTCTTGATGATGGAACCTTCAGCGGGATCCTGCCATACATGGATATCCTCAGATTCAGTACA
This sequence comes from uncultured Bacteroidales bacterium, assembly GCA_937907165.1. Classification (GTDB taxonomy): domain Bacteria; phylum Bacteroidota; class Bacteroidia; order Bacteroidales; family Paludibacteraceae; genus UBA1181. The sequence goes on along the minus strand of CALCUH010000115.1, from coordinate 1,508 downwards.
TTTATCCTGAACATATTCACCAACTAGATGAGTCAATTCAGGAACTTTCATAATACAATTCTTAGCGTTCGTAGCGAGAACGGTATCACTCCATTTTTCAGGAGCTATAAACTTAGGCGCAACAGAATCGACAACAAGAATAACCTGAACCAAAGGTTCACTCTCATTACCACACTTATCGGTAGCAGTCCAAGAACGCCAAATAGTATAATTGTTATAATCACAATCATGAATATCCTCAGAACGATTTGATTGGGTACGTTTCTTTATGACAATCTCCTCCTCAGTAGAACAATTATCCTTTGCCTTGATAGCAATATCATCCATGGCAAGAACTTCCTGAATAAGAGAATCCTGATCGCAAGCAATCTTTATCGTATCGACAGTCGTAAGGATTTCAGGAGCCGTCACATCATGGATCGCAAATGTTTGAGAACATGACTCAGTCTTATATCGAACATCCGTGATATAATAGGTGCGGACCAAATTATAATCACATGGAGCTTCACCCTGTTCTGTTTCTTCATAACGGAAAGTACCCTCTTTGTATTTCTTCATATCAGAGATTGAACCACCCGCGGCAAGGAACTCTTCGAAAGAAGCGTAAGGAACCGGTATTTCACCATAACATTCATAAGTGACGTCGTCTAAAGGAGGACACTCAAGAACCGGAGGAACCATATCCTCAATTTTAACGATTTGAGAACATGTCAACGTATCATGGAATACATAATTAAATGTCCAATCAACAGTAGTTAGACCAATCTCATAATTAGCAGTACTATCTTTTCCATCCGAACGTCTGAAATCGATAGTAGCAGCGCCACAATTATCGATGATGATTTCAGGTTTTCTCAAGCCTGCCAACTTCACCTCTTCAGAAGTAGCGAAGAAAGAATCCAACAAATTAACGACAACAGTATCTAACAATGATTTACAATCGAACAATTCTGTTTTAACTGTTAATGTCTTCTCGCAAGAATCCTTCATGAGTCCCTTCATATCGACAAATATCCATTTAATCTTAGTCGTTCCTAACGGGAAGTCTTGAGAATTCCAAACGATAGGCTTACCTGTTTCATCCGTCACAAGTTCACCCTCGAAATAACGTTCGATTTTTGGGATAATCGTATCGTCATCACAAATATCGTAAGCTGTCGGGAATTTCATATAGTTTTTCAAAGAATCCGCAGGCAAAGAGCACTTGCCAGGATCAACAGTCACTGCAATATCTTTATCGACATCACAACTATCCATTTGAAGAGCGACAGAATCTACAACATTCACAAACATCACACATGAATCTTGATTGCCTGCCTTATCGGTAAACAACCATACGATCTTATGTGTCTCAGTCGGATACTTGGCACTCTTCAACTCTTCATTGCGATAAACGGTAACAGAACTATCCTTTTGTTTAACATAAGCAATGACTTCAGGATAAAGGATTCCGTCACACGCATCGTTCACGGTTAAAGTTGGGAGATCCAAGGCCTCGTAAGGAAGCT
>CALCUH010000114.1 GCA_937907165.1 uncultured Bacteroidales bacterium | reverse complement strand
CGCCGTTCATATGATAATACCCCTTCGTATAGAAATGGAGGAAATGGGTCACCCCGCCATCCGATTCCATATAGCCGTCCAAGCACTCCCCGATGGAAGTAGAGACGGAACCGACCTTAAACACATTATCTCCCCTTTTTACCAAATCGTCCACATCGTTATCGTCCGCAGGATCCGAACAAGCGGCGAGGAGAGAGAAGAAGAGGGCGGATAGAATCAGCCCAAAAACATTAGATTCAATTTTTCTCATACACATATAGATTATCAGTAATTCAAAATATACGAAACACTCTGAAGTCGTAAAAAATAAACAACTTCTAAATTACAAAAAAAGAGAGGATTCACAAAACAAGTTTACGAGAAAGAGAGAAAAAAGGACGTCCGCACAAAATGCGCGGACGTCCACCCCAAGAATATTTATTAACTATCAATCCTTACTTAGCAAGGACCTTTTTGTAAACGTTATTGATTCTGACGATATACGCGCCGCGGTAACGAACCGGGATAGAGAACGATTCAGAATCAGCCACACCGGTGAAAATCGTCACGCCGTCGAGATCCATCACTTGGATATCTTGATTTTCGGCGCGGAGGATAACGATATTCAGATTATCTGTATAGACGTCAACAGAAGAAGCATCCTCGACGTTTTCCTCACCGACATGTTCAGAGAACACCGCCTCCAACTTGAGATCGTTATCCGGCATCAACCCGTCTGCAGGCATTCCATCCCAGCGGATGAAATAGAGACCCAGTTTAGATGGCTCTTCCGGCAAATCGATCACATCACCATATCTCATGTTATCATTTCTAGCGTATTGTACACCATCGACATAGAAGGTAAGCGTATAGTTCACGTAAACCCATCTAGCGGAGAACTCAAGGTTACCGGAATAAGCGCCGGTCTTAATCTTGGTAACGGTCTTTCTACCGTCATACCATCCTTGGAAGAATTTACCAGGACCCGTAATGGTAGGAAGTTTGATTTCATCGTCGAAGATAGTGTAGTAAAGCGTATCCACCGGAACACCCTCGCTTCTGAGGACGATAGAATAGGTAGCGATACCATATACGCACTCCACGACAATATCCTTAGCAGGCATCGTGGAAGGGAGTCCGCTCCATTCCGTGAACTCATAACCGGACTTACGAGGCGCTCTCAGAGGTGAGATCGCAGCGTCATACAAATAACGGACGCTCTTGTAGACCTCGCCGTCAACCATATAAGTAAGCATATATCCACCCTTCTCGAAGCGTCCACTGACAACAAGATCCTCAGCAGGCATCAGATCAGGGATGGCGCTCCAACCGCTGAATGCGTAACCCTCCTCGTTCGTTTCAGGGTCAGGAAGTTTCTCAATCGTCTCACCTGCCTTGAAGGTATCCCTAGCATATTCGAGCCCATCAACCATATAGACAATCTCGTAAGACTTAACACCCCAAGAGGCGGTCAACTCGAAGTCTTCGGCATAACTGCCTGGAGTAATTTGACTATAGGTATTGATACCATCGGTCCATCCGAGGAATACAAGGCCATCTTTGCTTTCGAAGGTAGGAAGCGAAACCACATCCTCGATGTTGTAAGGAATAGTCTCCAGATCAGATCCGTCGACATCCTTCAAAGTGAGTTGATAAGTAATAGGTTTCCAAACCGCATTCACCGTAAGGTTCTTTCTCGGCATGATGCTTGGGATAGTGATATCCCAACCGTCGAAGATATATCCTCTCTTGTTGACAGGATCATTGACAGAAGCCACATAGTCTGCGGTAGCTTCACCCTCATGAACCACGAAATACATATACTCTTCGCCATCCACTTTGAATACGATATTGAACTCATCCGTCACAATCTTCCAGTCTGCCTCGATTACCACATCGCTTGCGATGAACATCGGGTAGAATATGAATCCGTCTCCTTCGTTATCCAACGTCTCACCGTCCAAAGACCAACTTACGAACGCCTCACCGTCACGATCGTCCAAAGAATCGATCTTGAATGGCTCGGTTTCAACCGTATAAGGAATCTCACCAATATTCTCACCTTGACTGAGAAGGATGATATGGTATTCGATAGGTTTCCATTGAGCGATTACTGTGACACCGCCAGCAGGCATTGTTGCAGGGATCTCTGGGCTCCATCCTTCGAACGTGTAGCCCGTTCTGGTAGGGTCAGCGATTGGCGTGATAGGGTCGCCGAATACGACAGGATCAGCCTTCAACGTCTTACCGTTAGAGATATACTTAATATCGAAGGTGGCAATATGCCAAGTAGCTGTCAAGTTCAAAGCACTAGCGTCAGCCGTACTGATGGTAGATACCTTTGTGCCCGACTCATCCATCCAACCAGTGAAATCGTAGCCTTCACGTTCAGGAGTGTAATCGTTCAAATCGATAACCTTGTTATCCTCCACCGTATAAGTGATCACGCCGAACGTATCAAGCTTGATCTCGTAAGTGATAAGGTTCCATTGAGCGGTAACCGTCAAAGTATCCAAAGGTAACAACTCAGGGAGTTCAGGAACCCATCCGTTGAAATCGTAACCCTTTCTCACAGGATCCGCAGGCTTGTCATAAGACTCGTCAGCGAAGCCCGGCAAGATGTCGGATTTTATGTCATAACCATAATCGAAGACGATAGCAGTTTGACGTTTAGTGATAGACAAAACGCCGTAGATCGTGTCAATCACGTAGTTATCAGCCTTCGTGTTCTCCTTCAGTGTATATGTGAATACGTTAGCGGTCTTACCGAAGTTAGTGATAGTACCGGTAACAGCGTAATCAGCGGCCTCACCCTCAGCGAAACCTTGGTCGCCGACAACCACCTCATCGTTCGTGAGAGGAGTTCTATCGTAAACCTTCGTATCGGTAGCGGAAGTGAGGGTCACATGACGTTTTGTGACGCTCAGCAAGCCATCAACAGATTCGCCAAAGGTATAGTTTCTAGTAACCTCATGGTCACCGCGCATCACCTTATAAGAAATAACCTTGTTAGCTGTTTTTCCGAAGTCGGTCAAACCGCCCTCAACGACAGCCACCAATTTGTCGCCCTCCACGATAACATCCGGAGTATAAGTAAAGCCGTTGTCGGTCAAAGGTGTTCCGTCATATACCCTCTCGTTAGAGTTAGCGGTGATTACGATCGGAGTCGTCAATTGTTTAACCGTCAAATCACCATATACAACGGAGATGTCATAGTTTCCTGCCTTTGTGTTACTATATAACTTATAGCTGAAATAGTTCTTGTCGGTACCTACTTCCGTAATGCTTCCCGTAACAGAGAAGCTTGCGCCCTCACCAGGTGCGAATCCTTCGCCATTAGCAGAAAGAGTCACATCGACATAATCGTTTGTGAGAGGAGTGCCGTCATAGAACTTCTCGTCGGTAGCGGAAGTAAATACAATCTTCCTCCTTGTGACAACCAAATAACCATCAACAGATTCTGTAAAGGTATAGTTGTTAGTCACATCCGCACCATCACGTTTACGGATGACCTTGTAGCTGGTAACTACATTAGGAATAGAATCCACATCCGTGATAGCACCTTCAACAACGGCTATCAAAGTATCGCCCGCCACCAAAACATTTTGAGTGAACTTATAGCTGTTGCAAGTATGTTCAGCACCATCATAAACCTGCTTCATTTTGTTAGCCGTAACTGTGATTGGCGTAGTGATTGGCGTGATGGTGATGGAACCGTCAGAGATAATGTTGAACGTCACCTCACCGAAGTTATGATCAACATTAGCGAACTGCTCGCTCTTCAAATCCATCATATAAGTGTCGACGGTATCACCGATAGCGATGCTGTCACCAGCGTAGGTGAAGTCATCCACGTGGTAGAGAGTAGTATTAGCCTTCCACTCATAACCGGTAATATATTGGTCATTTCCATTGTAAACGACCTCATCCGTATGACCTGTGATGTTGACAATCACATCGAGAGGTTTGATTTCCATCCAACCGTCGGACGCAACCTTGAAGTCAACGTCGAAGTTGTGGTTGACGTTCTCGAATTGATCCTCAGCCAACTCCATATAGTAGGTATCGGCATTGGTCTCAGAGAGTGTACTATCACCCTTGAATACGAAGTAGTCGTTGTTGTTGTACAATCCCAAATCCTCGGAAGCCTCCCAAACGTAACCTGCGGTGTCTTGTGCCGCACCGTTGAAGGTGGTGGTCTTCGTGTTACCAGTGATGGTGACAAGGATGTGGCGAGGGGTGACGGTTAAGGTATTATCAACATATTCAATAGAATAGTTTCCAGTCACATCAAGATCGCCAGCCATAATCTTCGCATCAGAAATTTTGTTAACACTACTTCCCACTTCCAATTGAGAACCGACAATGACAACACTTACGACCTTATCACAAGACGCCTCATTTCCATCAGTAAAGAATCCATCTTGGGTCAATGCTATATTGTCGTATACCTTGGTGCTATCCTTTGCGGTGATAACGATTGGACGTTGAGTAATCACTAACGTTCCGTAAGTAGTATCGCGGACACCAGCATATTGATCGTCGTTTGCCAATACATAGGTGAACGTGTTGTTTCGGTCTGCGTTGTCGCCTATGTACTTAACTCCCGCTGCGGTCGGTGTGATGACCAACTCGTCGCCCGTTGGCAACGTGAACGTCTTGCCGTCTGCTGCTGGGCTCAACTCTGTATCGCCATACTTAACCGTGTAGACCTCGTTCGTGTGGTTCTCGCAATCGTATGTCCATGTCTCGCCGATGGACGCGATCTCGATCGTCACGTCGTTCGGCTTGATCTCCAACGTGCCTGGCACGTAAGTTATCGTATAGTTCTCGGTACGTTCTATACCTTCGCCATCCGTGATGACCGCTGCGCTCGCAACGTTCGGTGTCGTGCCGATCATGGTGATGCTGCCCTCAACCTTTACGCTCTCAATTTGGTCGCATGGAGCCAACTCTGAGTTGCCGTACGTGTTCTTCGTCAAAGCTGTGCCGTCGTACTTCTTCTCCGCGTCGTCCGCGGTAATCGTCAACGCCTTCTTCGCGATGCTCAACGTTCCGTACGTCGTGTCGCGGTCGCCTTGGTATTGCGCGTCGTTCTCCAAAACATACGTGAACGTGTTGTTCTCGCTGTAGTTTGCGTCGTAGTATGTCACGCCCGCAGCCGTGCTCGTGATCGTCAACTTGTCGCCCGTTGGCAACGTGAACTCCTTGCCGTCCGCACTGACAGATGTAACTGCCTCGCCGCCGTAGGTTACCGTGTAGACATCCTCCTTGTGGTTCGCACAGTTGTACTCCCATGACTTGTTTGCGGATGCAATCACGATCGCCGACTTATTCTCTGTGACGGTCAATGTACCCTCAACCTTGGTAACATCATAGTTTTTAGCGTCAGTTCCTTCGTTGAATGTATAGGTGAAGGTATTATCGGATGTACCGACCAATGTACGAGTACCGGTAACATCGAAGGTTGCACCCTCGCCACTGACGAAGTTGTCTCCGCTGACAGTAACTTCATGTTTGATCAACTCTGTTCCGTCATATACCTTCTCGTCGGTTGCCGATGTGAAGGTGATTGGACGCTTCGTGATCTTTTGTGTCAAATCGTATGTTACGGTATAGTTACCAATACCATTCTTTGTCTCGTATGCTGTAGTGATAGCAGATGTTGCATCGTAGTTGTATGTAGCCACATCCTTACCGTTGGTGGTTACAACACCGGCAGTCAACGCATCACCTTCTACCAAGCCAGTAGCTGTTGCCTTGGCCAATGATGAAACCAATGATGTTCCATCGTAAACCTTCGTATCGTTTACTGCGATGGTCAACTCGGCTGGAGTGATTGTCAAACTACCCTTCTCATTCTTCGTGATGCAGTATGCGTTTGATACATCCACTGTTCCATGCTTGATGTTTACCACAGTAGCAATGTTCTCTACCTGAGTCTCTGACACATTCGTGATTGAACCTGTCACGTCAACTGTCAAGACATCTCCGTTGGCGAACGTATAGATACCTTCTGCACCTACATTTACAGTAGTTGCATCGTCACCCTCGCCAATGGTCAATGTATAACCATCATCGCTATGGCTTTGTCCGTTGTATGTCCATGAGTTGGAGTTTGCAGCGATTGTGATCTTCTGACACTCGTAAGTCATGGTCAACGTACCATTCTCAGGAGTTACGCAGTAGTTGTCTGCAGATCCTGATGTGAACTCGTACGACTTCAACTCGTTGGTCACAGGACTTTGGTCTACATATTGAATAGAACCTTCCACTACAGCAGAGATTTTATCCGTTCCAACCAAGCCGACTACATCATAACCTGCATTCGTATGAACATTTCCGTCGTAAACAAATTCTTCTGAATTAGCCGTGATGGTCACTGGCTTGCACTTCACTTCCAATGTACCATTTACCATAGCGGTATCGTAGTAGCAAGTTACATCCTTGTCACCACGCATAATCTTGAATGACTCAACTACATTTGCAGAGGTTCCGACTTCAGTTCTGCTACCACTCACTACGACATCAGTGATAACATCACCACTTTCAAGATTATTAGATGTTCTGTATTCGTTCTTCGTCAACTCTACACCATCGTAAATCTTGTCGGCACTCTCAGCTGTAACGGTAACCTTTTGAGACAACTGTGCGATAGTTGTATTCAAATCGATATGGCAACCATTGTTGTCTGTTACAGTCACTGTATAAGCGCCATCTGGCAAGTTTTCTATCTTAATATTAGATACATTATCTTGTGAACCAGTTTTTGTACCACCATCCGTCCAACTTACAGTGTAAGGTGCTTGACCTCCCTCAAAGGTACCTTCAATGATACCATCAGAGGTGTTGAAGCAGAAGGACTCGGCAGAGGTGATGGTAGATTGAAGGACAGCAGGAAGAGTAACCTTAATTACTTGCTCGCTCTTATTTTGGCAACCATCTATTACAGTGATTGTAACATCGGTATCCTCAGTAATCTTAGTTCCAACAACTGGAGATTGAGATATCTGCAGATCTTCATCAGCAGTACATGCATCACTAATTTCAACCAATGCAATCACATCAGGAACTGTGTACTCACATGATCCAGCGTTAGTTGCTGGAGTTGTGGTGGTTGAAGGGATGATGACCGGCTTCTCGGTGTCTTCCTTCCATGTGTACGTTACAACCACCTCCTTGGCTGGGTTGCCGCAATTGTCGCTAACGTTCGCCTTCCAGGTCTGGCTCTTTGCGCAGCCTTCGCCCTTTGGACCATCGGTCGTAACGGCGATCGTCAAGTCGTTGTCGCAGTTGTCTGTGTATTCAAACTCTGGTGCAGCAACGGTCGGGTTGCAGCCCCAGTCGTAGCCGTCTGCCTGGCTGCCAGCCTTCAAGCTGATGACCGGCTTCTCGGTGTCTTCCTTCCATGTGTACGTTACAACCACCTCCTT
>CALCUH010000113.1 GCA_937907165.1 uncultured Bacteroidales bacterium | reverse complement strand
TTCAACAAGTACTGCACCATACGGACTGACTCGATATCCTCTTCAGTATAAAATCTTTTCTTTTTATCGTTCCTTTTCGGGGAAAGCAGCGGGAATTCCTTTTCCCAATAGCGTAACGTGGAGGGTTCCAAGCCCAACATATCCGCCACCTCGCTAATCGCATAATATTTTTTCCCCTCCTTCATGGCACGTCAGTCGAAAATGTTACCGTTATTGGAGACGATCTGAATCATCTCGTCATATTGTTTAGGAGAGAGGTCCATGTAATAATAGTTGCGAGGATCAACCACCTTGCCTTTATAGCGCACCTCATAATGAACGTGCGGACCGGTGGATTTACCTGTATTACCCATATAGGCGATTACCTGGCCACGAGTCACATGGGTTCCGACTTTCACATTGCTCACGAAATTGTTACAATGTCCATATAAGGTTTTGTAGCCATAACCATGATCGATGATTATCGCATTGCCGTAGCCTTGCATCCAGCCTCTGAATTCAACGATTCCCTTACCCGTCGCGAAGATATTCGTCCCGATTTCGCCGGAGAAGTCCATTCCGGCATGGAACTTAGGTGTCTTGTAGATAGGATCGATTCTGTAACCGTAGCCGGAAGCCATTCGCTTCAAGTTCTGATTCATGACAGGTTGGATGGCAGGGATGCACAAGAGCATATCCTCCTTGTTTCTCGCCAAGTTCACCACTTCGTCGAAAGAGGTGGACTGCACATAGAGTTGTCTGCGGATACGCTCCATCGAAATGGAGGTGTTCGCCGCAATTTCCGAATTGGTACGAGTCCTCAAATTGCGGTATTTCTCCTGATAATCACTCCCCAAACGGATGCCTTTCGCCACCGGATCGGACTGAAGAATCAGCCGATAGAGGTTGTCGTCACGCTGTTGGATATCCGTCAACACATTCTGCACTTCGTCCATCTGCGCATTCAGCAACTCATATTGAGCCTCGAGCTGGTCACGCTCGCTCCTAAGTTCTTTCTCCTTCGGTGATTCGATGAAGAGTGCGAAAATAATGAAGCAGGCAAGCCCGGTGAGGACTCCAGTCAGCAAATGGGAAAGTGACCAATTAATCCAGTGTCTTATGGTATTATCAACCCGTTCGAACGACAAAGTCTTGGGGTTGAACTGATATCTCGCTTTTGCCATGTTATAGTTTCCTAAATAAAATGCGATGGCAAAGATAGTTTTTTTGTTGGAAATGTGCTACTTTCGCGCTATTGAATAATAAAATATAAGATGTTAACAGCTAAAGAAATTCGTAAATCGTTCACCGATTTCTTCGCGTCGAAGGGACATACCATCGTTCCCTCCGCCCCAATGGTGGTGAAAAATGACCCAACATTGATGTTCACCAATGCGGGCATGAACCAGTTCAAAGACATATTTTTAGGCAATGTGCCCCGTAAATATCCTCGCGTCGCGGACTCCCAGAAATGTCTGCGTGTGAGCGGAAAACACAACGACTTGGAGGAGGTCGGTCTCGACACCTACCACCACACCATGTTCGAGATGTTGGGCAACTGGTCTTTCGGAGACTACTTCAAGAAGGAGGCGATTTCTTGGGCTTGGGAATATCTCGTAGATGTGCTGAAGCTCGACCCGAAGCGTCTCTACGCCACCGTTTTCGAGGGTAGCGAAGAGGACAAACTCGGGCGCGACGACGAGGCGGCTGAAATCTGGGCGCAGTTCTTACCGAAGAATCACATCATCAACGGTAACAAACATGATAATTTTTGGGAGATGGGCGACACAGGTCCGTGCGGTCCTTGCTCCGAAATCCATATCGACCTCCGCGACGACGACGAGCGCGCGAAGATTCCTGGCGAGGCTTTGGTCAACAAAGACAACCCGCAGGTCATCGAAATCTGGAACAACGTATTCATGCAGTTCAACAGAAAGGCGGACGGCTCACTTGAGTCACTACCGGCTAAACATGTCGACACTGGTATGGGATTCGAGCGTCTCTGCATGGCTTTGCAAGGCAAGAAATCCAACTACGACACGGATGTATTCCAACCTATTCTAAAGGGCATCGGAGAAATCTGCGGCTGCGAATATGGGAAAAAACGTGAGACGGACATCGCCATGCGTGTCATCGCCGACCACATCAGGACGATCTCATTCTCCATCACCGACGGCCAATTGCCTTCCAACGCTAAGGCTGGCTACGTCATCCGCAGAATCTTGAGACGAGCAGTCCGCTATGGTTACACATTCCTCGGACAACGCTCCGCATTCCTCTACAAATTATTGCCTGTACTCATCGAAACGATGGGTGACGCTTATCCTGAATTGATCGCACAAAAATCCCTCGTGGAGAAAGTGATTAAAGAGGAGGAGGAGGCATTCCTCCGCACCTTGGAAACGGGTATCCGCCTTTTGGACAAAGTGATGGCGGAGACAAAGGCGAACGGCAAGACGGAAATCTCCGGCAAGGACGGCTTCACGCTTTACGACACCTTCGGATTCCCATTGGATTTGACGGAACTTATCCTCCGCGAAAACGGCATGACCGTCAACCAAGAGGAGTTCAACCAAGAGATGCAGAAACAAAAGGAACGTGCACGCAACGCAGCGTCTGTGGAGACGGGCGACTGGGTACAACTGCAAGAAGGCGAATCCGAGTTCGTCGGATATGACATTCTCTCTTGCGACGTGGAGATCCTTCGTTACAGAAAAATCAAACAAAAGAATAGCGAATTCTATCAAATCGTTTTGAACCGCACTCCTTTCTACGCTGAAATGGGTGGTCAGGTGGGCGACACCGGTATCTTGAAATCGGACGACGAGACCATCGAGGTCATCGACACGAAGAAGGAGAACAACCTGAGCGTGCACATCGTCAAGAAGTTGCCTGCAAACCCAAGCGCTTCGTTCGTGGCTGAGGTGAACACCGCACGCCGCCAACAGATCGCTTGCAACCACACGGCGACCCACTTGCTCGACTACGCTTTGCGTCAGGTCTTGGGCACGCATGTGGAGCAAAAAGGTTCCTTCGTCGCTCCTGAGGCTCTACGTTTCGACTTCTCCCACTTCCAAAAGGTTTCCGACGAGGAGTTGAGAAAGGTGGAGCAACTCGCCAACGCTATGGTTCGCGAGAACATCGCTTTGGAAGAGCATAGAAATGTGCCTATCGAGGAGGCGAGAGCCATGGGTGCCATCGCCTTGTTCGGTGAGAAATATGGTGATGCGGTGCGCGTGATCAAATATGGACCTTCCATGGAGCTTTGCGGTGGTACGCATGTGAAATCTACCGGTGAGATCGGATTCATCCGCATCCTCTCCGAGGCTTCCGTTTCTGCGGGTGTCCGTCGTATCGAAGCGGTCTCAGGCGCTAAGGCTGAGGAGTTCGTCGATATGCAGCAGGACATGCTCCGCGACCTGAAGTCTCTCTTCAACAACGTGCCGAACCTTGTTCAAGCCATCAAGAAGTCATTGGACGAGAACTCTGCCATGAAGAAACAGGTGGAGCAATTCGTTCAAGAGAAGGTTGTCATCCTCCGCGACAAATTGATCAGCAACGCCATCGACCGCAATGGAGTGAAGTTAATTATCCTCAAAGGTGATTTCGAAGCGGACATCGTCAAATCCGTCGCCTTCCAAATCCGCAACGCGGTTCCTTCTTCGCTCGTGTTCATCGGTGCGACACAAAACATGGGCAAACCTGCCATCACAATGGCTTTGTCCGATGACCTCGTCGCAGGCGGCATGAACGCTACCCAATTGGTTCGTGAAGCCGCTAAGGAAATCAAGGGAGGAGGCGGTGGCCAACCGTTCTTCGCTCAAGCGGGCGGTAAAGACGTCGATGGTCTCGAAAGGGCTATGAACGTATTGATGAATAAATTCTAATACCACATAAAGCACTAACCTTAAGGAGGGGAACACACTTGGTTACCCCTCCTTTTTTATTCCTAATAATCTTAACATCCTACACAATGAGAAAAGCATTATCCATTTTTTTCTCCTTACTCGTCTTGAATTTACTATGCGGAACGCTTTCCGCCGAAGAGAGAATCGCTATCCTTTCGGTCAACGACATGCACGCCGCCATAGAGAAGATGCCCCGTCTTAAATTCATTGCGGACAGTCTAAGAAACATCTATCCAAACTTGCTAGTGCTTTCGGCAGGTGACAACAGGACGGGCAATCCCATGAACGACCAATACCCTATTCCATCTTACCCGATGACCGAATTGATGAACTATGTCGGCTTCGACGCTTCGGCTTTGGGCAACCACGAATTCGATGCGAATATGGACGGATTAAAACAAACGTTATCATATTCGCACTTTCCTTATCTCTCCGCCAACGTAGAGTTGCCCGACTCTTTGAGAGACCGTCTGCAAGGTTATAAAATCTTCACGATGGGCGATGGTGTGCGTGTAGGCGTGTTGGGTTTAATACAAATCAACCAAAGTGGCATACCGGACACTCACCCGAAGAACGTACAAGGAATCAAGTTCCGCCCCGTGAAAGAGACCATCGAAGCGCACCGTTTCCTACGCAAGGAGTGCGACGTGGTGATTCTCTTGACTCACGTGGGGTATGACGACGACCAAATTTTAGCGGAGGAGTTTTCAGATTTCGCCGACATCATCGTCGGTGGTCACTCCCACACGAAACTGAACGGCGGCGTAAACCGTAAAGGCGTGATCATCACACAGGTGGAGAACAAGCTGCAGCAAGCCACCCTGACAGTCATTGATTTAAAGGACAAAAAGATTGCGGAGAAGAACGCGAAACTCATCGACATCAGCAGTTCTTCGTCGGACAAGGCTACCGAGGAGCTAGTGAAATATTTCTCCAACAATGAGGAGTTGGACAAATCGATAGGCATTCTCACCGATTCCATCAAGGATTTGGAGACGATGGGATGTTTCATGGGACAGACTTGGATTAACGAGACAAAAGCGGACTTCGCACTTGTCAACTACGGAAGCGTCAGAATCGAGGAGTTGCCTGCGGGCGACATCCGTCTGTCGGACATTCTCCGTCTGGACCCATTCGGCAACGAGGCGATGATTATGGAACTGACGGGTGAAGAGCTGAAGCGTCTTATCCTTTCCTGCCACTTTATGGACGAGAAGAGGTTTCCTTTCGTGGTTGGCGTAAAGTATGAATCGGAGGTAAGTCGGTTCCACCCGGACGATATCAACTACCTCACGCTAAAGGATTTAAATGGGAAGAAATTAAATATGAAGAAGACATACCGCGTGGTGACAAGCAGCTACGTGGTCTCCATCTGCAAATTCGGCCACAAGAAAGCAGCGGTCAACACAGGCATCAAATGCAGCGATATGATGATAGAGAACATCCAAAGGGCCAAGACGATCACCTTCCCCGAGACGAAGAACGTGACGATAAAGATTGACCCATATAAATAAATCCTCACTTCATCATTCGTATGCCTCCGCATAGAATCTTTCCCCAAGATTTTTTCGGCGGGCAAAGGCGGGAAACGGAAAGAATTTTTTATAATTTTGTTTTCAATTTCGAGATGAGTTCATCCTCATCGTTTTAATTAGTTCATTATAAAAACAATATGATAGATTTAAAATTCATCAGTCCGAAACTCAAGAACATCAATTCGGGCAATTTTTTCCTGATGGCAGGACCATGTGTGGTTGAAGGCGAAGAGATGGCGTTCCAAATCGCGGAGCACGTCGTAGCACTCACAGAAAGATATAAAATCCCTTATATATTCAAAGCCTCATACAAGAAGGCGAACCGTTCCAAAGCGGATTCCTTCACGGGCATAGGCGACGAGAAGGCGATGCGCATTCTCAGAAAGATCAGCGAGACATTCGACATACCGGTCGTATCCGACATCCATTCCGAGGAGGAGGCTGAGATTGCGGCGGAATATGTGGACATCCTCCAAATTCCGGCTTTCCTTTGCCGCCAGACCGATTTGTTGGTGGCGGCCGCCAAAACCGGCAAGACAATCAACATCAAGAAAGGTCAATTCCTCTCACCTTCCGCTATGGCTTTCGCCGCTCAGAAGGTACGAAATGCGGGTAACAACAACGTTATGTTGACCGACCGAGGCACCTGTTTCGGCTATCAAGACCTGATTGTAGACTTCCGCGGTATTCCAGAGATGCAGAAAATCGGTTGTCCTGTTATCCTTGACGCAACTCACTCGCTTCAACAACCAAACCAAATCACAGGCGTGACGGGCGGTAACCCAGCCATGATCGAGACCATCGCCAAAGCGGGCGTGGCAGTCGGTGTGGACGGTTTGTTCATGGAGACGCACTTCGACCCGGCGCATGCCAAGTCAGACGGTGCGAACATGCTCCCATTAGATAGAATGGACGATTTGTTAGCGAAACTGATTCGAGTAAGAGAAGCCATTCTTTAATTCTAATGAGGTCGGGCAATATTCTGAATTCAATAATAGATTATTTTCGAGGATACGTTCCATTCTACCGAAGGAACCTAAAGCTTGCCGTGCCGGTCATGCTGGCGCAGTTAGGGCAAGGTACGGTTCAATTGATGGACACCCTCATGGTAGGGCAGTTGGGGAAGACGGAGTTAGCGGCAGTCTCTTTCGGAGGAGCCGCCTTCTTCATCGGCTTCGCGACCGCCTTAGGCTTGTCATTCGGTTCCACCCCGCTCATCGGCGTGGAATACTCGTCGGGCAACCATCGCAAAGCGGCCTCCATCTTTCAAAACTCGATACTATTCAATATGCTCGTCACCATCGTGGTGGGCTCTCTGCTACTGCTACTCTACCACTTCATGGATAGGCTCGGGCAACCCGAGGAGGTCGTTCCGTTGGCCAAATCCTACTACCTCATCCTATTCACCTCCCTGCCCTTCGTGCTGCTATTCCAAGCCTTCAGGCAATTCATGGACGGAGTAGGCAACACGAAATACGCGATGATCGTCACCGTGTCGGGCAATCTTCTAAACATATTTCTCAACTGGGTGCTCATATTCGGCAAATTAGGCTGTCCGAAATTGGGTGTAGACGGAGCCGCCTATGCGACCTTGATATCGAGGATAGCCATGTGTGTCGTCTTCATCATTCTTGTGAGATACAAACGTCCGTTCTCCCACTATTTCCTATTCTTCCGTAGAGACGGATTCACACTAAAAGAGCAGAAAGAACTGTTTAAAATCAGTTCTCCCATCGGGCTTCAGATGTTTATGGAGACATTCGGTATGAACGTGGCGGTAATGTTCGTCGGGCTCTGTGGAACCGTGGCGTTGGCCAGCCATCAGATCGCCATCACAATTTCAGCCATCACATGGATGGTCAGCTGCGGCGTGGCGTCGGCGACGACGATACGGGTGAGCCACCAGATCGGAGCGAAAGATTTCCCCGCGATGCGCAAAGCGGGTATCGCCTCCATCCATTTGGCGCTCTACTTCATGGGCATCTGCACCTTTTTCATCATCCTATTCAGGACACCTATCGCCACACTCTTCACGAACGATGCGGAAGTGATTGCGCTAGCCTCCACACTGCTCATCATGACGGGCATCTATCAGGTGGCAGACGGGCTTCAGACGGTAGCCATCGGCGCATTACGAGGCATGAAAAACGTCATCACACCGATGGTCGTGGCATTCATCTGCTACATTCTGCTGACCATATCCGTCAGCTACTTCTGCGGCATCTATCTCGGATGGGGCGCTCCGGGCATCTGGTTCGCCTACATACTTGAGCTCTACCTCGCCTCCTTCCTACTGATGAGGAGGTTTTTGAAGGATACGAAGAAGTACAAAGAGTGAGGTGCCAAAGCCTTTTCCTCCATAGTTTTGTTGTTCAGGGCGTTGTTCTAAACTCAGTGATGTTGGGCATTCAGCCCGTTACCGCATCGGTAAGGTCATCAATAATCAGCCCTATTTTTACGAATGAAATTTTAGCAGATAGCCATCATTTTCGAATGAAAATTTGGAGTGGCACTTCAGATTTTGCGATAAAATTTGAAGTGGCGGTCCGGATTTTCGCTCGCAAACCAAAGTCTAAATGGTCAATATTTAGACGATCGAGCCAACAGATTCATCGTAAGTAAAGATGATGGGCGTTGCGTGCGGACAACACTTTTGTCATTTCATTAGATTCATGACAAATTCAGGTTTACAACTCAGAGAAATAAATCATACGATTCGGCAAAATCTACTATTATTAGGTGTCGCCTAGTTTATAATCAGAAGCTTTTCGACTATAAATCATTCAGCCATTAATACTTCTGTTTCCCCGGTATCACCCCCCTCACTCCACCTTTCGGATTCTCAACATCGCCTTTGTAGCGAGGAATTAAGTGGATATGTACATGAAAGATACTTTGTCCTGCAGATTCGCCAACGTTTATGCCAACATTGAAACCATCGGGGTCGTAACGTTCTGTAAGGAGTTTCTTGCAGTGATTTACCAAAAGCCACAAAGCACGTTGTTCGTGAGTGGTCAGTTCGAAATAATCAGCTACATGG
Organism: uncultured Bacteroidales bacterium; assembly: GCA_937907165.1. GTDB lineage: Bacteria > Bacteroidota > Bacteroidia > Bacteroidales > Paludibacteraceae > UBA1181. The sequence continues at coordinate 5,278 of CALCUH010000113.1, read as the reverse complement.
CGTTTGGGAATTATCAGTGTATGACCCTTGCTGACTGGATAGCCATCAAAAAACGCCACGGCTGTCGCCGTTTCGCTCAACAACACCACATTCGGATTCAAGTTACAGAACGGACAGTCTTTGTCTATATCATATTTCTTTTTGTAATCAGACTCGTTGAAATGTCTATATTCGTAAATTTCACAGTTTTCGTTTGAAAACACGCTCTTGTACGGTAATACAACATTACATTGATAAGTCGGGAGTTTATGGACAAAATGCATACGGAAACCCTCGCTTTTCAAATCACGGCGAACCGTGAAATAGGCCGTTCCAGTTGGTTTGAGCAATTCAGAAACCGACATCAGCACTTCGGCTTGTTCCTCGGGTTCAAGCACATTGAGGACATAATTGCAAATAATGGTATCAAAGCGTTTTATCGGATATTCAGGTCGATAATAATTATCATAGCCGACAATGTCGAAACCCTCCTTTTGCAGTTGGTCCGTATCGAAACCAAAGCCGCAGCCGAAATCAAGGATTTCACCTTTCAAAAGATTGTTTTGCTTTAGCCAACGAGTAGGAAAAGAAATCGACGTTCTTTCTTTGGCAGTAAGATGAGGATTGTTTTTTATCTTTTTCATAGTTGCCAATTTTTAAAGCCCATATTTTCCGCTATTTGAACCATTGGAGAAAATGTCTTTCTGAAAACATTGTAAAATTCCGCATCGGGAAGATTTATCAAGTCAAGGACAGAGTCATAAACCATAAGATAATCTTCCAACAAGGTATTGTTTGGATTTTTAGCGTACAGTATTTTCAATGCGTCATGGTGAACATCGGCAAATGGTTTTAAATAAACGTCCAACGGAGGCAGATTATTACTTTTCGACGAGTTGACACTCGGATCAGCAGGAATCAAATTCCACAAAAGATTGTGTGAAACGAAGCTCCAAGGCACAAAATGGTCTAAATCGTATTGTTTCGCAAAAATCGGTTTGCCAGTATATATGCAATTGATACTTCCAACTGTTTCAATGTAGGTGTCCCAAAACTTATGCTGCTTCGTAAGTGAGTCTCGCAAAATCGGCTTTATAAGTTTCGATGGTACGTCAGGCACATTCGGATTGCGTTTCTGCAGAAATTCGGTCAGGTTCCAAAAAGCAAAATCCCGCAGAATTATGTAATTCTCCGTAAGATAATCAACCCAAATATCATTGATTACGATTTCATCTCCATAGATTGCATAAAGGCATTGGTTTTCAAAACCTTGCGATTTATTTATCACGTCTTCATCGCAAGTGTATTTTATCCAAGGCGAAAGGAATCGATATGGCACATTGAGTGTAAAAACACGCAGATACTTTTTTGTATTATCTAGATTATCAAGCAAATATTCCTTAATTATTTTCTTGTCAGATTCAATTGAAATTTGAAATGCATTTTGTATTTCAAGCGATTTATCAAACAATGAATCGGCCTTGCCAAATGAGAGTTTGAAATAATGAATCGGATACCATGATTCCGACACCATCCCAGCAATGATTTCCCAAAACGATATACTCGTCTTACGCTCTTTTACAAGGATATCAAGCATTGCCACGAACCAGTAAAACTTATATGTAGCTGTGGTGTTGTTAAAAATTTCAGCAAGATAGGAAATCGGAAGTTTGTTGTTTTGTGGTAATATCATGAATTTTTGTAATTATTATTCGACTTATTTTTGAGCAAGCATTTTCACCTCATTGATCTCTTTTACAAGTTGCTCCGTGGTTGGAAGATAGAGTTTGTATTCACTCGGAAGAATCGTTTGGTTGTTTTCTGGCAAAGCCATCTTCACGACAGTATCGTTCTTGCTTGTACATAGCAAAATGCCTATTGTCGAGTTTTCTTCTGCTAATTTTTCGGTACGGTCATAGTAGTTAACATACATTTGTAACTGTCCCAAATCCTGATGGGTGAGTTTGCCCGTCTTGAGTTCGACAATGACAAAGCATTTCAAGAGTCGATTATAAAGAACAAGATCGGCAAAAAACTCATCATCTTCCAAAAGAATACGTTTCTGACGTGCCACAAAAGTGAAACCATTGCCCATTTCCAAAAGGAAATCAGTGATATGCGTGATGATGGTACTTTCAAGATCTTTTTCGTAATAGGATGGGGTGCGTTCCAATCCCAGAAATTCCAACACCATCGGGTCTTTGATAATTTCCTGTGGCGTTTCCGGAATTCTTTCCTTGCGTGCCACAGCAAGCACTGCTTCTTTGTCGTTGCTCAACAGAAGCCGTTCGTACAACTGACTGTTAATCTGACGTTCCGTCTCCCGCGCCGTCCATGCATGATTCACTGATTCTAATTCGTAATATTCCCGTTTGTCGGGATCATCAATTTGAATAAGAAGACGATACTGTGTCCAATTTAATTGCGAACGCACTGCGTTCGCAATTGGATAAATGCGGTAAAATTGTCGACATAATTCCAATTGACGTTTCGAAAATCCGCTTCCATACTCGGCTTCCAAATTCTCAGCAAGGGTTTTCACAATGTATGCTCCATAATCGGCTCTGTCCTTTCCTTGTTGTTCTTCCTCGAATATTCTTCTACCCAAGTTCCAATACATTTGCACACGGCAAAAATCAACACTGCGAACGGCATTTATGCGGGCGTTTTCTATGATTGTGCGGACATCGTCAATCAGAGCGTTTGGTATCATTTGATCAATAGTATCGTTCATCTTTCTGTTTTTTTTCATCTATTTACCTCACACGACACTGAGAAATTTGCAAATTACTCTTATAAAACCGATAGATCCTCTAAGAGTGCAAGCAGGACTTAATCGTAAGGCTGATACAAAAATATAGACTATCAGAAACAAAACGAAATATTTGGTGTAGAAAATTGTAAAGACGTATTTGCCACGAACCAATAAAACTTATATTTCGCCGTGGTGTTGTTGAAATTTCCCGAAAGGCAAGAAATCGGAAGCCGAATGTTTCGCGTAGGATTTTATAAAGGAGAAGCTTACGGTTTAACAGGCATGCCTCATCGCTTCGTTCTCCTCGTCGGTTCCGCCTCCAGCGGGTTCTCCGGCCACGAATGTTTCGGGTAGCGGCGACGCAACTCCTTACGCACCTCAAAATAGGCTCCATCCCAAAAACTTCTAAGGTCTTGTGTCAACTGCACGGGTTTGAAACCGGGAGAGAGAAGCTCCATCAGAACCGGCCTACGTCCATCGTCGACACGAGGCGTATCCATCAGTCCGAAACACTCCTGCAACCGCACGGAAAGGACAGGCGCCTCCGCTCCTTGACGATAATCCACACGGATGCGACTACCCGTAGGCACAACGATATGAGTGGGAGCCAAACGCTCCACAGCCTGTTGTTGTTCATATTCCAACAACGACCATAGCACGTCAGACATATTGATTTTCTTCAGTTCAGTGGTGGTCAACATCAGTCGTCCGTTCTCCTCCAAGAAGAAAGGCAACCACTCTGCGCACTTTCCCCAAACCGCTTCGTTATCCAAGGCGGGCAATTCCAGTTCAGGGTGCCACTCCGACACACACGACACGCGTCGACGTAAGCGTTGCACCTCTTCGGAAAGGTCGAACATGCCTTCCCCATATTTCTGGGCGGCCTCGCATAAAGCCTCAACGACCGATTCACGTTTCAAATCCTTAATCGGACGGGACGACACGACAAGGCATCCTACCCTTCGCTCCTCCTGCGCCACCACACATCCGCGCTTGTTGTCCCACGAGACATTCTCCTTCCCATAGGTCAAATGGGGAATGTCCTCCACATTCAATGAGGAGGCCAAGAAAATTCTACCCGACGCCACATTGACCGCCGCCACGGCAATCCAATCGCACGACGAAAGCATGTCATCCTTGGGGACAAAGACCGGATCACCGCTCGCCATACGGAACCTGCCACAACCATCCGCAGCTTTCGCCACACGCTCGGGATAGGCGGTCGCTATCAGTTCGCCAACCATCTCCGTATCGGGCGCACCATTATCCACCTTCACCCGCATCACGTTACGGTACTCCTCCGCCACCTTCATCACACGGCTCCACTTTCCTTCCACGCCGCGCCGCCTCGTCTCACGAAGCATAACAAGCCTTGTATTGATATCCGCATCATTCTCTTCCGCCACCAAGACGTCACGTTCCTCCAGCAAAGCAGCGATGTCCGCAGCCAAAGCGCAAGCATTGTCCGTTTCGGCGAGCAATAACATTCTAGAGATACGCGGATGGCTAGGCGATCCCGCCATTCTCTTACCCAAGGCGGTTATCTTTCCATACTCCCCGACTGCGGAAAGAGATCTCAACAAAGAAGAAGCTTGCTTCACAGAGAACGTTGGAGGTGGCGTCAACCAAGGGAGACGATAGACATCCGATTCACCCCAAGCGGCGACATCCAGCATCATCGGCGCCAAATCCGCCTCTAAGATTTCAGGCTTACGGTTCTCCTCCATGCGATGATCCGTAGCCAAGGACCATAGACGATAACATACGCCCGGAGCCAAACGCCCCGCACGCCCCGCACGCTGATCTGCCACATCACGCGTCACACGCACCGTGGCAAGACGACTCAATCCGTTACGCTGGTCATAAAGCATACATCTTCCCCAACCAGAATCCACCACGACACGCACTCCCTCGATGGTCAAGGAGGTCTCGGCGATGGAGGTGGCGAGCACCACCTTACGTCGTCCGCCAGCGTCAGGCACTATCGCCCGGCGCTGCTCGCCCCACGGAAGCGTTCCGTAGAGAGGGAGCACAACCGCCTCATTCAAAGCATCGTACAAAAGGTCACGGCAACGTAGAATTTCAGATTGACCAGGAAGGAAGGCAAGGATATCACCCTCACACCTCTCATACGCCTTGCGGACCGCATGGGCGGCCTGCTCAACGATGTCGGAAGCATCAGCATCCTCCCCATAAACGATTTCGACAGGGAACATTCTTCCTTCGCTCTCCACCACGGAAGCGTCCAATGCGGAAGAGAGCGAAGCGGCGTCAATGGTCGCAGACATCAAGACGACACGCAAGTCAGGACGTAAAATTTGTTGGGACTCACGAGTGAGCGTCAAAGCGAAATCTGAGGCGAGACTACGTTCATGGAACTCGTCGAAAATCACGACAGAGACACCCTCCAGCGAAGGATCGTCCACCAACATACGGGAGAGAATACCCTCCGTAATCACCTCGATACGAGTTTTATCCGAGACACAACTCTCAAAGCGAATGCGGTAACCCACCGTCGCACCCACACGCTCATGCAGCAGCTCC
>CALCUH010000112.1 GCA_937907165.1 uncultured Bacteroidales bacterium | reverse complement strand
CCATCCGATTCGGACAAAGAGACATACCGTCTCTTGCCTGCCTCGAACAAACAAGATACGCCATCATAATCGAAAGAAAGTGTAAGCGCCGGCGACAAAGATAGATCCTCCACCAACGTCAATACAGGACGAGGAATAAGATTCCTATATTCCACGTTAAAACCGCACACTTCCACATCCTCCTTCTCCAATGTTTGAAGCACAAAAGTCTTCATATAGGAAGGGACCGCCCTTCTTTGAATTTCGACGCCTTCTTTATCCATAAATGGAAGTAGACGCTTATAGTTCATAGATTCGAAGACACACAATTGCTTACCTGAAATCATACAACAAGGCTCTGAAGACAAAGGAATCAAGTGCCGTTTAGCCAATCTGAAAGGGATCTCCCGTTCATCGGAAAGCACCTTCAAGGAGTAGACCAGTTTTTCATCATCCAAACGGAAAGACGGCACCGGACGGGCATATGAAAATAGCACCTCCACCCTATCAGACTTATAGACCCCGGAATAATTCTTATTTCTGAGATAAACAGGTATGTTGGATCCACGCAGCAAATCCGCTACGGCGTAGTTGTTTTTTTCAATAAATGGAAGAATCTGAGGATAAGCGTTTTGGTTCTTCAAATACTTATTTTGAAACTCTACGACAGTCAGTTTCTCCTTCACGAAAATACGCATCACAAACTGTTCGGCATATTTCTCGCACAGACGCACAATCTTCACTTCCGTGTCGGAAAGACCCTCCAAAGGGAAATCAGCGCCACCCATACGAATACACGTAATCGTATCCGTACAATCATCGTCTGCCAGGATACAAGGCTGAAATCGGAAGCCCCACAATCGATGTTCAGAAATAATTACCGCGAACATTTTGCAAAAGGAGACAAAAAGGGCTGGAATCCATCAATAGACCCAGCCCCTATTGGAAATATTATTTAGTCAAATAATTTTCGCTGATAGAACGGTTATCCATCACACGTTGGATAGTATCCGCAAAGAGAGGAGCGACAGACAAAATGTGTGCCTTCTTACAACTCTTGTGGAACGGAATTGAGTTAGTGAAGATAATCTCCTCCAAACTAGACTCGTCAACACGAGAACTTGCCGGGTCAGACATTACAGCGTGAGTAACGGCGGCGCGAACTGAAAGAGCACCAGCGTTAGACATGATACCGGCAGCCTTCGTCAAAGTACCTGCAGTATCAACCATATCGTCAAGAATAATAACATTCTTACCCTTCACATCACCGATGATGGTCATTTCACTAACCACGTTAGCCTTCTCTCTACTCTTATGACAAAGTACCATCGGGCAACCCAAATACTTAGAGTAAGCATTCGCTCTCTTAGAACCGCCAACGTCAGGAGAAGCGATTACCAAATTCTCGAGGTTCATAGATTGAATGTATGGTAAAAAGACAGTAGACGCATACAAATGATCAACAGGCACATTGAAGAAACCCTGGATCTGATCAGCATGGAGATCCATCGTGATCAGACGATCAATACCAGCGACGGTCAACATATCAGCGACCAACTTAGCACCGATTGCGACACGTGGCTTGTCCTTACGATCCTGACGAGCCCATCCGAAATAAGGGATAACAGCGATGATCTTATAAGCGGACGCTCTCTTAGCGGCATCGATCATCAGCAATAATTCCATCAAATTATCCGCGGTAGGAACAGTAGACTGAACCAAAAACACATAATGACCGCGCACTGATTCCTCGTAAGAGACTCCGAACTCACCATCTGCGAATTTCTGCAGATTGATTTTACCCAATTCGCAACCTAAGCAGTTGCATATTTCCTCCGCCAAATACTTTGTGTTGGATCCGGCAAAAACTGAAAAAGGATGTTGACTGTCCATTATTACTCTATTAACTGAATTTTTGTTGTGAACGCGAAATTAATACAAAAACACGAACTTTGTGCTAAATAACATAAAATTTAAGCCTAGAACTGAAAATAAATGAACTTTTGCAAGTCTGCCGTAATAAACTGATAAATGATGAACACGGAGATTACGACCACAATAGCCATCACCGGAAGCGGCATGGTAGCGAACCAAATTCGATAGCGGCGCTTGAAGTGTTCGGGCAACCAATGGACTATCATACCAAAGATAATCAGGGAGAATACATAACGATACTCCCAAACCATATCGGGAATAACATCAGTGTTCCATTTCGTACCGATTTTAGTTACCATATCCTTAGCAGTGGTCCAAGCCTGTTCATTAGCCTGAGCGGGGTCCAAGTTAGAACCCGCGCGGAAAAACAAACGTGTCCAAGTGATAAAAACGAAAGTCTGCAACACAGCCCATGACCTCGCCAAAGGACGCAGCGGTGCGGTCCCGTCGAAGAAATGGTAAAGCATTCTGATGAAAGTACCGACGGCGATGACCCCCATCCATATGACAGCGATATTCCAAATCGGAGCAGGGAAATATTTCGCCAAGACAAAGAAGATGGCGGCGATCAGCAAAGAGACCCATGAACGCACATAGCAGTTCATATCTTTCCAAAAACGGAAGACGATCATACCGATACCATTCAAACCACCCCAAATCATGAAGTTCCAGCTGGCGCCGTGCCACAAACCGCCGAGCAACATGGTATTCAAACGGTTCATATTGGATGTGAGGTTTTTCTTCTTCTCCGGATACTTATAACAATTAATCGTGACGATAAGAGCGATAGTAAGCACTACAACGGCCACCCAGATGCTTCCGGAAAGGATCATACCTACCAAAGAGATCGTGATGATGCAGGCATATGTGCCGAAAGAGGCGGTACGATTACCACCCAACGGAATATAGAGATAATCCTGCAACCATTTAGACAAAGAGATATGCCAACGTTTCCAGAACTCTCCAGGGTTCGTCGCCTTGTACGGAGAATTAAAGTTTTTAGGAAGATAGAAGCCCATCAACATAGCCAAACCGATGGCGATGTCCGTATAACCGGAGAAATCCGTGTAGACCTGCAGCGAATAGCCGAACAATGCGGCAAGGTTTTCAAATCCAGAATACATGGTCGGATTCTCGAAGACCCTATCGATAAAGTTGACAGCAATGTAGTCACTCAAAATAATCTTCTTCGCCATACCATTGAGAATCCAGAACATGGCGATACCGAAAGTCCTTCTTGAAAGGAAATATTTCTTATATAATTGAGGGATGAAAGTACTTGCGCGTACAATAGGTCCAGCCACCAATTGAGGGAAGAAAGTAACGTAGAATCCGAAGTTCAAAACATTCTTCACAGGTTCCACCCTCTCCCGATAAATATCCATCAGATAGCTGATACACTGGAATGTGTAGAAAGAGATACCCACAGGGAGAAGGATCCTATCCACCGTGAAATAAGGCTTACTCGGGTCTGCGGGAGACCCCAACGTAGAGAATATGGACGGATGATCCGCCAATATCTGGTTACCGATCATAGAGAAGACATTCTTCACATCGATATGTGCGCCAAACAAGTTTTGCACCATATCCGCGAAGAAATAAGCATACTTGAAATAACACAGCGTAGCCAAGTTCACGATCAGACCGAAAACGAGCCATCCCGTCCGTCCTCCCTTCTTCGAATGATGGATAAGGAAACCATCGATATAGTTAAAGAATGTGGCGAACACTAGAATCAGCGTGAACCAGCCACTCGTCTTATAGTAGAAAAGGACACTGACAAAAAATAGGAATGTATTTCTCAGCAGAATCTTACTCTTCACCAAACTGAACACCGCAAAGACCGCCACGAAGAATACCCAGAAATAGAGTTGGGTAAACAGTAACGGAGAATTCTCGTCAAACGCGAACGTGTCCTTGAGGAAATCTAAAATCAAATCAATCATTGCTACTCCTTAATATTTTTCTCCAAATATGCGTTCATCAACGCATTATAAAACAAATCTCCTATTAAAACATACCCCTTATGGGTAAAATGCACTTTGTCTTTCGCCGCCATTCCATCCTTTTCCCAAAGCTTCATGGAACCCAATCCGCCCATGATTTGGAATAAATCCCACACGCTACCTCCATGTTTTTCGGCAAGCTTATAAAATGCGTCGCGCGCCTTCAATCCATTGGGATTCACCTCATAAGCATGACGATTCTTAGTTCTTTTGTAAGAATCATTATTGGTCACGAACACATAATAACAATTCGGGGAAACACTCTCCACTTTCGCTATGAGGGAATCGTAGCGTTGAATAAACTTCTCTTCGGAAAAATATTTCACGAGAGCGTCATTAATGCCAATAGCGAAAACCACCATATCAGGACGAATAAGCGACAGGTCACGGTTGAAATTCTCGCAAGAGAGATATGACGGAAGAGAAGCGCCGTTCACTCCGATAGAACTATAAATCACACCAGGAGCGCACTTTTCAGGAAGCATACCCGTAATTGTGAATTCGTGCGGAACACTATCCATTTGGTCGAAGACGATCGTGAATGTATCCACCAGTCTGTCGAACTCGAACATATAGACGGAAGTTGCCGAGTCGAAGCGGGCGCAATACAAAGAGGAATCCGTCAACCTTACGAAAGGCTCCACCAAAAAGGTAGTGTCAGCATAGCCCAACAAAGAAAGCTTATCGCAACTCCATCGGGATGAATTACCCTTCCCGTTCAAACAGACAGTCAATTCGGCAGTTGAATCGGAAGTAGTCACCGCCATGCCAGTGAGACCAAGCACAGCCTTCCTATTGTGCATCACATTTTTGGAAGTAGTCCATTCGCCTTTATAAGTAATCTTATAATTGGAAGGATTGTTCGTTTTCGCGACCGTATAAGGGAAAATCAGGCCGCGAGCGGCAAGACTTTGGTCGTTGATGGAGTCCAAGTTTCTTCGGATTTCATTAGAATAAATGTCGGCTTGCACATGAGACCCTCCTATATGGAGGATATTCACCTCGCCTTCGTGGCACAAAACGACGGAATCCAACTTCTCGAAAAAAGCCTTTTGTCTGTCCAAAGTACCCGGAGTGTAGATAACGTTCAAGGAATCGGCTATATAATCAAACTTAGGTACATCCCGGCGAATAAAGCCTTGGGCGGCGTTTGCGAACACCGCAAAAGAACAAAAAAAACAAAAGAGGAACCAACGTTTCATCATTTTTTCACATTTTCTTCGTTCCACTTCTTATTACGCTTCATAAACATATTATAGTCATAATAATTCATGAAAGATTGGACGAAAATATCAGCGATACGACCAGCACCGAGTGGTGTGAAATGGATATAGTCCGATGCCGCCCAAGCGGGAGAATGCTCCACCCATTTCAGCATGGAGTTACGACCACCCATCACTTCATACATATTCCAGAAAGCCGCCCCGTTTTCAAGCGCAGCCTCCTTCATTCCTTGGATATTTTCTTCAAGGAACGGATAAGTCTGCAACTGACCATCAATCTTCTTCGACATATCGGCCGGACCGATTAAGATAACCATCGCCTTCGGATAGAGGTTCTTCACATACCTAATCTGACTGGCTATCATCTGCTTATACTTTTCCACCCTATCCAAGCTATATATATGCGGAGTATAGTTACCACCATATTCCATCAAAATCAAGCGCACATTAAGCTCGCTCATAGATGCGGAAAGTAAATGAGAGGAAATTTTCGTGAAGAAAGTTCCCGAGCTACCTCGCAACGGAATATTGTCCATAGAAACACCAGACTTGCCATCCAAAGAGACGCCATAGAGTTCACCCGTACCTGACAATTCCAGTTTCACCTCCGAAACCATCGTATCCAACGTCCATGTAATGGCGGAAAACTCCGGGGTTGCGGCCGCTATCACCTGCGTGGAATCTTTCTTACCCCACCTCAGTTTAGCAGTGAAATTCTCGCCCGTATTGCCCACAAGCAGACGAATCTTAGAGAACTTCTTGGCTCTACTATAAACTTTACTACTATTCCGAATAGAATAACTCAACGTCACTTTTCCTTTCAGCTTTGCCATCTGCGCCAAAATTCCGTAATGGTCATCATCGAGCTTTTGTTTCAGGTTTCCGTCGGCAATATATCGAGGTAGGCTATCGGACGCCCATTGCGCAACCGTATAAGAAGGGATAGGCTGGATGGCAGGACATAATCCCGGGCCATAGCCACCAAACTTTTTCTGCATCTGTTCACGTATATAACTAGTGATTCGGTCCGATTCAATCTGTGAATCCCCATAATGCAATATGTGAATACCTTGACCGTTTCCACATTTTTGAAGCGCCGTAATCAACGCATCCATCATGTGCACATCATTATTAGGAAAATAAATGCGGACAGAACTGCTATCCATGAAATGACGGTAGAATTTCAACGTGTCCTCATAAGCCTTTCGAGCTTTCTCCTCCAATGCCAACAATGTGTCGTTCACCCGATCCAATGAGTCTTGGACACTATGCATTTTAAGTTCATCCTCCGCTTTTTGTAATTTGCTTTCAGCGGACTCCATATCAACCACTTTCTTGGCTAATGCTTGTTTTAAAGAGGGGAAAGTCAGCGTGACATGTTCTTTTTTCAATTGAGAGATAAAGTCGGATTCGTAAACGACCATGCTATCATCATCAAATTGTAGGGTATCGGCAACTATCTGCGTTCCTTTCTGCGCCGTGTCAGAAACAATTGTATCTGATTTTATCTCTGTGGTGTCCGTCTCCTCAACATGTCCTATGGTCAACCCCTTCTCAGGGAAAACGACACACAACAACATCAATATTGCCATAACTGACAAGAAAAACAACAACGATTTATATGCCTTCATCGAAATTCCTTAATTATACACAATGCAAAACTACAAATAATTAATTATAAGGGGATAAAATATTAATGACAAAGTTTTAACAAATGGGGGAAGAATCCGTATCTCTTTCCACGGCAGAAAAAAAAACATATATCAAGAAAAAAAATCGAAAGAACTATTGCATAATAGGAAAAGAAGAACTATCTTTGCATCGCATTTGGGAAGAGACCCAAGGACAAACAGATAAATAAAATGGTGCGGTAGTTCAGCTGGTTAGAATACATGCCTGTCACGCATGGGGTCACGGG
>CALCUH010000111.1 GCA_937907165.1 uncultured Bacteroidales bacterium | reverse complement strand
TTATGAATGGTATCGCTCTTCATGGTGGTGTTTACGCCGCTTGTGGTACTTTCTTCGTATTCTCTGATTATATGAAGCCTGCCATGAGAATGGCTGCGTTGATGCGTATCCCTGTGAAATATGTTTGGAGCCACGATGCGTTCCGTGTAGGTGAGGATGGCCCTACCCATCAACCAATCGAGCAGGAGATGCAAGTGCGTTTGCTTGAGAATGTCAAGAACCATAAGGGTAAGAATAGTATGTTAGTCTTGCGACCTGCTGACGTGAATGAAACGACAGTCGCTTGGAAAATGGCGATGGAGAATGTCGATACTCCTACGGCTTTGATTCTTTCTCGCCAGAATGTTAACGACATCCCTTGTGATGGAAATCGTTATGAACAGGCTCTTCAGGCAGAAAAGGGTGCTTATATAGTGAAGGATGCAAAGGGAACTCCTGATTTAGTTATGGTTGCGAGCGGCTCGGAGGTGGCTACCTTATTTGAAGGCGCCAAGTTGTTGGAAGAACGTAAGAATCTGAAGATTAGAATCGTATCCGCACCTTCCGAGGGTCTCTTCCGCTCACAGAGCGAAGCATATCAGAAATCTGTGATTCCTGATAATTTGCCGGTATATGGCATGACGGCAGGTATGCCTTTGACAATCAGCGGATTGGTCGGAAAGAACGGTTTCGTTCATGGCTTAGATCACTTCGGTTTCTCCGCACCGTATACGGTTCTCGATGAGAAGTTCGGCTTCAATGGCGAGTCTGTTTATAACGAGGTTTGCCAGTTCTTGAATTTGTAATAGTTAGACACTTTACTGATAAGAAGGAGGGTTTTCCCCTCCTTTTTTGTTTCTCCCTTCTTGTGCGGATTGAGTATTTATTGCTAAATTTGCTTGCTATTAATCATTAATGAGGATATGAATCCAATTGATTTGATAAATAAATATTACGAGGAAAATCCCAAGTGCAAGGAGATTCTGTTGAGCCATTCATATGATGTCACTGATTGTGCTTTGAGAATAGCCCAACGGAAACCTGAGTTGAATGCTGATATGCGTTTTATCGAGGAGGCTGCCATGCTTCATGATATAGGCATTATCAAGACATTTGCGCCCGACCTCTATTGCGAAGGAGACTATCCTTACATCTGCCATGGCTATTTGGGTAGCGATATGATGAAAGCGGAAGGCTTCGAATCGCATGCTTTGGTGTGTGAACGTCATACGGGTACTGGATTGTCGTTGTCTTATATCATTTCTTCCGAGTTGCCTGTCCCGCATAGGGAGATGTTGCCGATTTCGCTGGAGGAACAAATCATTTGTTTCGCTGACAAATTTTATTCGAAAACGCATCTCGGAGAGGAAAGAAACGTGAAAAAAGCGAGAGCAAAGCTTGAAAAATATGGGGAGGAGACCCTCCTGCGCTTTGATAAATGGTGCCAAATGTTTCTGTAACAGACAAATAAAATAATTTTCAACAATGCGTGTTTTGTAACTATTTTTTTTGTAATTTGCGGTCGTTTTGAAATGCAGTTAGGAGAGATGCTCGAGTGGCTGAAGAGGCACGCCTGGAAAGCGTGTGTGCGCCCAAAGCGTACCGGGGGTTCGAATCCCCCTCTCTCCGCGAATCATATATAATAATTAAATTTAATCGATAAGAAAATGAAGAAAATTTTTGCGTCATTGGCATTAGTTGGTGCTATGACTTTCGGTCTTTCGACTGTATCATTTGCTCAAGATCAAGAAGATCCATTCGCAGAAGCTACTGAACAAACAGCAGCTGTAAGTGAAGATGCTCAACCAGTTGCACAAGAACAACCTGCTGCCGCACCTGCTCCAGCAGAGCAAACAGCTCCAGCTCCGGTAGTAGAAGAGTCTACTCAAAATCAAGGAATGTTCCAAGCTTTGAAGATTAAGTTCATCGAAGGTGGTGCGGGATTTATGGCAATCGTTGCATTGTGTTTGATTATTGGTTTGGCATTGTGTATCGAGCGTATCATCACTTTAAGTTTGTCTTCAATCAATACTAAGCCATTCTTGGAGAAAATCGAAGATTTCTTGAAGAACAATGATATCCAAGGTGCTTTGGATTATACCGCTGATCAAAAAGGTCCTATCGCATCTATCTTCAACCAAGGTTTGTCTAGAATCAATGAAGGTCCGGATGTTGTTGAGAAAACTGTCGTTTCTTACGGTAGCGTTCAAATGGGTGGCCTTGAGAAGAACATCACTTGGATTTCTTTGTGTATCGCCCTTGCTCCAATGTTGGGATTTATGGGTACTGTAATCGGTATGATCGAGGCGTTCGATAAAATCCAACAAGTAGGTGATATCTCCGCAACTGTTGTGGCTGGTGGTATCAAGGTCGCTTTGTTGACTACTGTGTTCGGTTTGATTGTTGCCATGATTCTTCAATTGTTCTTGAACTTCATCTTGACTCGTATCGAGGCTTTGACAACTGAGATGGAAGATTCTTCTATCCAATTGCTTGATATGGTTGTTGAGAATTATGGAACCTCTTCAAATTCAAATAATTATTCTGCTGCATCTTCTACGGAGGTTGTGTCTGCTGAATAATTGTTGTTTGAAAATGAATTATAACTCTATAAAATGAGGTAGAAATGAATAATGTTTTAAATATTCCAAAATATATCCTTTGGGCTTTGTTGGCTGTGACCATCGTATTTAGCTTGATTTTCTTTTTTGGATCAACTGAAAAGGTGACATGCAACGGAATTCCTTTGGATGCTCCTACATTCACATCCGCTTATCTTGTTTTGGCGGTAGTGTTTGTGGCGATAGCTACATTAGTGACTCTCGCTTTTGCCATAAAGTCTTTTGCATCTAAGGTCTCTTATGATTCCAAATCTGTGATGATTCCTTTGATCGCTTTCGCTGCTTTGGCATTGCTACTTATCATCACTTACTTTGGCGCCGATACTCAAAAGATTAATATAGTCGGATACGAGGGCGCTCAAGATCCTTGGGTTTATCAAATCACGAATATGTGCATTGTCAGCTCTTTTGTTTTGGCTGGTATCGCATTCATTGCCGCAATTTGTAGCCCATTGTTGAAAAATTTGAAAAAATAAATTAGCTTGTCATGAAAAAAAGAGAAATACAAGAGATTAACGCAAGCTCAATGGCGGATATTTCCTTCTTGTTGCTTATCTTTTTCCTTGTGACTACTTCTATGGCTACTGATAAGGGTTTATCAAGAACCCTGCCTCCACCTTCTACTAACGAAGAGAAGACCCAAGATGTCGACGTTAATAAGAGAAACATCTTGATGATTCTTGTGAATAGTAATGACAAGTTGATGGTCAATATGGAGCCAATGGATGTTAGCAAGTTGAAGGAAAAAGCAAAGGAGTTTATTGAAAATCCGGCTAATAAGGAAGACCTTCCTGAAAAGGAACTTGTTAATGTCCCTTATATCGGTAGTCGAATGGTCACTACCAAACACGTAATTTCTTTACAGAATGACCGTGGTACCTCTTACCAAGCTTATATAGCAGTACAAAATGAATTGGTTGCTGCTTACAATGAGCTTCGTAACGAATTGTCCACTTCCAAGTTCATGGGTCGTACTTATGATCAATTGACGGAGGAAGAACAAGATGCGGTAAAACAGGTTTATCCTCAGAAGATTTCTGAGGCAGAACCTAAGAATTATGGTCAAGTAAGTGGAGGAGTGCAATAATGGCAAAATTTCGTAAAGAAGGTGGTAAAAAGTTGCCTGCTATTAGTACGGCTTCGTTACCTGATATTATCTTCATGTTGTTGTTCTTCTTTATGACGACAACAACCATGAAAGAGACCACAATGATGGTTGATGTCTCTCTTCCTGAGGCAACTGAGTTGCAAAAATTGGAGAAGAAGTCTTTGGCCAAATATATTTATATTGGTTCACCTAAAAGGGAACTCCAAAAGGTAAATGGTACAGAGGCTCGTATTCAATTGGATGATGCTTTCGCTAAACAACCAGAAGAGGTTGGAGAGTATATCGCAGCTAAACGTGCCGCAATGAATGAGAATGATCAAAACCAAATGATTGTTTCATTGAAAGTTGATAAAGACACTAAGATGGGTGTTGTAACTGATGTGAAGCAAGTTTTGAGAAAAGCTTACGCTCTAAAAATCTATTATACTGCTAACGAAAAGCAGAATAATTATTAATTTTTAGGTTCAATACTAAAAAGGTGGATAGTTTTATAACTATCCACCTTTTTTGTTTCGAGTATCCTTATAGCCTTGTCATTGTTCTTGATGATTTCTAGCCCGTTAAAAGCTTTTTATCTATATACTTTGTCTTTTGCGTCTAATATAGCCCTTAAAACAAAAAAGAGTAAACATTCCATGAAATGCTTACTCTTTATAATTGAATATGGATTTCTGCCTTTATCTCAGTATCCTCTTGATTCTGTTCGCGTCGTCGATAAGCTTCCTAAGTTTGTCTTCGTCATTATCTAATAGGGCGTTTTTGAATTCATTCAGTTTCTCCATGTAGGAGTCTAGTACGGAAAGTACATTCTCTTTATTCTGCATGAATATCGGCACCCACATGTCCGAATTACTTTTCGCCAATCTGGCAGTGGAAGCGAAACCTCCGGAAGCAAGGTCGAAAATGTTTTTCTCGTTTCTTTCTTTGTCTAAAACGGTTAAAGCCAAGGCAAAGGATATGATATGTGAAATGTGTGAAACATAAGCCGTATGAACGTCGTGATGTGCGGCGCGCATGTAAATGATGCGCATGTTCAAACAATCATACATCTTCCTAATCACCTCTATAGCTTTAGGATCTGAATCTTCCGCGTTACAGATAATTCCAGCTCTTCCCGCAAATAGATTCGGAACAGCGGCCCATGGTCCGCAGAATTCCGTACCAGCCATAGGGTGGGAGGCCACGTAGTTCTTCCTTTTAGGATGGTAGTGTACGGAGTCGTTTAATTTTTCTTTAGTTGAGCAAGTGTCAACGACGATTTGGTTGTCGTTGATTTTGTCTAGTATGTCTGACAATAATTTAGTTGCGGCACCTACTGGAATCGCCAATAGAATCACATCGCTTTTTTTTATCAAGTCTTCGTATGGAACTATCTCGTCTACTAGCCCGATTCTTTGTGCGGTCAATGCGTTCAAATCTGTTTGGTCGTAGCCTATGAAATGGTCGGCGAACTTAGTTCTCCTCAAATCGATGGCCATAGAACCGCCGATCAAACCTAATCCTATAATACCAAGTGTCATATTATCCTATTATCCTATTTTGCTTAATGTTACTAGATATTTTTCATCTAATATTTTTATCTTCCGACCATCCAATTCGATAATGTTTTCATGAGCCATGCCTGAAAGTGTTCGTATGGCGTTGGATGTTGTCATATTGGATAAGCTGGCTAAGTCTTCTCTTGACAACCTTACGTTGATTGTGGCGTTGTCTTCCTCGTACCCATAATTGTCCCTTAAAAATAAAAGTGATTCCGCCAATCTTCCTCTGACATGTTTTTGGGTGAGGGTCACTGCTCGTTTATCTGCTATACCTAAGTCTGTAGATAGTTTTTGAATAAAGTACCACGCCAAGTCACTGTTTTGTACAATTAGTGTATGGATGACGTTTTGAGGTATCATGTAAATGACCGAAGGCTCGAATGCGCAGGCGTTTGTGACGAAATTCTCTTGAGCGAACATTGCTCTATATGCTAGCATTTCGCCCGGTTTCACCATTCTCACGATTTGACTTCTTCCACCTGTCCCGATCCTATAAATCTTCAGCTTCCCTTTCGCAACCAATAATACATGCGTAGGGGTCTCTCCCTCACAATATATTATCTCGTTCTTTTTGTATTTGCGGATCACATAATTAGCTTTTAAATATGTCAATTGTTCATCCGTTAATACGCTCCATACGCTTGAAACTTCCTCGATGCTAGGATTTTCTTGTTCTCCTTTTTTTATCATTTTGTCCAAAATATGTTCAAAAACATTTTTCTCGCAAATGTATAATTTTTTTGTTAAATTTCACTTATCTTTTGATTAGTTCACGTTTATTACATTCTATTTTTTTGTGTTCAGCAACATCTTTTCTGACAGACCGAAACGATCTCCTTCTTGGGTCTCGAATTCAACGCGAATGATATACATTCCGTTGTTTAAGCGATTCCCGTTGTCCCCGCAAAGGTTCCATTTCCATGTGAGTTCCTTCTCCAATCTTTCTGTCTTTTTGGGTGTTTCCTTCATTAACTTCCCTTCGCTGTTGAAAATCAGTATTTTGTAGGAAACAACCTCTTGCGATCTGTCGTGTGTGATATTCACTATTGCCTCATCTTTGACTAACGAATAGTTTATTTTTATGCCGTGAGTTTGGATAGGTAACTCGTCATCCACGAAAAATGTTATATCTTTTTGTGTGGAATTGTTGAGTAGATCCCAAACTTTTAGAGATAGTTTGTGGTATCCGGGCTCTAATGTTGGAAATTGATATGCGATTGTTCCGTCCGAGTAACTATCTATGTCATACGATAGGTTTTTGTTTAGGATGATCGGTGAATTGGAATCGTCTAAATACAATGTGATGTCGTGTCCGATTCCGCAGCCAGAAGCATTGATTCCGTTCTTGTCATGTATTTCGGCGTAAAAAACGGGTTCGCTATTGACTTTGTCTCCGCTAAGGAATGATTTTTGGTTCATGTATAATCTTATCTCCGGTCCCTCTTTGTCAGTAAGCTCGAATTCATTGCTTCCGCCGATCATGAAATCTTCATAATACCCATCTGCGTCATATTTATTTTCATCGTCATATGCATAGTAGTGAATTCTCCCTTTGCCATAATCGTAATTAATGTCTTTGGGAATCTTAAAAGTGGCGCTGAATCTTCCGTTTTTGACTTCCGCTTTCCCGGAGAAAAGAATGTTCAATCTGTCTGTGTAGGCATGTCGATTTTCTAACTTCTCTTCCTCTGAAGAGTAGAGGTTGCCTTTTGTGTAGACCTTAGCTGCCTTGTCGTAAATGGTTATATTGACGATGCCGTTGAATCCATCCATTTCATTCTCAAAGGCATCTTCTATATGACCGAATATTTTCGCCTCAGAAAGAGCTCTTAGCGTGTCCGTATTTCCTGCTCCGATAAGTATGATGGAATCGGTTTCGACGTTCCCTTCCGGATAACATATTTTCAGTGCGGGGTCGCCTAAAAGAGTGAATGACAATTTGTTCGAGTCATTGGATAATGTGATTTTCGAAAGTCTGCAAATTTCTCCGATTGTTAACGGCTCTTTGTTTATTCCCTTTTCGAAAATGCATTTTATGTATTCTCTGTTGAGATTGTCGTTTTTATCATCATACACAGTTCTAGCGGCGCTGAAAATTGTTAGGGCACCTCCGTCGGGGTTTAGAACAAGGTCTTCACCTCCGGAGGATGCGTAATTATCGAATCTGGAGAATTCGCAACTTGCTGTGAACCAGAACCCTTGTTTCTCATTGAATATGGTGCCAGCTTGGTTTTGCGTAAATACTCGTTCTCCAGACCATGCTAATTCGCTGCTATGTCCGATATAGTTCATTATCAGTACACCGTCTTGGATGGACTTGACGATTAAATTTTCCACTTCAGGATATCTGCTTCCGTTTGAACTGGCCTGCCTGGTGTAGGAGTCCAAATGAATTTTTTGGATTTCCATGGATGGTTTGTTGTCTTGTATGATATTGGCGATGTTGTCGGAATAACTGAAAAATTTGTTGACCACTGATTTTGTTGGGGTAGGTTGGTCATTGTCGTCGGCGATTAAGCATACTTTGTTTCTCCAATCTCCCAATTGAGGCGAGTTCAAATATTTTTCCACTTTATTTACCATATCAGTCGCTTGTTTAAGGGATGAAATTGGGAATCTTCCGATGCCGTAGTTCATTGTCTTCTCACCATTTTTTAGGCCGTTGTTACAATCGTTGAGGAAGCAATAATAGTCGTCAGTGACATAAGACAACGTTTGGTCGTGGTTCGCCCCGCCTTCGTATGCGATAATGTAGTTGGTGCTTGGAGTACCGTTAGGTTTCATGATATTCCTATTGTCAAAACATCCGTCGCCGAAAAGTAAAACGTTTTTCTTCTCTTCCTTCCTGTCATAGAACATCTTTAAGAACCATCGTATGGCGCTGGCGTCCGGGGTCCCGGATGAGAACTCGTTGTATATTTCTTCCGGCGTCACAACCAATACGGAAATTCCATCGTGTTTTTCATGTATATCCGCTAATCGTAGAGCTTCGGAGAGAAACTCTTCCGGAGAAATGATGATGAAATCGTAACCCGAGTAGGCGTGTAGGTCTTGGTTGCTCACGTTTCCCACGAATTCAGCATTGACGAATTCTGTGGACGTCGGGTCGAAGGCCACAAATTCTTCTAAAACTTTCGGAGACCTTTGGAACGTCATCTTCCCGTTTTCGATTTCGGTCGGAATCAGGGAGACTTGTTGTGGATCAGTTATGTTCCATACTACTACATTTTTGTTCGCCCCTGTGATATTGTAGGTGTAGATGTCGGCTTCGTTGTTGGAAGGCCCTCGGAAATACATGATGCCATCATGCATTTTGAGCTCTCTGTTTACGCAGAAAACGAGTTGCTCGATCCATAGTGTGTTGTTGTCAGTCCTCCCGTTGTATGTGATGGAAATGGTGTTTTCTTCCTTTTGGGTAATAACTGAGAATGTCGTGTGTTGTTGGTCGGCTCTCGAATGATCTGAACATAGGTTGAATGTAACGTTTTTGCTCTCTTGACCATTGAAAGAAATTGTTCCGGATGTGATGCTCTGGGAATATGCCGCCAAATTGGCATATATGTAACCGATTTCATCTTTGACAATGTCAGGGACGTTGAATTTGAAGTTTTTGGTTTGCCCGTTTGTTATGGCGTTGCCTAACCAACATTGCCCGGAATGGATGGTGTTAAATGTTTCTTCTTTCACAACATAGTGTTCCATGTATGATGTTATTTCCTCTTCTTCACGGAAGTTATCCGTTGTGTTTAAGTCGCTGTCGTATGAAATTATGTGTCTTTTCCCCGTGTCTTCTGTGAGGAAATAATAGCCGAATAAAGAGTATGGGTTAGAAGAGAATGTGTATGGATTGATTGCCGCATTTTGGCTGCGGATCCATTTTTTTGGCCCTTGTGCATAGAAATAGATGTCCGTGCCGGAATCGTATAAAGGCGTTTCGTTCAGATCGTCGATTTTCGGTTTGCTGAAATTCTCGCTAAGCATTTCGCCTCCATATCCGTAAATTCTTACTTGGGATGGGTTGGATATACCCATCTTTTTGAGTTGATCATAGGATAGTTTGCACACGCCGGTCTCTTGAACGCTTATTTTCTTCCAGTTGCCTTGCGCCAATATGGAATGTTCCGCAAATGTCGCGGCATATGAGTACGAGGTAGCTGCTAGGAATGAGATGCTTGTGATTATCGCTGTGAATAGTTTTTGTATTTTCATGCTGGCTTTGTTTATAATATATCGAAGCTGAACATCTTATTGTTTTCGATGTATCCTTCTAAATGATCGTTAATTTTCACTGGACCTACGCCGACTGGAGTGCCGGTGAATATGAGGTCTCCTGTTTTTAATGTGAAGTATCGGCTGACGTATTCAATAATTTCGTCAATGCTGAATATCATCTCCGAGGTGTTCCCGCTTTGAACCGTCTCTCCGTTTTTCACTAAAGAAAAGTTTAGATTGCAAATGTCTAATTTCTCCTTGCTGATGAAGTCGCTGACGGGTGCGGAATTGTCGAACCCTTTACAGATTTCCCAAGGACTTCCTTCCCCTTTGAATTTGTTTTGCAGGTCTCTCGCTGTGAAATCCACGCCCAATCCGATTGCGTCATAATAGCGGTTGGCGAATTTCTTAGATATGTTTTTCCCCATCTTAGAGATGCGTACCACAATTTCACACTCGTAATCTATTCTTTCCGAAAAGTCGGGGAGGTAGAACGGCTTGTTCTCCTTCAACAACGCTGTCTCGGGCTTCATGAATATGACCGGATGTTTAGGCAAAATGTCGGGATTGAGTTCTTTGCTATGATCCGTATAGTTCCATCCGACTGCTATTATTTTCATTTTTTATTTTACTATATTGGTAATAAAAGCAAATTTACATTTTTATTCCCTTTGAGAGAAAACTTTATCCGAAAATCTTCTTGGCGTTTTTTGTCGTTTGCTCGGCTATTTCTTCGATGCTCAATTGTTTTATTTCTGCAAGTTTTTCCGCGACGTAATAGACGTATGAGGTTTCGTTGCGTTGCCCTCTGTAGGGAGCGGGGGTGAGAAAAGGACAATCTGTTTCGAGAACAAGTTTGTCCAATGGAATTTGCTCTACGGTTTGTGCCAGACCTGCGTTCTTGAAAGTGAGCACTCCGCCGATTCCTAGGTGGAAGTCTCCTAATTTGAATATTTCTTCCGCAATTTCTTTGGATCCTGAGAAACAATGGAATATCCCTTTTAGTTTTCTTTTGTCGAATTTCTTTAGCGAGTTGAATGTCTCCTCAAAAGCCTTGCGGGTATGTATGACGATGGGCAGGCCTTTTCGAACCGCTTGGTCAACTTGTATTTCGAAAGCCTCTGTCTGTTCTTTCAAAAACGATTTGTCCCAATAAAGGTCGATGCCGATTTCTCCGATCCCGCAGATATCTTCGGAGGAGAGTCTCTTCTCTATCTCTCCTAATTCTTCGAGATAGGTAGCCCCAACACTGGTGGGGTGGAGTCCCATCATGATGTGAAATAGTCCGGTGTCGGTCCGGTATAGGTTTAACATCTTGTCTATACTCTCTCTGTCGATGTTGGGAAGATATACGCTTGAAACGTGCTTTCCTTTTAGTCTGCGAATGGCATCTTCCCTGTCTTCTGCGAAATCATCCTCGTATAAATGTGAATGTGTATCCGTTAAGTTCATTGTAATCAACCGTTTAGTTTGCGGGCTCTGTTTAATGCTAATATTTAACGTTTTTATTCCTGAAAAATTGTTTGCTTTTTTTTAAAAAAAAAGCTCGTAAAGTTTGTGGGATGAGAATTAATGCTTACCTTTGCATCGCAATCGGGAGAAATGATTGCTGATTGGTGCGGTAGTTCAGCTGGTTAGAATACATGCCTGTCACGCATGGGGTCACGGGTTCGAGTCCCGTACACACCGCTAAAAAAGATGGTTCGCAAATTGCGAACCATCTTTTTTGGTGTTATGCTTGCCGTAACAAACGGCATGCTTCCGTGGGGTTGTCAGAGCCAAATACGGCGCTTCCAGCAACTAGCATGTCGGCTCCTGCGGAATAAATATCGTGTGCGTTTTCCAGCGTAACTCCACCATCGACTTCAATTAAGGCATGTGAATGGCTTTCCTTTATCATTTGGCGTAGTTGACGCAATTTGTCATAGGTCTGCAAGATGAATTTCTGTCCGCCAAAACCTGGTTTGACGCTCATGAGAAGCACAAGATCCACTTCACACAGAATGTCTTTCAGGACATGGACCGGTGTTTCCGGACACAACGTAACGCCCGCTTTCATACCTGCTGCATGAATCTGTCCTATTACATCTTGCAAATTTGCTACGGCCTCGTAGTGAACATTCATCAGGTATGTACCTAAGTCTTTTACCTGAGGAATGAATTTCTGAGGCTCAACAATCATCAGATGTACGTCCAAAGGTTTGCGCGCCGTCCTGACTACGGCTTTGATGACCGGAAAACCCATGGAAAGATTGGGAACGAAATGTCCGTCCATCACGTCAATGTGAAACCAGTCCGCTTCACTGCGATTAATCATATCCACATCATCTGCCAGATGTCCGAAATCAGCAGAAAGTAAAGAAG
>CALCUH010000110.1 GCA_937907165.1 uncultured Bacteroidales bacterium | reverse complement strand
CGTGCTTATCGTCATAAATACGTGGTCTGTAAGTGAAATCACTACCCTCTTCCACCACCAACAGGTAAGATCCATCATTAGCGGTATTAACATAAATACCTGCCTTTTCGTGAGACGGAAGCGAATCCCAATTGAGCGAAGTGCTATCCGTCATATAAAAATTGGTGATGTTTACATTGTAAATCGGCTCTCCGTTTTCATCAGAAACATTGCCTTTGAGGACGAATGTGGTGGCGGGTTTACCCGCTTCTATCACATCAGTGGAACAAGAAAGAGCCCCCGCACACAATAAAAGCGAGAAAAACAACTGAATTCTTCTTTGAATTTTCATAATCATGTATTTGTTAATTTATTTCTCTTTTAAAGTCACATTAAGGACAAGTTCAACCTTTCCGCCGTACCAATCACCATGACCTCCGGTAAGGACGATAGAGTCATTCGGGATAATCGTGTCATAAGGCTCATACAAAGTGGTATCACCGACAAAACGGAACCAATATCCTTCAGAAGAAGGTTGCATCTCAGTATAATAATCACACCACATATCATATTTTCCAGACAAATCACTCTTCGCCGCCACAAACCCCTCAAGATAGCCATAACGGAAACAGTCACCATCCACAATGGTATCTTCATACTGACGCAGAGAATCGATCATCCATTCGGGATCATATTGCATCCACACATTTTTCACTACAACATCAGGAAGCGGCTCTCCTTTAGCATTCACTATCTCACCCCGCATAATAAAATTGGCGGTAGGACAACCATACTCTTCTCCTTCTTCTTCACAAGAAACACCAAAAATCCCCAAAATCGCAGCTAAAATAAGTTGCAGAAAAATACGTATTTTCATTCTTTATTTATTTTTAAATCTATCATTTCTTTTTTCTTTTCAACACGGCATCGATTTCAATAATCGCCTCTTCGTTATCGCTACCATCCCTCTTTTTACGGATAATGGATTTTTCGGGAATAATCGTGTCGAAAATCTCATAATTTTCGCCCATCGAATAGCGGAAGAGGAACGACTTCGTATCGGAATCATAATAAGGGAAAGCGGGAAGATCACCGTCATAATACTTCACGGACCTTATTTGATAAGAACCACGCGAATCCGTATAATCGCAGTGACGATTGTTAATCACCTCCTTTAAAAGGACAGTATCGCCTTCGGACGATTCACGCCGATAAACATTCTGGACACAAGCATGCTCCAAAGAGCCGCCATTTTCATTCAAGACTCTTCCTTGGACAATATATTCGGCGAATTTGCAGCCATACTCCATCTCATGGGAACAAGCGGAAAACCCCAAGACTCCCAACAACGAACCTAAAAACATCTGAAAAAAACTTCTTGCTTTCATCATTAAGAGCCACCAATATTATTATTTCTTTTTCAATGTGACATTAAGAGTCATCTCCGCAGCACCCTTGTACCAATTACCATCACCGCCCTTATATTTGACGTTTTCATAAGGAATCAGCGTATCGAGCGGTTCGAAACGATTGGTGTCGCCCACAAAGGAGAATATATAATCACCATCCATAGTAGTTCTCACACAATCATAATTCACATAAAAATATTTACCCGTCGAATCGGTAAAAATTGTATCCGAGAGCCACCCAAGCGAATCACCAGAATAGTTATTTCGTACAAGAACGCCACCTAACGGATTTCCAAACTCGTCGGACACTAAACCCGAAAGTCTAAAGGTTGCGTGAGGGGTCCCATATTCCACATCCTCAACCTCATCTTCATCCTCTACACACGAATAATTCAGCAAAGACAATAAGGCGCTTAAAAAAGATGCCAATAGTAATCTCAACTTCATAGGTAAATGTTTTATTGTAATGATTGCGCAAAACTAATAATTATCATCAACAATTGGGATTATTTATAACAAATTGATTCAAAAAGAAAACAGAAAACATATTTTCATTTTTCCATCAGATGTTTTTTAGCGACAAGGAGGAATAGGAAGGAGGAATAAAATTGTGTATCTTCGCGAAGTTTTTTAGAAGAAGAGGAGGGAAATATGCCACTGAACATACCATCGAATTTACCGGCAGTAGAAGCGTTAAAGAAGGAGAACATTTTCGTGAAGGATTCCGAATCGGCGGCGAACCAAGACATCCGTCCGCTGAGAATCATCGTCCTCAACTTAATGCCCTTAAAGATTACCACGGAGACCGACCTCATCCGTCTGCTCTCCAACACCCCGCTGCAAATCGAGCTGGACCTACTGAAAATCAAGAGCCACACCTCGAAAAACACGCCGGTGGAGCATATGATGACCTTCTACAAGGACTTCGACACCATCAAAAAGCAACGGTATGACGGCATGATCATCACGGGAGCTCCCGTGGAAAACCTCGATTTCTCAGAAGTCACCTATTGGGACGAAATCGTGGAGATTTTCGATTGGGCGAAGACGCACGTCACCTCCACGCTCTACATCTGTTGGGCGGCGCAAGCGGGTCTCTTCCACTACTACGGCATTCCTAAATATCCGCTGGACAAGAAAAAATTCGGCGTTTTCAAGCATAAAATATTAGATCCTAAAAACCCTATCTTCAGGGGATTCGACGACCTCTTCTACGCACCTCACAGCCGCCACTCCGAAATCAGGAGAGCGGACATCGAGAAAGTACCGAGCCTGAAAATCCTTTCGGAATCGGACGATGCGGGCATCTACATCGTCGAAGGAAGAAACGGCAGGGAGTTCTTCATCACAGGGCACTCCGAATATGCGCCCAACACACTCAAGGACGAATACTTCAGGGACAAGGAGAAAGGTTTGGACATCGAAATACCTAAAAACTATTTCGAGGACGACGACCCGCAAAAACAGCCTATCGTGAGATGGAGAAGTCACGGCAACCTGCTCTTCACCAACTGGTTGAACTATTTCGTCTACCAAAAGACGCCTTATAACATCAGCAGAATACGATAATGCGGAAAATCGAACTGCTCGCCCCCGCAAAGACCGCCGAACATGGCATCGAAGCCGTGAATCACGGAGCGGACGCCGTCTACATCGGCGCCCCGCATTTCAGCGCCAGATCCGCCGCGGGAAACAGCATCGACGACATCCGTCGCCTCATCCGCCACGCCCACCAATACTACGCGAAGGTCTATGTGGCGCTCAACACCATCCTCTCCGACGAGGAGTTGGAAGAGGCGGAGCATATCATCCATCAATTATACGACGTCGGAACGGATGCGCTCATCGTCCAAGACATGGGCATCACCCAACTGGATCTGCCGCCCATTCCGCTACACGCCAGCACCCAAATGGATAACCGGACGCCCGAAAAGGTGAAATTCTTAGCGGACGCGGGGTTCGAGCAAGTCGTTCTGGCTAGGGAACTCTCCTTTCAACAAATTAAAGAAATCCGCCAATCCACCGACGTCAAGTTGGAGGTCTTCGTGCACGGCGCCCTCTGCGTCAGTTATAGCGGAGTCTGCTACATGAGCCAAAACGGCTGCGGACGAAGCGCCAACAGAGGAAACTGCGCGCAATTCTGCCGACTTCCCTACTCGCTCACAGACGCCGAAGGAAAAACGTTGGCGCAAAACAAATACCTGCTCTCGCTCAAAGACCTCAACCAGTCAGCCCACCTCGCCGAACTTTTGGAAGCGGGCGTCTCTTCCTTAAAGATTGAGGGCAGACTGAAAGATATATCTTACGTGAAGAACGTAACCGCCTACTATCGGCAACAACTGGACGCTTTGATGGACGGCAAGACCTATCAAGCCGCAAGCTCCGGACACTGTCTCTACACCTTCACACCGAATCCGGACAAGAGTTTCCACAGAGGATCCACAGACTACTTCCTCTGCGGCAGACGCAGGGACATCATCCAGCCAGACACTCCGAAATCCATCGGTGAGGAGATGGGTACCGCTTTCACAAAAAACGGCAGGATCGTCGTGCGAACCAACAAGCAAATGTCGAACGGTGACGGTTTCTGCTTCGTGGAGAGGGACGGAGAACTGCACGGATTCAGAGCCAACACAGTGGAAGGAAACATCATTACACCTTCAGAGAAAATCATCGTGCCAAGCAACGCCACGCTCTACCGGAATTTCGACCAAGCTTTCGAGAAGACGCTCGCGAAAGAGTCGGCAGAGCGGAAAATCAACGCCACCATCCTTCTGACCGAGCAAGACAACGGACTTTGCGCCACGGCGACCGACGAAGACGGAAACACGGTATCCATCACACTGCAAGAAGAGAAAACAGCGTGTCAAAACGTAGAAAGGCAGCGCGAAAACCTGAAAAGCATCTTCATGAAGAGCGGCAACACCATCTTCAGCGTAACCGACGTAAAGCTCGATTGCGGCATCTACTTCATCCCCGCAGGGAAAATCACCCAATGGAGGAGAGACTTGCTCGACCTACTTACCGAGGAGAGGGAGAAAGAAAGAGAGAAGAACACAATGCTCTTTCCCAAGACCACCCATCCCTATCCTATCCCAGTTTTAGATTATAAAGGGAATATACACAATAAAAAAGCGGAAGAATTCTACCATCTACACCAAGTGCGGGAGACTGCGCCATCGTTTGAAAGCGAAAAACCCGCCAACGTACCTGTCATGACCTGCAAACACTGCCTTCGTTACGCATTAGGATATTGCAAGAAGCAAGATAAAAATGCGAACGACATCAAAGAGCCGCTGACTCTCACCGCCAACGACGGGAAAGAATACATTCTGGAATTTGACTGCAAAAAATGCGAAATGAAAATCATCGCACAATAAAATCATAGTCATTCCATCATAAAACAAAACATTTATACATTTAAATCGCTACCACAACTACCAAAAATCAACACATCATCAAACAAATAAGGATATTTTAATAAAATTTACATATTTTTGTTAAAAAAAATTAACAAAACCACACATATCAAAAGTATGGCATAATTTTTGCATTTTCATTTTACTATTTTCAATGAATTTTTACAATTTTTATACAAACGCAATAACAATGCCATCAAATGTTAATTAACTTAAATTCAATTCAATACACAACAAACGTTGTAATTTGGCATTATATAAAATTCTTTTTTTAGACAATCCAAATAGAAGATTTAATGAAAAAAAAACACGTATGTGGATTTTTTCTACAACTCGAACCGAAAATAGAATATAATTTTGTAACGCATGAGGCCAAAATGCATAGTGAATAGGTATTAGGTACTAGGAATATTGGAATTTGAATATTTGGGATTTTTTGAATATTTGGAATTTTTGAATATTTGGGAAGAAATCAACAATACAATCTTGTGTAACCATTACCTTATTTTTTATTTTTTAACTTTTTAAAACTAGAACAAAATGGAATTAAAGAAAATCTTAGCCGCTATGGGAGTGGCAGCATCAGTATTGACAGTGAACGCACAATCTTGGAAATCTAACAGTTACGGACTTTACAGTTACCCTTTAACAGGAAACACGAGTAATGTGGCAATCGGTATTACACCAACTTCATCAACTGCTAGTTATAAATTGTATGTGAAGGGTGCGACATACTTGAACGGCGCATGCACAGTTAATAGCACTTTAAAAGTCAATAGTTCTGCGACAATGAGCAGCTCTCTTACCGTATCTGGCAAATCATTCTTGTCTGCCATGACCGCTTCCGGCGACATCTACGGAAAATCAAAATTAACAGTAGACGGTTATACTTATCTGAACGGAGGTTCAACATTGGTAGGTAAAGCAACACTTGCGGGAGGTTTCACAGCGACATCGCCTTGTACGATCAGCAGTTCACTCACAACATCTTCACTCACCGTTTCAGGAGCCTCTACTTTTTCCGGAAACATGAGCGCAAAAGGTGCAAGCAATGCGATCTATAACGATTTTAGAATGTATGCTGCGACGACAGGCAACCTTAACCTACATATCTTTAAGGACAAAGTCTCCAAAGAAGGAATGAGAATTGTGTCATCAGGTCAAAACAGCTATGCGAATATGACATTTTCCGCATTGGACTATGTCTTTAACGCAGATTTAACCAGCGACACAAAAATAATGACAATGAATAAAAACGGCGTAAACATGCTCAAAAGCCTTGACGTTACTGGCAAAATCACTTGTCACAATGAAATCGAGGTGGCTGATTTGTTGAAAGCCAACCAAATCAAGGCAGGCGACATCAATGTGGATTTGAACAACGCCGCAGACTACGTTTTCGACGAGAACTACGATTTGAAGTCTTTAAGCGAGGTAGAGAACTACGTAAAGGAAAACAAGCACTTGCCAGGTGTTCCTTCCGCTTCCGAAATCGCAGAGAACGGTATGAGCGTGTCTCAAATGAGCAACTTGCTTTTGGAGAAGGTTGAGGAGTTGACTCTTCATATGATCGAATTGCAAAAGGAGAACAAAGCATTGAAGGCAGAAGTTGAATCTTTGAAAAAATAAGAGGAATAAACTTAGGTACAAATCTAAAGAGATACAAAAATGAAAAAAACGAATTTATTTGTATTGTCGTTTGTATCAATGTTATATTCCATGGGCTCATACGCTGCGACAACAATAAAGTTGTCGAAAGCGACTACGAGCAAATTCGAGATAACGCAAACGACAGATAAGAACGTCCAATACGCCAATTTTTCCATTTCAAAAATCACAGCCACAAACGAGGCTACAAAAAATGGGACATTCGCCAGATTGACGGCAGACGGCATGCTGAATATGGGAGAGGTGGGCAAACCAGAACTCCCAAGTATCGTGGAATTGATCGAGGTGCCACAGAAGGCAACTGTGAAATTGACCGTGGTTTCTTACAACACGGAAACCATAGCACTCTCTTCCAAAGGCGTCAGTTACAAAGTGATGCCGTTCCAGGAAGATGTCAGCAAAAGTAGCACTCCGACCTTTTCGTACAACTCCAGCGCATATTCAAAAAACGCCTATATCAACACACAGACAGCGAAATTTGAGTTATGCGGCGTGCTTCGAGATACCAGATTCGGTCGATTGACCATCAATCCTATCCAATACAACGCAAGCACGAACACAATCAAGGTGTTGAACAACTTGAAGGTGAAAATCGAGTTCGTCAACGCTGACTACACTGCCACCTCTTCTCTCAAAACAAAAGCGGGCAGTGATGTGGCAAGAGGCTTGACATCCACATTCATCCAATCCAACATCGGAGATGGGACCACCTTAAAAAGCGGTTCTTATACGAAGGAGACGATGATCATTGTGGCAAACAGCACCTTTAAAAGCGACATGACAAGATTCGTCGAGCACAAGAAAAAAATGGGGCTTAACGTCATCGAGCACTATGTCGCAAGCGGGACGACCAGAGACGCGATAAAGAAAACTATAAAAAGCGACTACGACAATCCGCCGAGCGGATACAAGAAACCGCTTTATTTGCTTCTCGTGGGTGATATCGACTTTATTCCAAGTTGGGGTCCTTATGATGGTTGTGAAATATATTATACTGACTTGTACTATGCGACCGTTGAGGGTGACGACTACATTCCGGACATGTTCTACGGAAGATTCTCCGCAAACAACAGTGCGGAATTGACCCCTCAAATCGACAAGACCATAGAATACGAGACATATAGTATGCCGGATCCTTCCTATTTGTACAATGCGACGCTGGTAGCAGGATGGGATAAAACTTATTATACCGAGGCAAATTCACAAATGCACTACGCTGAGAACGTCTATTGCACGGAAGAAAACAATTTCACGACAAACGCCTACTATCAAAACGGAAACTCGGAAATCTCATTCACAAGCGACATCGCAAGAGATGTGAACAAAGGCGCTGGTCTGGTAAATTACAGCGCCCATGGAGGACAGACCAGTTGGTCAGGTCAATTCAGCATTTCGGACATAAAGAATTTGACCAACGAGCACAAATACGGATTGTGGATTGGAAACTGCTGTTTGACCAACCGATTCCAGGTTAACGAATGCTTCGGAGAAGCTTTACTTCGCCAACCTAAAAAAGGTGCGGTCGGCTACGTCGGTGCGACATGCTGCAGCCATTGGGGAAGTGATTACTATTGGGCTGTGGGTTATCGTTCATACACGAAAAGCTTTAATCCTCAATTCGATGCGAACAACATCGGCATGTTCGACAAGTTATTCCACACGAACATTTCCAACAAAAAAGACAAATTCTCTACTCAAGGCGCAATCGTATACGCAGGTAACTTGTCGGTTGAGAAAGTAGGTGCGAACAAATATTATTGGGAGATCTATCAATTGATGGGCGACCCTTCCGTTTACGTCAGATTCACGCCTCCTACAGAGTGTGACGAAGACATGAACATCGTATCTGGCATCAGTGACGGTTTACAACACAATGAATTCATTGCAAACAGATCCATCACAGCGACCAACAAAATCACGAACAAGTCTAATGTCCATTATGGAGCGAACTACAAAGTCCTCCTGAAAAAAGGATTTAAGGTTGCAAGCGGATGTAAATTCAGAGCGAACAACTATGGTTGTAACGAAGGAAACATCAACGCATTACGTAAAGGTTACCTCAACAACGACTCCTTCGAAACCGACGAGGAAGAATTTGATGGCGAGAGACAAGTTGTCACCTCACTCTATCCTAACCCTACCGACGGTGAGTTCACCATCTTCTTCGGCGAGGAATCAGAAGAGGGCAACTCAGTCATCATCACGGATTTGACCGGGAAAGTTATTTACTCCGAAGATGGTCTTGGAAGCGAAGTCTCCATCAACCTAAGCGGTAAAGTACAAGGAGTATATATCGTTAAGGCTATCTCAAACGGGAATATTTATACTGAGAAACTTATACTGAAGTAATAAAATTCCCAAGCTAACCATAAAAGGGTGAGTCATTTATGATGATTCACCCTTTTTTATTAAAAGACATAATAATTTAATTAAAACCTACTTTATCAGACAAAAATACACAAAACAATATATTCAATTTAATAATTCCTAATTTTTATCACACAAACACATTCTATATTAAATATTCAACAACTAAAAAATCAATTTATTTACAACAAACACCATATCAATTATGATAAATCAATTATAAAACAAAACAATTAGTTAATAATTATTAACACAACGGATAATTAAACAGATTGGTATATTTTTTGCATTTCCAAATCCACTATATTAACAAACATATAGATTTTTTTGTTTTTTATAAAAATACACAAAGTTCACACAAGTGATTCAAAACGAAATAAATATGTCAAAATCCCCAAGAAGGTATACAACGAAAGAATATTAGTATATCATACACAAAACTATGATAACAAGAACATCGGCCATTCGAAGTGTGTAAAAATTCTACAATATGCAATATCTATTAATTTTATTTTCGCGCAAGATTAATTAGATACGCAACAGGACTTAACAATCAAAAAGGAAAAAGAATAAGAATTATCAAGGGAATAATTCCCATTATTTATTAACATTTAAAAACTTAAAAAAATGGATTTAAAAAAAATCATGGCCACTGTGGGAGTGGCTGCAGCTGTGTTAACAGTAAACGCACAATCT
Organism: uncultured Bacteroidales bacterium; assembly: GCA_937907165.1. Classification (GTDB taxonomy): domain Bacteria; phylum Bacteroidota; class Bacteroidia; order Bacteroidales; family Paludibacteraceae; genus UBA1181. Next base: position 15,542 of record CALCUH010000110.1, on the reverse strand, counting down.
TGGAAATCAAACAGTTACGGTCTTTACAGCTATCCTTTGACAGGAAACACAAGTAACGTGACGATCGGAACCACGCCATCTTCAACAACAGCAAACTATAAATTATTTGTTGATGGTTCCGCTTACGTGAAAGGAAACACTATGCTCTACGGCAACCTCAACGTCGCAGGTATGAGCAACAAGATCCAACACGGATTAGACATTTTCACGGGATCTTCAGACAACAGTTCCAACAGGTTAAGAATTTTAACGGGTTCAGTCTCTAGTTCCAACATCTCACTCGCAGCCTGTGGATACCAAAACTACGTAGGAATGGAATACAAAGCATACTACCATTATTTTTTCAACGCAACTAAAAAAATGATGACAATCGGTCCAAGCAATATCGAAATTAGCAGTCCAGTGGACGTCCAAAGTTCTCTAGACGTCACCGGCAAAATCACCTGTCACAATGAAATTGAGGTGGCAGACTTATTGAAAGCCAACCAAATCAAGGCAGGCGACATCAACGTGGAGTTGAACAACGCCGCAGACTACGTTTTCGACGAGAACTACGATTTGAAGTCTTTAAGCGAGGTAGAGAACTACGTAAAGGAAAACAAGCACTTGCCAGGTGTTCCTTCCGCTTCCGAAATCGCAGAGAACGGCATGAGCGTATCACAAATGAGCAATTTGTTCTTGGAGAAAATTGAGGAATTGACTCTCCACATGATCGAGTTGCAAAAAGAGAACAAGGCTTTGAAGGCTGAAGTTGAATCTTTGAAGAAATAATAATCATAGAAAGAAATGAAGAAACATATATTATTAACAACGGGTATCATAGGCCTAAACATTTGCAGTGTCCTCGGAACATCCAACCCCGCAGCCAGATATTGCGAAGTGTTAGGTTATGACTATTCCATTGAAACCGACGAAGCGGGCAACGAAATTGAAATCTGCACATTACCAGACAGCAGTAAAGTTGACGCTTGGGATTTTTACCGAGGAAAGGTAAAGTCCGAATATTCCTATTGCAGCAAATTCGGTTACAAATCAACGAATAGGATCATCACCGAAGACGGTTATTCCATTGACTGTCAAATCTGTTCTCAGGCAAACATGCTCAAAAGCGGGGGACAAGACGAGTTAACTGTTGACGAGTTGATGATGATTAACGGAGACTTACACGACAATGACGAGGAAAACTTCCAATTCGAGCAATACGAAGAATTGGGCAGCAACGCTTTAAGGGCAGGAGTAACACTTCCGACCTCCTTCGACATGAGGAATTATAACGGAAATGATTATGTTAATCCTATCCGAAATCAAGGATCATGCGGAAGCTGCTACGCATTCGCCACAGCCGCATGTTCTGAAATCGTCTACAACAAAGCGACAGGATCTTATGGCAGCAACAGGAAACAATTCTCAGAATCATTCATCATGTGGTGTAACACAAACGACGGTTGCGACGGTGGTGTCACGTCAAACGCTGTGCAATCCACCACAAAGCAAGGAATCTGCGAACGCTCCTATTTTCCTTTCACTACAACCCGTCCATCATCCTGTACTCACATGAATGATCCTTTCGCATTATTCAACACTTTCAAAAAGATTACCTGCAATAATGTGAATGACATAAAAAGTGCGATTTACCAGTATGGTGCGGTTGTTGCTCGTGTCCACGCCTCCACATCGGCTTTCCGAAACTACAGATCCGGCATTTTCAGAAACTCGGAAAATTCATGTAGCGGACCTTTCGGACATGCGGTCACTTTAATCGGATGGGGTAAGGACTCTCAATATGGAGACTATTGGATCTTGAGAAACTCATGGGGTACTAATAATTTCGGAGAAAGCGGCTATATGAAAATAAGCGTCTCCTCCGCTAACGTTTCCGCAAACACTTTCTGTCTTATTCCAGACCCCGTATATCTCGAGGCACAAAATATCGCAGAAGTTTGCCACATCCCTTCTGACGGCAATGTAGTATTCATTGGGCACAACTCAATTAAACTGAAAAAAGGATTCACCACAAAAAAAGGTTGCGTCTTCAAAGCGAAAAAACAAAGCGCAACAATTCGCAGAAGTGGCACCGATTACAGCACAAATGAAACCAAAGACGGTGCGCAAGAATTCTCAAAGGCAATGGAAGAAGGAGACGAGTTGACAGAACAAAGCAACTGCTTTCTCTCTCCTAACCCTACCACCGGTGAATTCTCCATCCTCTTCGGTGACGAATCGGAAGAGGACAACTCCGTTGTAATCACGGACTTGGCTGGCAAGGTGGTTTACTCCGCTGAAGGTCTCGGAAGCGAAGTTTCCATCAACCTGAGCGACAAAGCTAAGGGTGTCTACATCGTCAAGGCTATCGCTAACGGTAACATCCGCACAGAAAAATTGATTCTTAAATAATAAATTTTTCTCTCGATTTTAATGGGTGAGTCTTTGATCGGCTCACCCATTTTTTTGCATTAACGTTTCATCCATCAAAGAACCTGTAAAAAAGGCGCACAGCTGATTAAGCCATGCGCCCCGCAAGAAATGAAATGTATATTATTAAGTCATAATTATTTAGAGATCAGCGCCTTCACAGTCTCTTCGTTCTCATGCTTACGCACCTCAGTGCAAGGAACGAACGAATAAGGGACGAACTTGGACATCTGAGTGTAACATAGAGAAGCGTCCATATTGCAAATAGCGTTCAACTGCACGCCCGCATTATAAGAAACGCAAAGTTTCAACATCTCCGAAAAATCACCTTTTTCGTAAAGACGGGAAACTTTGTCGGCGTCCTTCACATCGAAATTGAAGGAGAGACGCAACATAGGCTCGTTCGTAGGCACATGATAAAAAATCTCTTTGCGACGGCAAAGCATAACAAAACCAGCCAGCAAAAGGGCGATGCCCACATAGAGCCCCGCACTTCTTGCCGCACCTTCTGGCAAAAGCGCCACTCCTTCCGTCGAGACGATGGAGAGCAGCAAGCCCAAACCACCTACGACCATCGGTAAAATAGTACTCTGTTTTCTTTTCACAATCTCGCCATTGGCGATAGATAACACTTTCGTGTCTATAACTTCAAAATTTTCCATTAAATCTATTTAATAATTAAACAATATAATATAATTTATCATCCTGACTATTAGGATAATAGATAAATCATCCATGGGTATGGGAATCCATGAACAGAACATTAATTAAGAGACAGATTCAAATGATGATTTTTCGAAGCATGTAGATGTAGTAGCCGTCGGCCCTACAAAAAGATTTCAGGATAGAAGAATTCCTGCGACAAAACAGTTGACGCAAGTTCACTAAACTCGAGCAGCACTTAGCCGCCCAAGAAAAACTCTTTCCATTGCCCGACGTGCGGGCACCGCCATATAGTTGCGCATGAGGCGCATAAACACAAGAAGAACTGGAGAAATCTCCCTCCTCGCAGAAGAGCCAAATCGGATTTTCAGTATCGGTAGCCTGCAAAGAACCTGCTGAAACTGAATAGTCCACCTTTTCTAACGATTCGGAAGTATACACCAACTCCTCTTCACCCACCATCAAGCAAGAGGAAAAAAGTGAAAAGAAGAAAAATATGATATAAAACCCAAAACTCCTCATTATGGAACAAAGGTAATAAAATTCGCACAAATTACAGACATCCGGCGAAATTAGAACCTACAAGTGACGAATAAACAAAGTATGAACTAAAAAACATCTCCATCTCGACTTAGAACGACACACAAGGCAACAAATAAACAAATTATTGACCTCAACACATTGCATATCACAAACATATGGATTTTTTTATAAATTAACATACATTCATCAATATATTTGGCACGATTTTTGCACACTTAAATTTAGCATGCATTTATAAACTATAGTTTAATTAACTAATAGAATAGCAATCATACGCAAGAATAATTCCACAAGTATGATTAATATTCTTTAATTTATTAATTATTAATTTGTTATTTATTATGATTTAAAAAATTAAGATTCATTAAAAACATCATCATCTGACGTGACGAGCCACAATCTGCGACACATACATTCGACCTGCCCACACAACCACAATCGGACGTGACGCACATTCGAGCTTATCGTGAAAACATAGACAGGTATAGTCACGAAAGAAGATTAGAGCTTTATTTCATTCTTCCTCTCTCCGAACCCGACAACCGGAGATTTCACCGTCCACTTCGGCGACGATGATAACAACAATGTTGTTGTCATTACAGACCTGACAGGCAAACGGTCTACTTTGCGGAGGGGTTAGGAAACGAGACTTCCATCAACCTAGCGACAGGGCGAAGGGCGTCTACATCATTAGGGCGATTGTCAACGGCAACTCCCCAATCGAGGAATTAAATTCAAAACAAAACAACCGGAGGTTTTCCTCCATTTAAAACTAAAAAAAAATGTCAAAAATTAAATTTAGCTTAGCAATTCTTTTCGCATCATCCTTCATCGGTAACGTATTGGCAGTAGACAAAGCGCATAGCATTTTCAGCGAAGATGCATCAACTTTCAGTTACATTCAATGCTACGACACAAAATCGACATCAAAAACCCCAGCCCAACAGCAAGTATTTAAGCTCGACAAAGTTGGGAATGCGCATTCAGTAAGTTTAAACGTCGGAGCGTTCAACGGAGCCACTAACCTAAAAATCACACAAGACGGTTTTAAAATCAACTTAACTACAACATGTTCAAACGGTTCCAGAGGGAACATCAGCCCTATCGAGTATACCGCAAGCTCACACACATTCAACGGCAATATGACGGTTAACGGAACCATCACCTGCAAAAACGAGCTGAACGTTGTGGAATTGAATTCTAAGAACATCCGCACGAACGACATCACAGTAGACATGAACAACGCCGCTGACTACGTATTCGAGGACAACTATGACTTGAAGTCTTTGAACGAAGTGGAGAGCTACGTAAAAGCAAACAAGCACCTTCCAGGCGTTCCATCCGCAGCTGAAATGGCAGAGAACGGCATGAGCGTATCTGAGATGAGCAACCTCCTTTTGGAGAAGGTCGAGGAGTTGACGCTTCACATGATCGAGTTGCAAAAAGAAAACAAAGCTTTGAAGGCTGAAGTTGAAATGTTAAAAAAATAAATAGAGCAAAAGAATAATGAAAAAAATATTTATTAACACGACTTTATTCACCCTTTTCTGTCTCAGCAGCCAGCATATGTTCGGTGCGGTCAATCCGTCCGCCAGATATTGTGAGATTTTGGGATATGAATATGTCATCGAGAAAGACAGCACAGGAGGTGAAATAGGACTGTGCGTCCTCCCGGATGGAAGCAAAGTTGACGCTTGGGATTTCTACTATGGTAAAGTAAAACCGGAATACTCATATTGCAGTAAATACGGATACGAATCCGCAAGAGGGTATTATGAAAAGGACGGAGTGAGTTTCGAATGTCAATATTGCAATAGCAAAACAGCATTAAAAGGAGGAAGTTATCCTAACAGCATTCCTGTAGAAGAGCTCATAAAAAAGAACGGAGAAGCGCAAGGGTATTCTTTGTACGAAGAAGAAGAAGCAGAGAACACTTTGCGAGCCGCAAAAACAACGAGTCCTGTCACAATCGTGTCGAACCTACCAGAAGTCTACGATTCAAGAGAGCGTGACATTATTGGCGGCGCAAAGAATCAAGGAAGCTGCGGAAGTTGCTACTCGTTCGCCAGCTCAGCATGCACGGAAATGGCATACAATAGATTTTCAGGCACCCATGGCACAGATAAAAAGGTATTATCCGAGTCATTTATGATATGGTGTTTGTCTAACTATTATTTCCAAGGATGCTCAGGCGCATCAATATCAGCATTCAACAACGACAACAAATGTCTTCAAACAGTGACAGAGAAAGGTCTTTGTGAAAGCGCTTATTTCCCATATGTGACATCAAACCCACAAACTTGCACCCATTGGAATGATCCGAACGTTAAAGTCAGCAATTACGGAGCTATCAACTATGCGACTAACGATCAAATCAAATCAGCCATCTACAGATACGGAGCGGCATACGCCCTTGTAAATGGAAGTTCCATTCAAGGATATAGTAGTGGTATCTTGAAAATCTCCGGTAACTACACCCATGCGGTGGTAATTGTAGGTTGGGGCAAGAACGGTTCTAGGAACTACTGGATTGTACGTAATTCATGGGGTAGTAATTGGGGTATCAACGGATACTTCTATGTCGACATGGACTACAATACCCACTTGAACAGATACATCTCTTACTTAATTCCAACGGAAGTCTCTTTGGATGCAGATAATATCAACGAAAGGAATCAAGTCCCTGCGGAGGGGAACACGAAATTCTACGGCAGGAATAGTGTCAAGTTGCGCAGCGGTTTCAAGGTGAACAAAGGAGGCAAATTCAAAGTCACCATTACACACAAGGCGGCACAACCTTCCACTAGCATTTACGCTACTATCGGAAACTCTAGCGACATGATTATCAAAGGAATTGAAGAAGAGGAAGCAGAAACAAACTCTACAATTCTCCTCTCTCCAAACCCTACCACCGGCGAATTCACCATCTTCTTCGGTGACGAATCGGAAGAGGGCAACTCCGTTGTGATCACGGACTTGGCTGGCAAGGCGGTTTACTCCGCTGAAGGTCTCGGAAGCGAAGTTTCCATCAACCTAAGCGACAAAACTAAGGGTGTCTACATCGTCAAGGCGATCACAAACGGTAACATCCGCACAGAAAAATTGATTCTTAAATAATAATTTTTTCTCCTGATTTTAATGGGTGAGCCTTTGATCGGCTCACCCATTTTTTTACCATTAACCATATTCATTCCATCATCCTTGAATCTTCAACCGCACATCTTTTCTATCTAAATTTCTATGATTATTTAGTTCAACAACACACTTCTTCAATTTGTTTTCACTAACTTTGCATCTTAAAATTTCGAAATTCAATTAGATATAAAAAAATATGGAAGAACTGGCAAGTAAGTACAATCCAGCCGACGTTGAGTCGAAATGGTACCAATATTGGTTGGACAATGGATTCTTTAAGTCGAAACCCGATGGTCGTGAACCTTACACAATCGTGATCCCGCCGCCGAACGTGACCGGCGTGCTCCACATGGGACACATGCTCAACAACACGATTCAAGACATCCTCGTACGTCGCGCCCGCATGATGGGCAAGAACGCTTGCTGGGTACCAGGCACCGACCACGCTTCCATCGCAACAGAGGCGAAAGTGGTGAACAAACTCGCCCAAGAGGGTATCAAAAAGACCGACCTCACTCGCGAGCAATTCTTAGAGCACGCTTGGGAATGGACCCGCAAACACGGAGGAATCATCCTCGAACAATTGAAGAAATTAGGTGCTTCCTGCGATTGGGACCGTACCGGATTCACCATGGACGAAACCCGCAGCAAGAGCGTCATCAAAGTCTTCTGCGACCTTTACGAGAAGGGACTCATCTATCGTGGCGTCCGTATGGTCAATTGGGACCCGAAAGCGCTCACCGCACTCTCCGACGAAGAGGTTATCTACAAAGAGGAGCACAGCAAACTCTTCTATCTGAAATATTATGTGGCGGACGACGATATGTCGGGCGAGACCGGCGCAGAGGGTGAAATCATCCACCGCGACGCCAAAGGTCGTTACGCTGTCGTAGCCACCACCCGTCCCGAAACCATCATGGGCGATACCGCCATGTGCATCAACCCTAAGGATCCTAAGAACAGATGGTTGGCGGGCAAGAAGGTGATTGTGCCTTTGGTTAACCGCGTCATTCCTGTCATCGAGGACGAATATGTCGACATCGAGTTCGGTACGGGTTGCTTGAAAGTAACACCGGCACACGACGTGAACGACTACATGTTGGGTGAGAAGTATAACCTGCAAACCATCGACATCTTCAACGATAACGGTAGCATCAGCGAAGCGGCCGGCATGTATGTCGGTCAAGACCGTTTCGACGTGAGAAAGCAAATCGAAAAAGACCTCGACGCAGCAGGACTTTTGGAGAAGACGGAAGACTACAACAACAAAGTGGGCTATTCAGAGCGTACCAACGTAGTCATCGAACCTAAGCTCTCCATGCAATGGTTCCTCAAGATGGAGCACTTGGCGAAAATCGCCTTAGAGCCTGTCATGAAGGATGAACTGAAGTTCTATCCGCCTAAATACAAGAACACTTACCGCAACTGGTTGGAGAACATCAAAGACTGGTGTATCAGCCGTCAATTGTGGTGGGGTCATCGTATTCCAGCCTACTTCTTACCGCAAGGCGGTTATGTGGTGGCTGAGAACGAGGAGAAAGCGTTGGAACTCGCCAAAGCGAAAAGCGGCAACAACAACTTGACCATTGCTGATCTCCGTCAGGACGAGGATTGCCTCGACACATGGTTCTCTTCATGGTTGTGGCCTATCTCCCTCTTCGACGGTATCAACAACCCAGGTAACGAAGAGATTAAATACTACTACCCTACCAGCGACTTGGTAACAGGTCCGGACATCATCTTCTTCTGGGTGGCTCGTATGATTATGTCGGGCTATGAATACCAAGGCGATATGCCTTTCAAGAATGTCTATTTCACGGGTATCGTTCGCGATAAATTGGGTCGTAAAATGTCCAAATCATTGGGCAACTCGCCAGATCCGTTGGATTTGATCGACCGTTTCGGCGCAGACGGCGTGCGTATGGGTATGATGCTTTCCGCTCCTGCCGGAAACGACATCCTCTTCGACGAGGCGCTCTGCGAACAAGGACGAAATTTCAACAATAAGATCTGGAACGCCTTCCGTTTGGTAAAAGGATGGGAAGTGAAGGAGATGGAACAACCTGAATCCGCTCAAAAGGCGGTGAAATGGTTCAAGCAACAACTGAACAAGACAATCGCAGAAATCAACGATTGTTTCGACAAATACCGTATCAGCGAAGCGCTTATGGCGGTCTACAAACTCTTCTGGGACGAATTCTCATCTTGGTACTTGGAGATGGTGAAACCGGCTTACCAGCAACCGATCGACAAGGAGACCTACGAGGCAACCCTCAACTACTTCGAGACATTGCTTAAGCTGCTCCACCCATTCATGCCATTCATCACCGAAGAGCTATATCAAAACATAAAAGAGCGTGACGCCAAGGATAGCATCATGGTTAGCTTGCTTCCAAAAGTTGAGGAGTACTGCGAGAAGAACATCAACAGGATGGAAATCACCAAGGGAATCATCGCCGGCATCCGTAACGTGAGAGCGAACAAGGGCATCAGTCCGAGAGAAGCTTTCGAGATGTACTACAAAGGCAGCGATTTCGACGGAAAGAACAACTCCATCATCGAGAAATTGGCTAACGTGAGCAAAATCACCGAAGCGACCGATGAAATCAAAGGCGCAGCAGCAACCTTCATGGTAAGCACGATAGAGATATCCATTCCATTGGGCAACAACGTTAACGCTGAAGAGGAAATCAAGAAGATGGAAGAGGAAATCAAATACTTGGAAGGATTCTTGGCAGGCGTTGAGAAGAAGTTGAGCAACGAGAAATTCGTGGCTAACGCCAAGCCTGAAATCGTGGAGAAAGAGCGTAAGAAAAAATCTGACGCTGAGAGTAAAATCGCCACATTAAAGGAGAACATCGCGAAGATGAAATAATCATCTTCCGCTACCATAAAACGAGCCCCGTTAGCAGACGCTGACGGGGCTCGTTAGTTTTTTACTAAAGCGTTTAATTGTTCTTATTGCTCAATATAAGCCTCAGATCACGTTCATATTGCATAGCATTCTCAAAGAGGATTCCATCCATCCCAACCGCACGGGAACCTTCGATATTCTCCGGTTTATCGTCCGTGAATAGAGACTCCTCAGGCTTCAATTGAAAACGATCGAAAAGACGTTGATAGATGGCAGGTTCAGGTTTAATTAAGTGTTCCTCGGAAGATATCACATAGCCATCCAGCAATTTGAATATGTCAAACTGATTGATGGTCGCATAGACTTTACTGCACCAATTAGTCAAACCATAAAGTCTGAATCCCTCACGTTTCAGATGTTGCAGCAAATCACGCATGCCAGCCATCTCGCCGGTAATTATTTCCTGATAGCGATCGCAAAAAAGGCGTATTTCAGGTTCGAACTCCCTGTTCTCACTAATCACACGCTCCATAATCACATCGAAAGGTTGTTCCTCTCGGTCCAACTCCTTTTGCAAAGTCTCATTATGTAAGACAGGGGCGAAACGCAGACAACGCTGCATATCAGGGATATTTGTGATGAAAAAGCTCTCAAAATCATAATCGACGAGCACTTTACCGAAATCAAATACGAGGTTTTTAATCATGTTCAATCCAATTCTTCGGTGACAAAGGTAATAAAAACAGCAGATTTTTCCGAATGTGAAGAAAAAGGAAACGAACAAGAATAGGATTAACCAACTATAAAGAGGAACAAAGCAAAGGGAAACACAACAATAGTCTACTTTTCCAAAAAGAAAGCCCTAAACACAAAAGTATTTAGGGCTTTTATAACAAACATTCAATTATTACTTCTTAAACAACTTTCCTAAAGCACCCGCAAGACGGCCCAAATTAGAAGCCGTGGAATTTCCTGAAGACGCACCCAAAGAAGAGAGAATAGTGCCAAGGTCCAGACCGGAAACCTTCTTAGAGACGACAGCGGAAACCAACGCACTGACAATTTGAGGCAACATACCAGCCGCAGAAGAAGCTGCGGAAGAAGACAGACCCAATTTTGTAGCTTGAGAAGTGAATAACTTCGAAGCCAAAGCCGTGATAGGGCTGGAAGCTGCGGAAGTCTGACCAGTGAACAATGCGGTTAACTGCTCTATACCACCTTTAGACTTTGCGGTTTGTTTTAAACTATTCACAATAGAATCAGACAAACCATTCAAGGCATTGCTACTCAAATTACTATTAGAAACGGCGCCCTGCACCGTTTTCAAAATCAAATCGGATAATTGAGACATAAATATATAAAATTGTAAGTTAATAGTTCCAAAATCATCGAATCAACGTGAAGTGACCCATCAACTGACGGTCAGACTCAGGAAGGTTGATCACATACCAATAATCGGAAGCAGGCAACGGGTTACCCGCATAAGTACCATCCCATGCATCTTCATTGTCATAAGCATCCTGCTCATAAACAATTCTACCGAAGCGGTCGTAAACCTTCACATTGCATCTTGGATAAACATCTACATTCTCAATCAGCCATGTGTCATTAACGCCATCGTTATTCGGAGTGAAATATGTAGCCGGGATGACCGGAATAGGAGTTATATCAAAATAACCAGCATCCTCGCACTCGTTCTTATCCCTAGCGACAAGCTTATGAGAACCGATAGGAGAATCATGCAACTCGCCACTGACATCGCTACCGACACTTTTCTTGTCTAAGAAGATCTCGTAAGGTTCAGTACCACCGGTCACACTATACCCAACGATATTTTCTTTCTGGTTAACAGAATCTATAGAAAGCACCGGAGACTCACGCACATAAACATGAATTGTATCCGTTGTTTGGCAGGTTGAATTCGCATCGATGACACGTTCAGCCTTCACCACGCAATCCACATCTTCCGCAGGAGTGAAATTCTTCTTTTGGGAATTAGAACCGCCCAAATCAGGATACCAAGTAAATGGCACGTTGTTAGGAATCAACTCCTTAATATATATCTCAACCTCCTCACCTTTACAAACAGTATTTCTATCAGACTTTATCTCCAGTTTCAATTGGATTTGGAGTACTGTCAAATTGTACCAAACAATACTATCACAACCGTTTTCCGAAGTATATGTTTGCGGATCACGCACCAATATCGGAGAGTTTTGAGGAGTAGGATCATGATAAACCACACCGAACAACTTTGAGTCGTAACAAATCAAAGTGTCGATCGGATTATCCTTGTTTTCTATCTTGTCTAAGATAGTAAGTGTCTGCAAAACGACACTATCACAACCCGTACTTGAATTTGAGAATTCCTTGTCCAAATGGTATACCTTCGGCTCAGTATATGTAATTCCATCAAACTCATATGATTCGCCGTAACAAATAGTCACAGGCTCCAAATTAGTGATAGTTTTACCAGAGACATAAATAGTATATCCGACAGTACTATCGCAGCCACAAGTCTTCGTCTTATAAGTAACAGCATCGTAGAAAGGCCCACCGTTCTCATGGTATTGTTTTCCATTAAATGACTCATCCTGGCACAAATAGATTGTCTCTGTCATATCATAAGTAGGATTAACGACAATCGTTCTACGCTCACTTACGCATTCCGCAATACTGTCAAGTTCATTGAATGTACCCACTTGATCATAAACCTTATCGAACGCTGTATCACCCTGACAAATAACAGTCTTAGCTCTATCAGAGACAGCAGGGTAAGTGACTTGTATTGGCCAAGTAACAACAGAGTCTAGACAACCCTCCGTATCAAAATACTCTTTTTTACCCTCAAGAATCTGTTCGCTAGAGAAACTTTTTCCCTTATATTCCTCCGCAGGTCCGTTGTAAACAGCATCAACGCAAAGATACTCTGTCCGAAGTGTAGTTTTCTTAGGTTCTTTTATCTTAATATAATAATCAACATTCCCGACATGTCTGATATCGCCATCATTCCACAATTCAGCATCAAACTCAATACCATCAACAGTCTTCACATCACTAGAGCACAAAGTCACCAATTTTTTATCCATGGTCTCATCAATCTGACTGGTCTGCGTCAAAGTGCAAACTTTCGAATCCATATTTCCACTCTGACCGATCTTCACTCGATAATAACCATTATTATTCGCTTTGTTGAACTTTTCAATTTCATACGAGAAATCAGGATCATTAGGATAAGAGCCATCTTTCAATGGTGAATAATCCAATCCATTAGAGCTATATTCCCACGAATAAACTACTTGGTTCATGTCAGAGAAGAATCCGTTATTTGAGAAAGAGGCCTTCAAGTCCACTGGTTGCTCGTAATATATATCATCCGTGCTAATAGTCACCTCAGGTTTCCAAACATCAATGCTTATATCATCAATGGCGAAGTCCCAACCTTGTGCGGTAGGTTGCTCCATGGAAAGGATGAAATATGCCTCAGTAGCGTCACTGTTCAGCGTGAAAGTCATAGACAATTCCTGCCAATCCAAACATTGGTCCGTAACACTATGGTTGGAAACGCTCAATCCCAAGTTCTGGTAAGCACTTTGCGACACCAACGCATTCTTTTCCGGATCCGGACCATCATAAACGCCCACAGACAACTTTATCGCATTGACTGAACCAGGTTTATTAGGTTGCATCAAATCCGCCACGTAAGCACTGAATCTGAAAGTGACGCCTTGGCAAAGTCCTGTCAACTTTGTTTTGTACACAACCTCCTTTTTCGCGGAATTCGCAGGGTTAAACAAGACAAAATATCCTTTTTCCCTATCTGAACTATAGGTGTGATCACCGCCATTATACCAATCGCTATTGTCATCGAAATGTTTCAGCACGCAATATCCGTACTTGCATTCGTAATCATATTCAAAAATCAACGTGTCTCCGTTAAGTCCCTCAAAGAATTCAGCAGTTTCATCTTTCGACAACTGAGGCCCAAACAACGGATCAGTCTTTTCGTTACCTCCGAAATCGTTAAAGAACACATTGACCCAACCATCATCGGCGCACACTTCGCTCACCGGAATTCCGGCGAACATCATCAAAAATAATATGTATAAATATTTCCTCATAAACAAATGATTTACAATGTCAATAAACAATACTATATCCAATCAAGCTACCTTCAATAAACAATTACACACGATATATCTCAGGTTCACTCTACGCAAATTTGCAAAAAAAAAATAATATATGGAAATTTTTTCGCAAAAAATTACAGGAGAAGCGCATATGATAACACACTAACAATCAACACACTACATATTAATAAAGAAAAATCCGCTGATTTTTTTTTATCAGCGGACTCCAATAATAAATAATCCTGCAAAAACTATGCCATTCTAAAATCTCGAATCACATGCGTTCAGGGACCTCGATTCCAAGTAATCCCATGCCGGTTTTGATGACATTAGCAACCTTTCTAGAGAGTAACAGACGGAACTGCTTCATCTGAGAATCCTCCTCTTTTAAAATCGAGAAATCATGATAGAAAGAGTTATATTGCTTCCCCAAGTCGTAAATATAATTCGCAATTAGCGCAGGGCTATACTCCGCACCCGCCTGAGCCACAACGTCAGGGAACTTAGCAAGTGTCTGTATCAAACCGGATTCCACCTCAGAGATATCCAAGTCCTCCGGCAATGCGCCAGAGAGTGCGACACCGTTCTCAGCAGCCTTACGCATCACAGAGCAAATACGCGCATGCGTATATTGAATAAACGGCCCCGTATTGCCATTGAAATCGATAGATTCCTTAGGATTAAACAACATATTCTTACGAGGATCCACCTTCAAAATGAAATATTTGAGGGCGCCCAAACCGCAAATGCGGGCGATTTCAGAGATTTCATCTTCAGACATGCCGTCCAATTTACCCAACTCACGGGAAACCTCCTTAGCAGTATTGACCATCTCGTCCATCAAATCATCAGCATCAACGACGGTACCCTCTCTTGACTTCATCTTTCCTTCTGGCAGCTCTACCATTCCGTAGGAGAAATGAACCAAGTCCTTACCCCAAGAGAAACCGAGTCTATCCAAAAGGATAGAGAGCACTTGGAAGTGATAATTTTGCTCATTACCAACCACATAGATCATCTTTGTGATGTCATATTGTTTGAAACGTTGAGTGGCGGTACCAATATCTTGCGTCATATAGACGGAAGTTCCATCGGTACGCAGCAAAAGTTTTTCGTCGAGACCGTTCTTGGTCAAATCCGCCCAAACGGAACCATCCGGACGACGATAGAAGACGCCCTTTTCCAGTCCTTCATTCACTTTAGCCTTCCCATCAAGATAGGTTTGCGATTCATAATAAATCTTATCGAAGCCGACCCCCATACGCTTATACGTCTCGTCGAAACCCGCATAAACCCACTCGTTCATCATATTCCAGAGTTTGCGCACCTCAGGGTCGCCATCCTCCCATTTCTTCAACATGGCTTGGGCCTCAACCATCAAAGGAGCCTCACGCTTAGCGTCCTCCTCGCTCTTCCCCTCCGCCATCAAAGCGGAAATTTGAGCCTTATATTCTTTATCAAACCTGACATAATAATCTCCCACAAGATGGTCACCTTTCTTTCCGGAAGAGGCCGGAGTCTCACCGTTTCCGAAGAGTTTCCATGCAAGCATGGACTTACAGATATGGATACCACGGTCATTCACAATATTGGTTTTAACCACACGTAAGCCATTCGCAGCCAAGATATTGCACAAGCTATAGCCCAAAAGGTTGTTCCTAACATGCCCTAGATGGAGCGGTTTGTTGGTGTTCGGAGAAGAATACTCGACCATGTAAAGCGGAGCGTCCGGTGCGACAGGTTTCGTCCCGTACTTATCGTCCGCAAGCATAGCGTTCAATTGGCTCACCCAATTGCTTTTCGAG
>CALCUH010000109.1 GCA_937907165.1 uncultured Bacteroidales bacterium | reverse complement strand
GGTCAGCATCGTCTTCGTGCGCTCCTTGTTGAACCAGCGGATGAAGTCCTTCTGCAGGAAGCTCACCCTCTCCCATTCGGGCTTCGTCCCGTCGGGGAAGAAGAAATCGTCGAACAGGACCTTGCCGACCATCCCCTTCTTGCAGTAGAAGTCGAGGACTCCATAGGCGACGCCGTCCGGCACCGGATTGCCGTTTTCATCGATCAATTCGCAAATAATCAACTCAGGATGGTGATGTCCACCCTTTCCGGCGGAACATTCACAGAAAGAGGTGCTCATCTCAGTAGAGGCGTAAGTGGAATAGAGTTCAATATCCCACTTCTCCTTGATCTTGCTTCCGAGAAGGTTGAGCGAGAAGTCGTCGTTACGAAGATTTTCCCCGATGCAAACGGCTTTTTTCACGCTACAATTCTTATAATCGATACCGTGTTCCTCAGCGAACTTGATGATACGCAGAATAAACGAAGGCACGCAGATAATCGCATCCGGCTTGATACGTTTGATCGTATCCCACTGCAACTCCGGAATTCCGTTACCCACACGCACCAAACCGGCGCCCATCATTCTGATACCCATGCAATAAGCGTAACCAGCCATGAAGCGTTTGTCTATCGTCGTCATCAACTGGTAAATCTCACCCGGATGGCCACCCGTACCCGTGAAGGAGATAGCCTCGTTATAAGCGAGACGCACCAAATCCTTCTCCGTCATGGCGAAAGTGGTAGGGTCGCTCAACGTACCGGAAGTAGTGATATAATCCCTGATTTCGGAAGATTCCACGCAGAAGAAATCCCTATTCCTCGTCTGAAGATCCTCCTTCGTCGTAAATGGGACACAACGCAAATCCTCCAACGTCTTGATTTTGGAAACATCGATACTATTTTTCGCAAAAAGGTCCTGATAAAAACGGGACTTAGCCGAGAGATATTCCAAATCCTCCCTCAGTTTACCTTCTTGAAAAGATTTAATCACAGCCAACGGCTGAAATTCAATTTCCGGAACAAATTGGTCCATAAAAACACATCTCCTATTTTTTCGGCAAGAACCCGTTATCCGCGAGCCAAGCCTTGAACATTAAATACCATTCACGCGTCTCCTCGGATGTTGTCCGAGTCATTCCGAATCCGTGCCCTCCCTTTTCGAACAGATGGTAGTCACACGGAATATTCTTCGCCTTCAGCGCTTCATAAAGAACTACGCTATTACGGTAATCCACCACATCATCATCCCTACACGCCAAAAGGAAAACAGGCGGCATATCATCAGGAATTCTCCTTTCCATCGAAAAACTGTCAGCCTTCGCTCGGGAAAATCCCTCTCCCAAAAGATTCAACCTCGACTTCCGATGAGCTATACTATCCTGCATCGAAACCACAGGATAAACCGGCGCTACAAAATCAGGTCTCAGACTAACGGAAGTTCGGATACCCCGATCCGCCAAATAATCATGGGAAAAGAATGCGCCACCCATCGTAACCAGATGACCGCCAGCCGAAAAGCCTACGCAACCGATCTTATGCGGATCGATTTGATATTTCTCCGCATTCTCACGCAAAAACTGCATCGCGCGCTGGAAATCCTCAATCATAGCAGGATGATGGTTCCCCTTCATGGAAACCCGATAACGCAACACTACCGCCGTAGCGCCCCAACTATTGATCACCTCGGCAACCTCCGAGCCCTCGTTTTTCAAACCAAGATGATGGTAACTTCCTCCGGGACAAACAATCACACAAACATCATTACGCAAAGAGTCGACAGGTGAGAAAATCCTCATCTCCGGACGCTTCTCCTTATGGGTAGGATGATTGTCCCATAATTTAACAACCTCGTTTTGAGCTTGAACAACACATAAAGAGAAAGACAGCAACAAAAAAATGTGCGCCAGTCTTTTCATACACATTAGTGAATTAACACTTCATATTCCTTTTCGATAACCGACTTAATGCGAGCCATCGTGAAATTCTCCACAATACGGTTATGGGCATTCTCACCCAACCTCGAACAGATGTTATCCTTATCTATCAACAAATCATCTATCGCAGCCGCGAAAGCCTTAGAATCACCATTCGCGACCTCAATGCCCGTCACTCCGTTCTGGTTCAACCAATTCACGCCAGATCCCTCGATGGAGAACAGGACAGGCGGAGTGGCGCAATACATCGCCTCTGCAAGCACAATGCCGAACGCCTCGTTCTTCGTGATGGAAGGGAAGGCGAAAACAGAAGCCGCCCGCATATACAAACGGATTTCATCATCGCTTATCTTACCGATAAAATGGATTCTCCCACCATCGGCGTTATTTTTCAACTCTTTCGTCAACGGACCTTCTCCCGCAATCAAAATCACACAATCGGATTTGATTAGTTTTTCAGCCTCGATCAAATGGGAAATACCCTTATAAAAGACATGACGCCCCATGAAAAAGATGATCTTCTTCCCATTGTACTTAGCTTTTATCTCCTCAATTCTCTCCTCATCGCCTTCACGCGGAGAAATCTTCTCCTCATTGATTCCGTTAGGGACAATGACAACTTTCTTTCTGAAATCATGCAATGGAGCTGAATGTTCAGCGTAATTGGGACTCGTCGCAAAAATGACGTCCGCCCTTTCCAACAATTTCCTCTCGAAAGGTTTAAAAGCATTATAGGTAAACTGCTGCTTCACGATATCCGAATGCCAATGAACAACCAACTTCACATCATCAGGAATATAACGGCAAACAAGAAATGAAGCATAAGGATTAGGCGTATGAAGATGGATGATATTCGGACGGAATTCCTCCAATTCACGCTTCAAGGCGGTTGGATAAGAAAAAGATATCGGCTGGCTAAAACGTTGCATCTGAACGCCTAAACGACATACAGACACACCATCGTACTGTTCCTCCACCGTTTCACGTCCCGTATTGAAACACAATACCCGACGCTCATAGTCATCCATGGCGCTAACAATACTATAACATACGTCTTCGATTCCACCCTTATAAGGTGGATAAAATTTCGATATATGTAATACCTTTCCCTTGGTCATCAGCCTCACAACTAATAGCTCTCATCTACTCTTATCGTCTTAAATCGTATAAAAAATCCATATCCGCATAAAAAAACGTAAGCATAAAACCAATGCTTAAACATAAGAGTATACTAATCGATTAAATTCGGACAAAGATAAAAAAATAAGTCCGTATTCTGAATATGATTTCGGAATATTTCAACACATAGACAAATAGAGTTCCAAATTGAATCCGACTTGAAGAATAAAACTACGTAAAACTACAAGCGTACCGTCAGAAAAACATTAACTTTAAAAAAGGGTCAGGCAAATGCCTGACCCTTCCACTATATTTAGCCACCGATAATTAATACTCTTGCCAAGTCTTAACCTCGATATCATTCTCCTTCATGTTGCAGAACGCCTTGATGAACGCACTCGCCAAACGGGCATTGGTCATCAAAGGAATCGCATGGTCGATAGCCGAACGACGGATCTTATAACCATTCGTCAACTCACGTTTCGTGTGATCCTTAGGGATATTCACCACCAAGTCTACTTGATGTTCTTGTAACAATGAGATGATGTTCACATTGTGATTTTGCTCGTCAGGCCAGCTGACCGTAGTAGCAGGAACGTCATGCTCTGCGAGGAACTTCTGCGTACCCTCCGTCGCGTAAATCTTATAACCTCCAGCAGCGAGCAACTTGCAAGCGTCCAACAAATCAACCTTACCGCGGATATCACCCGAAGAGACCAAAACGCCCTTCGTAGGCACCTTGTATCCGACAGAGAGCAAGGAAGTCATCAACGCGCTGTCGAAATCCTTACCGATGCAACCAACCTCACCGGTAGACGACATGTCGACGCCAAGAACCGGGTCAGCCTTGTGCAAGCGGGCGAATGAGAATTGGGAAGCCTTCACTCCCACATAATCGATATCGAAAGTAGATGAATCCGGTTTTTCAACTGGCACATCCAACATAATCTTAGTAGCCGTCTCGATGAAGTTTCTCTTCAAGACCTTAGAAACGAATGGGAAGCTACGAGAAGAACGCAAGTTACACTCGATAACCTTCACCGCATTGTCCTTTGCCAAATATTGGATATTGAAAGGACCGCTGATGTTCAACTCCTTAGCGATCTTCTTGCTGACCTTCTTAATCTGACGGACAGTCTCCAAATAAATCTTCTGAGCAGGGAATACAAGCGTAGCGTCACCTGAGTGGACACCGGCGAACTCGACGTGCTCCGAAATAGCATATTCGATGATTTCACCATTCTTAGCAACCGCATCGAATTCAATCTCCTTAGCGCCCTGCAAGAAGGAAGAAACGACTACAGGATATTCCTTAGAAACCTTAGCGGCCATCTTCAAGAACGTCTCCATCTGCTCTCTGTTGTAGCAAACGTTCATCGCCGCACCAGACAACACGTAAGAAGGACGAATCAAGACTGGGAAGCCGACCTCCTTGATGAAGTTGTCGATATCCTCAGAGCTGGTCAACTCGCCCCAACGAGGCTGGTCGATACCCAACTGATCCAACATAGCGGAGAATTTGTGACGGTTCTCGGCGCGGTCGATGGAAACCGGAGAAGTACCCAAAACAGGAACGTTCTGGCGGTACAACTTCATCGCCAAGTTATTTGGAATCTGACCACCCACAGAGACGATCACACCCTTAGGATTCTCCAAGTCGATGACATCCAACACACGCTCGAAGCTCAACTCGTCGAAGTAGAGTCTGTCGCACATATCGTAGTCCGTAGAGACTGTCTCAGGATTGTAGTTAATCATGATAGACTTGTAACCCAACTTACGAGCAGTCTTCACAGCGTTAACGGAACACCAGTCGAACTCTACGGAAGAACCGATACGGTATGCGCCGGAACCGAGAACCACGATGTTCTTGTCATTTCTATATGAATAGTCGATGCTATGCTCTGAAACGCCATAAGTCATGTACAAATAATTAGTCAACTCAGGGTGCTCGGAAGCCACCGTGTTGATACGGCGAACGGCAGGCGTGATATTCTGTTTCTTACGGAGATTACGCACGCGGAGGATCTCCTTCTCCATGTTATTGGTAGGATTCTCGGAGAAGCGGGCGATTTGGAAGTCGGAGAAACCGAGTCTCTTAGCCTCTTTCATCACGTCAGCAGGAATATCCTCAATCTTCTTGTATTGACCCAACACCTTCGTATAGTCCACGATGTTTTTCAACTTGCCAATGAACCATTTGTCTATCTTAGTCAAATCAACAATCTTCTCGATGGAATAACCCTTCTCCAAAGCAGCGGCGATAGCGAAGATACGCAAATCGGTAGGGTGAGACAACTCCTTGTCGAGATCGGCGAACTCGATGTCGTGGTTTCCTACGAAACCGTGCATTCCCTGACCGATCATACGAAGACCCTTTTGGATGATCTCCTCGAAAGACTTACCGATGGACATGATCTCACCGACAGACTTCATGGAAGAGTTGATCTCACGGTCAACACCAACGAACTTAGACAAATCCCAGCGAGGGATCTTCACGATGATATAATCAACGGATGGAGCGACGTAAGCCGAATTAGGCGTACCCATCTCACCGATTTGATCCAAAGAGTAACCCAAAGCCAACTTAGCAGCCACGAAAGCCAACGGATAACCGGAAGCCTTGGAAGCCAAAGCGGAAGAACGGCTCAAACGAGCGTTGATCTCAATAATACGATAATCGTTCGTCTCAGCGTTGAAAGCGTATTGGATGTTGCACTCGCCGACGATACCGATGTGGCGAACCACCTTCTTGGCGATATCCTGCAATAAATTGATTTGGTCTTGAGAAAGAGAGATAATAGGAGCGACAACGATACTCTCACCCGTATGGATACCGAGCGGATCGAAGTTTTCCATCGGAACCACGGTGAAGCAGTGGTCATTCTTATCACGGATCACCTCGAACTCGATCTCCTTCCAACCCTTCAAAGACTCCTCAACGAGGATTTGCTTAGAGTGAGCCAAGGCGCTATCGCAAAGCTCGATGAACTCCTCTTCATTTGCGCAGATACCAGAACCGAGACCACCCAAAGCATAAGCGGAGCGGACCATCACCGGATAACCGATACGACGAGCGACCGTCAAGGCGTCCTCCATATTCTCAACCGCCTGAGAAACCGGAGTCTTAGCGTCGATTTCCTTCAAACTCTTCACAAAAAGGTCACGGTCTTCCGTGATCATGATAGCATCAACGGAGGTACCGAGTACTTGGACGCCATATTTCTTCAATACGCCAGATGTGTAAAGCTCAGTACCGCAGTTCAATGCGGTCTGACCACCGAAAGCCAACAAGATACCATCAGGTTGTTCCTTTTTGATAATCTCCTCAACGAAATAAGGGGTGATAGGCAAGAAATAGACCTTGTCAGCCACGCCTTCCGACGTTTGGATAGTCGCAATGTTAGGATTAATCAAAACTGTGGAGATGCCCTCCTCGCGCAAAGCCTTCAACGCCTGCGAACCTGAATAATCGAACTCGCCTGCTTGTCCGATCTTCAATGCACCGGAACCGAGCAAAATGACCTTCTTAAACTTCTGACTCATATTCTCAAATTTTAAAACTTAACTGTGTACCTAAACAAAAAAAATGCGTTGAAGAAAACTTCAACGCAATGGCGAAAGAAACGGAATGAATTGGCAGTTTCCACTGTCGTACCAAAAACATTGTTTCTATGTATACTCAATAAAATCACTTCGTTTCTTAAATTTCGGCAAAGGTAGTGCTTTTCCGCGAAAGTGGAAAAAAGAAAACGATTTTTTTATGATTTTTTTTGCGAGACCGTTTTATTAACATAAATATCCTCCCAAATCTTAACGATTTGATCTAATGAGAAACGTTCGGCCAAAAGGTAGTTTTGTTTTATGACAGACTCCCTCTCTTGGGAAGAGAAAGACATCATCATTTCAACTTTACCAGCTAGAGCGACAGGATTCTTAATTGGAACAATAAACCTCTCATCCGAAACAATCTCAGCGCATCCGCCGGCATCAGTCGTAACAACCGGTAAGCCGCAAGACATAGCCTCAACAAGCACCATACCGAACCCCTCCCATGCGGAAGGCATCACAAAACAATCGGCCATGCTATAATAGTCAACAACATCAGAACGACTCCCTTCGAAAAAAAGATGATCCGCAATTCCCTTAGATTCCGCAAGAGAACACATCTCATCCTGCAACTCTCCGCCACCCACCAAAACCAATTTCACATTATCATGCTTCGCAGATAATAAAGCGAAAGCCTCAAGGAGATTAGGAATGTCTTTCGGTTCAGCCATTCTGCCAACGAAGAGAAGGCAGAAATCACCATCTTTCAAAGCGAACTTCTGACGCATCCCCTCACGAACTTCGGGCTTGAATCGAAATCTTGCCTGATCGATTCCATTATAGACACAAATACTCTTTTTCCCAGAAAACCATTTATTACGGATATAATGGGTGACCGCATCATTCGAGACATTAGTATTCAAGTCGGACAGGCAATCAGTCAAGCGGTAAGCCCACATCCGAATGCTTCCACCCTCGTTCTGACTATGCGCAGAACAAATCAAAAAATCCAAATGAACGAAAAGACGCAACACCCGAGCAAAAATATTAGCATGGACCATATTGGCATGAACCACATCAGGTGATACTTGCTTAACAACTCGCCTAGCGGAAAGAAGCGCTTTCAAGAATGATAAAGGATTTTTACCCATTCCTATGGAAAAGACATTAATGCGGGAATCTATTCTGTCCTGAACCAAATTGACTTCCGCAAGAGACAATATGGAAACGTTATGTCCCCTACGGGTCATCCTATTCGCAATGTCAACCGTCACAATCTCGGCACCGCCAATCCCTAAACCTGTTATAATATATAGTAAATTCATAACGTGTTCTCCATTTATCACAATAAAGCGCCAATATTAACAAAAGATTCTAGGAAAGGAGCAAAGCCTTTCAACAAATTAACAAACACAAAAGTAAATCCTTTTATTTACAAAACAAACATGTGTGAAAAGTTTATGAAAAAACGAAAGAACAACAAAAGACTGTAATATTCATATAAATTTTTTTCGTAATTTTGAATAATATAGAAGACCAATATCAAATATTGGGTGTTACTCAGATAATATCGTTATTCAGAAACATTCTTTTTTAAATCGTTCTTATGGATAAAATAATAAACTTAATATACGGGAAAAGAATTCATTTGGTTATCTTAACCATGTTGGGCCTTTTAGGGTCATTAGACATATTTAGCCGGGAATTTCAGAACGATGCGAATCCACTTTTACTATTCGTGAAATGGTTTACGATATCCTTCCTTTTTTCATTATTTTTGAGCTTTGCCATCTCAATGAAGAACAAGATTGTAAGAAGGATAAGTATTGTGATTGTGATTATGTATATTCTTCTTTGCATTACGAATGCGGTCTCCTATCTCTTTTGGGGCTTCGGCATCAGTTGCAGAATGTTCACCATCATTTTTGAAACTAATAAGAGGGAAGTAGGTGAGTTTATCAACTATTCGATCTCCAACTTCATATCGCCAGACTTCTTGATCCGCTTCCTCTCATTTTCGCTTGTCACAGCCGTCCTTGCCTACGGATTCCACAAATTAAAAGGGAAAACATTTCTCATCATATCAGCCATACTCGGATGCATCGGCATATTCACGACCATCCACCAACTCCGAAACGCGATAGAATGGAAAAACGCCAACGTCTTCATCCGCACACTTTGGGATTTTAAGAGAACGCAGGATAGCATGCGGGAGTTCGCCGCAATCAGCCAATTAGGAAAGAATGAGACCTACTATCTGGAAACGCTCAAAGGAGAAGGCGCTGCCGACAACATCATCATCGTCATCGGAGAATCGGCATCAAGAAAACATCACTCCATCTACGGATATAAACTAAACACAACACCAGCGTTGAAGTCCATCAAGGACGAAATCATCGTGTTTAACGATGTGATATCATCCTACTCGACAACCAGCGAATCCATGAAAACATTTATGTCCTATAAGAATTCAACGAATAACACGAAAGAATGGTATCAATACGCTTCCATCCCTACGATTTTTTCCGAATTAGGATATAAGACTTACTGGATATCCAATCAAGAAAAAGGGGGATTCAGCGGCGGATGCGAAAATTATTATTCCGAGAAATGCGACACCAGCATTTTTGTGGGAATGTTATACACGGGAGATAATCTACAAGAGAAATTCGACGATGCCCTTCTTCCGGAACTATCGGAAGCATTAAAAGATAACGCCCCAAAAAAAATGATTATCCTACATATGATGGGTTCACATGGAATGTATAAAAGAAGATATCCGAAAGAGTTCTCCAAATTTTCCGATTCGGATATTGAAGAGGCAGGAAGAGATTACTTAAACAAAAGCAAGAAAACGCTCATCGCCGAATATGACAATTCGATACTTTATTCCGACTACATCCTCTCCAACATGATTGATACACTCAAAAAATACAATAACCAAAAAACTCTTTACGTCTATTTCTCCGATCACGGAGAGGAGATGTATGAGAAAAGGGATTTCGCAGGTCACTCGACTGGTTATGTGGACATTCCGTTCATCATGTGGATCAACAACCCTCTACGGGAAGAATTAGGGGATAAATACACAAGCATCACTGAATCTATCGACAAACCCATCTCATTAGAAAACCTTCCTGAATTTCTATTAGGCATTTCGGACATACAATACCATCTTTACGATTCAACCCTTAATTTCATCTCTCCCTATTACCATATGGATAAAAGATTCGCCGACAATTTGGTATATACCAAAGGACAATGTGATTAAGACGTTGCATGAAAATTCACCGATAAGAAATTCATTCGACAAGGTTTAGATGTCCATCACTATTATCCGCCTCCCATCGAAGATGTAAACTCCCGGAGATAATTTCTTAAAATAGCGGCGTTTGTCTCGATTTAAATAAACCAATTTCCCATCTACAGTATAAACGGATGAACCACTCGCCATCCATACGCCATCAACCATTATAGTAGTATGACGTTCATACACACGAATATTCTCTTCATAAGTCTCGATAACGATTCGGGTATCCAACCCTAACATATAATCCTTTATCATCCACTGATTAAAATCGTAAGAATAGGACGTATCTACCCAATAATTCAACTGAGTGAGAATAGAATCGATAGTGACCAAATATAAAGAATCAAATGAAACTGCACGCAAATTGTATAAATGGTCGGAAGAACCTTCGTCACTAGATATCAAAATATTAGAAGTGTCAAATTCCGCTGAGATGATTTGACCGGAGTTGAAAACGTTATCAACAAAACCATGTTCCGTATTGGTAGCGCAAATCGCTCCCACATCGCCGCCCTCCGCATAAACTGATCCGTTATTAAACGAATTATATATATATCCATCGGAATTAACCAAACTACCGTTAACGCCGGCTATACCTCCACCCTCAAATACGGTTTTCACAAACGCGCAATTACCACAATTCATCAAATACCCATCATTCCTGCCGCATATTCCACCTGTATATGTATCACCGAACACTCTCGCATTGTTCACACAAAACGAAACGAAACCCTGTCTATGGTTTTCTTGATTACAAGGGACGTGTTCGAATCCGCCATTATATCCCACAATTCCGCCAACTCCCAAAACACCGTCGATCCCTTGGTTATTAGTACAATTCCTAATCTCTCCATAATTAAAGCCTGCGATGCCACCCACGGCGCTGTTACTGCATAAATAAAGATAATTGGAACAACTATCCACCACACCCAAATTCACACCCACGATACCTCCAATGATTTGGGAATCAGTAAAAGCGCCATTGGCGGAACAATTCCGAATAAGACCTTCATTTAAACCACAAATACCACCCGAGCAAGAATAAGACCAACCATTTTCTTCGATCAGAATTATATTCTCAACCACAGAAGACGGAGATAAACAGCCAAACAATCCGGCATAATCACCCCCTTCAAAAGTGAGATGCGCGATCGCCAAATTATTACCATTAAAATTACCGGAAAAAGGAGACATTAGCGAACCGATTGGAATCCAATCATATCTTGCGCCAGTACTATCCCGATAATCATCAAAGTCCAAAGGGTTCTCGAGGACAAAATAGTACCCTTTATAATCTGTTCCTCCATTGACATTATCCCTCAATTCCATTAATTGCTCCTCGTTCGAAATCCGATAAGGATCCCATTTCTCCCCTGTACCAGACCATGACTCGGCTTCCAAGTAAGAAGGCAACAATAAAAGAAATACTATGAAAAATAAACCTATTACCATGGATCAGCAGAATCTGTGTATATCAAATCAATATCATTTCCAAGATGCTCTTCGATGAATTCAGGCAAATCGATCGTATAAGTAGCGACACGCATTGGCATAAGGCATTGGACCCGACGCAACAATTCATAATTCTGTTTATAAAAGCTGGTGAAAAAATCTACTGGTCCACCTCCCTCAATCATGAGTTGGACGGAATATTCAAAAATACGCTCGAACTTACCATCCGATAACATAGGCACAAATCCCACTTTCTTTAACTCATTATAAGAATCCAAGGAAAAAGCCTCAACCATTATTCTATCCTTATACTCGCTGAATACACTATACAATAGATCCAAATCATCTAGTTTGTCCGTCACCATTATCCAATCAGGATAATCTTTCAAAAGTTGAAGCAACTCCACATATGTCACAGGTTTATAATCATTCATAATTCTGCGCTGCTTGAATTCCTCCAAAGATAAAACGGAATCACCCATTTCAGGATGACCGGTCAACGTATTGAACATCTCCCAATCATGGGAAGCGACAATAAAATTATCAGATGTTAAAATAAGATCCGCCTCAACATACTTATACTTCTTTACGGTTATAGCCTCTAAAAAGGCCTCATAGGCGTTTGTAGTCGATTTCCCATGGAACTTTCCTCCCCCATGAGCAATCAAGTTGGGTATCTCTTCCAATTGTTTTTGGGAATAACCACCAATGCATTGAAACAGGCAAAAGAGGATAAAAGCTATCTTCTTCACTACGAGAATTTTCCTATTATAAAATTTTCTGAACAGTAACATTTTCAATCCATAAATTCGGTCAATAAATCATCACCCTTGTTTTTTATATATCAAAACAATCTACAATTAAACCTTAACGGCCAAATTTTGAATTTGCAAAAATACAAAATAATTTTTTATACAATTTCTATTATTGGTGTCCGCTAAAAATTTTTGAAGAGATAAAAAAATAGGCTGAATCTTCCTTGTGAAGGTTCAGCCTTTTCGTTTAATTTGTTTTCACCACAAAAACCATATAAACGAT
>CALCUH010000108.1 GCA_937907165.1 uncultured Bacteroidales bacterium | reverse complement strand
TTCTGGCATCGCTGACTATTTTGGTACGCCTTTTCAAGTTTAGCGGACACCATTATTATGGAATAAGGATATTAATCCTTGTTATTCAACCTGATGCCATCGTCTCCGATGGTGATGATTCTTTGTTTATAGAGCGTTCCAAGCGTCTTTTTGAAGGCTTTTTTGCTGCAACCGAAGGTGTTGTAGATGATGTCGGAGTCGGTCTTGTCGTTCATCGGCAAGTATCCGTCCCTGCGTTTGAGCTCCTCCAAAATCTGTTCACTGATGGTGTCCACCACTTTATAGCCTTGTGGTTGGAGCGCTATGTCCAGCTTACCGTCTTCGCGCACGCATTTCACGTATGCTTTGGTGCGCATGGCGAAGTCAATATGCTCGAAGATTTCGCTGTGGTAAATCAAGCCCCAATAGGCGTCGTCCACAATCACCTTGTAGCCCAAGTCCGTCTCCTTTACGACCAGAATCTCCACCTCGTCGTTCATCTCGTAGTGAGGTTGGTCCAAGCCTAAGAAATCGTCCACATGCATGCTGGCGATAACCTGTTCCGTTTTGTGGTCATAGAATACGTGCACAAGATAAGTATCGCCTAAAGCAATCTTGCTGGTCTGTTCTTTGGAAGGGAGAAACAATTTACGTTTAAGACCCCAGTCGAGTAGGGCGCCAGCCGATGAGACCTGCGTGACGGAGAGGAACTCGAATTCTCCCGCTATCGCATAAGGAAACTTAGCCGAACCGATGGTTTTGCGGTTAGCGTCCTTGTAAAGGAATATTTTCACGACGTCGCCCTCTTGCGGCATCTCTTTGAATTCCTCTGCGGGAACTTTAATCTCCTCGTCGTCGTCCGCGATGAACGTAACTTCCTTCGGACCGATCGCCTTAACAGTCAGTTTATTTATCTTTCCTATTTCAACCATTTCAAAAATTATTTAGTATTGCCTGTCTCAGACGCCTTCTTCACAAGTTCATCACCATTCTTCTCTGCCGTCTGAACCAGTTTGTCACCAATCGCCGTAGCGTCAGAAACCATTTTGTCGGCTTGCTCTTTCGCCTTCTTCACACCCAATTCGCCCGTCTTCTTCGCCGCTTTTTTAGACAACGGATCCTTTGCTTTGTCCTGAAGCTTTTGAGAATTAGCTTCCGCCTCAGCCACTAATTTATCGCCGCCTTTCTTCGCCTCTTCAATGAGTTTTTCTCTTTGTGCTTGCGCTTGCGCCACCAATTTCGCTTTAGACTCTTGCGCAGCTTGAATAGCCTTTTCTTTAGCTTGGTCAACAACCTCAGTCACTTTCTCCTTCACCTGCTCTTTTACCGATTCAATGGTGCTTCCAGCGCCCACTGTGATTTTAGGAGCGGTGAATGTGCCTCCGATTTTCACGTCGAACGCCACCGGAATCTTGTCTGTGATGGACTTCAACGAGATGGTGGAGACATAGTCCAAAGTTTGGTCGAGACCGGAAGACCCAGACACTTTCAGGAGAGCGGTGTTGATGGCGGTTTCGAACGGATCGATTTCCAGACGACCATTTTTGATGGCGAATTTTACGCTGATATCCTTGATCTTCGGATTCTTTAGAGCGTCGAAATTAATCTTCTCAGCAATTGTGCTGAATGCCTTCACCTCTTTCAGACCGACCTCTTTGGAGGAGAACGAACCCTTACCGTTGACGGACGATAGGTCAGGAGTCATCGCATGGTCAAGCTTGGAATCGAACTTCATCGCCAAGGAGAAGTTACCGTCCGCATCCGTAAGGATAGGGGCGAGCTTGTTGGCCGTCGTCACATTTGTGAATACATCGGCAATCTTCATGTTGTTGACGTTTAAGTTCAGATCAACTTTCGGAGCGAGCGTGTCCTGCACGTTGTATTCTCCGTCCATGATGAATGAACCGCCCAAAGTGTTTCCTCGTAAGGTGAGTATGTTCGCTTTCTTATCCTTCAGTTCCACGTTCCCTTTCAGGTCTGCGATTTCAATCCCCTCGTAGATGAGTTTGTTAATGACCGCAGTCAAGGAGAAGTCCACGTTACCCGGAATGTCGATAAATGAAGACCCCTCTGCGGTTGGAGCCTGCTCAGCGGTGGTGTCCGCACTGCTGTCACCCATCAGTTCAGTCACGTTGAGGGTGTTAGATCTAACGTTGAGGCTACCCTTGATAGTCTCGCCTCTCATAATATATTGGGGGAAGTTCTGAAGATGTCCGTCCAAATTCAAATCGCTCTTACCGATGCCGAGGTCAGCCACCAATTTCACGTTTTGTGAGGTGAAGTTCAGGTCAGCCTTCTGCATGTTCACGTCGTAATCCAAAGAAGACATATTTAAGGTGAAATCCTTAAGACCGAGAGAACCGAGGATAGAGAAGCGGTCATATTGCTCTTTGTCCACATAAGACATCTTACCGTCAGCCTTCAATGCGGCGGATAAGATACCCTTAATCGTCATGTCTTCCAGATGAATCACTTCCGTCAGTTTGCTGAAGTCGATGGTACCGTCGGCTGCGAATTTGAAGTCCGGATCAGAGATTGGCGTCTTCATGACAAGGCTGATTCCGAAAGGATTGCCAGCCATGACAAGACCGATTTTTTCGACATTGATGACTGTGGAATCAGTGATAGCCCCAGGGTTGGAAATGTTCGCTGTTACGTTAATATCGTTGATAGAACTTGGCAAATCAGGGTATTTGAACATTGCGTCGCTGATTTTCAAGTCCGCATTGATTGCGGGAAGCGTATCGCCGACCATTCTTCCTTTCGCCGTAGCGGAGAGAGAGACCGCACCAGCCGTTTGGATAGAGGCAAAGTCCTTTGCGTAGATGGCCGGAATCATGGAGAGGATTTGCTTGAAGTCGATGTCAGGCGTGTTCAGTGCCAAATCCATGTCGATGGTGGAAGTGTCGATCAACTGTACGAAACCGGAGAAGTTCGCCTTGATTTCGTTCAAGGAGATGGAGTTCTCTCCGAAGGTGTATTTGTCGTTGTTCAAATCAGCCGTCAACTTAATGTCCGCATTCGTTTTCGCCTTGCTTAAGTAAGGAATACTAGACATTGCGACGGATACGGAATCCGCGTTCAGGAGGAGACGTATGTCGGAAACACTTTCGCTGACGTTACCCGAGAAATCCAAATCCGTCTTTTCCAACAGAGCGTCCATATTCGATTTTTCGTCCTTATAAGCGATTTTGTCGAACATCAATTTGAAAGTCTTGATGTTGGCGAGCGCCTCCTTGTCGAGTGCGAGATCTCCAACCAAGTTGAGGTTGAGGTTGTCCACGCTAGCCGACATGCTGTCTTGTCTGTCGTCATAAGTGGCTTGAAGGTTTTCGATGTAGAATTTATCGAGTGCTAAAAGAAAGGCGGAAGAGGAGGTCGTGTCTTCCTCGACGCTCTCTGTGGAATCGCTTTTCATGATATCCCAGTTCGCCTTGCCGTCTTCCAGAACTTTCGCATGGAAAGTAGGGTTGATGATTTCGATGGCGTTGATCACATAAGCGTCAGCGAACAAGCTGGACAAATCAATCACAGCGGAGATCTCTCCGACGTCAGCCAGTGTGTCACCCTCGAAAGCCTCTTCGCCAACCACGCCCACGTTCTCGATGCTAACGGAAGCGTTAGGAAAATGGGAGAAGAAGTTCATGGAGAGGTCGCCCATGTAAAGTTCTGCGTTCAGCATGTCGTTCACTACGTTGACGATCGCATCTTTCACTTTGTCCTTAAACAAAAAGGGAAGTATCGCTAAAAGAGCGATGATGACTAATAGGGAGATTCCTCCAATTCTTAAAATGCGTTTCATATCTTATCTAATTAATAATATGTTACTAATAAGAAGTTTGTCGCAAAGTTACAATTTTTCATCGTCTTTGTATAGACGGATTGCAAAAAATGGCTCGCACAACATATAGATTTTATGAATATTAATAATATAGGTGAGAAATAGACCTTATCGAGGAGTAAATCAGTTTGTGCGGAAAAGACTTATTGATAGATGAAGAAAATCTCTTTGTTCCCAAATAACAGGGAGAAATGTGTAAGGAGGGGGAACTCGCATAGGCGAAAAATCCCCCACCTATATTTTTATAAATGAAGTCTTACGACAAAGTTCTTTTTAAAAGGGTTAATCCAGTGCGCGTCGGCTCTATATGGAGAAAAGTATACTTTCAAGTGCGCGTCGGCCGCATTGTCGACGAAGAAAACCTTTAAAGATGCGTTAGCCGAACTGTCGCAAAAGAACCAATTGGTGCTTCCCGAATCGGAATCACCCATAGTTTGGCACTTGTAAATGATGACATCTGCGTCGCTCTTAATCGGCACTTCTTTGATTCTGATGTTTGCATCGCAAATAAGCGGACTTTCGAATACAACCATAATTTTAAAATTTTGTGAAAACTAAATCCTTATATTCAATTGTTTTATGAAGTAAATACATTCCATAACGGCGACAAAGTTACAAAAACAATTCGATATCATGAATAATTGTTGAAAATATTAGCCTTGAAAAATAAGGCGGTTCCGCATTCTTAGTCCGTCTGACTCACTCGATTTCGGATAATATAAAATCGTATAAATGTAAATGCTTAAATAATAGTTTGTTATGAATTTTGGAAGAAGCTGCACAAATTTGCGTTTAGTTCCTTCGTATTATTTGCGTCTAATAAGAAAAAAATTTACTAATTTTGCGTTTTGCGTGGAAATTGTATTTTTCGGCGCATAGAGACTGAAATTTTTATTGTTCAATTTATAAAATTATGGCTAAAGAAAAAAAATTCATCACTTGTGATGGTAATGAGGCTGCTGCACATATCTCTTATATGTTCAGCGAATGTGCCTGCATCTACCCAATCACTCCATCTTCAACGATGGCAGAGCACGTAGATGAGTGGGCCGCTCAAGGTCGCAAGAACATCTTCGGCGAGACAGTGTCAGTAACAGAAATGCAATCAGAGGCAGGTGCTGCCGGTGCAGTTCACGGTGCAATCCAAGCGGGTGCGTTGACTTCAACATACACGGCTTCTCAAGGTTTGTTGTTGATGATCCCTAACATGTACAAAATCGCCGCAGAGAAGATGCCGGCTGTTTTCCATGTTTCAGCTCGTACCATCGCTTCCCACTCTCTTTGTATCTTCGGTGACCACCAAGACGTTTACGCTTGCCGTCAGACAGGTTTCGCCATGTTGGCTGAAGGTTCCGTACAAGAGGTGATGGACTTGGCTGGTGTAGCTCACTTGTCTACCATCAAGTCTCAAGTTCCTTTCTTGAACTTCTTCGACGGTTTCCGTACTTCACACGAAATCCAGAAGATCGAGAAGTTGGACAACGAGGATTTGGCTGGTTTGATCGACCAAGAGAAATTGGCTGAGTTCCGTTCAAGAGCTTTGAATCCAAATAAGCCAGTTATGCGTGGTATGGCTGAGAACCCTGATACGTTCTTCACTCACCGCGAGTCTTGCAATACGATGTATAACAACGTTCCTGCTATCGTTGAGAACTATATGAAGGAGATCTCTAAGATCACAGGACGTAACTACGGTTTGTTCGATTACTATGGTGCTAAGGATGCTGACCGCGTCATCATCGCTATGGGTTCCGTAACCGAATGTATCCGTGAGGTGATCGACTTCTTGGCTGCTAAGGGCGAGAAAGTTGGTTTGGTCGCTGTACACTTGTTCCGTCCATTCTCTTCTAAACACTTGTTGGCCGCAGTTCCAAAGACGGCTAAGGTTGTTACCGTTTTGGATAGAACCAAGGAGCCAGGAGCAAATGGTGATCCTTTGTATTTGGATGTTTGTGAGGCATTCTTCGGTGACAAGAACGCGCCAATCGTAGTCGGCGGACGTTACGGTTTGGGTTCTAACGATACTACTCCTGCTCAGATCCTCTCAGTTTATGAGAACATGTCTATGAAGGAGCCTAAGAACCACTTCACTGTTGGTATCGTTGATGACGTTACCTTCACTTCTCTCCCTAAGAAGGAGGAGATCGCTGTTGGTGGCGCTGGCATGTTCGAGGCTAAGTTCTATGGTTTGGGTGCTGACGGTACTGTGGGCGCTAACAAGAACTCTGTGAAGATCATCGGTGACAACACTAACAAGCACTGTCAAGCTTACTTCTCTTATGACTCTAAGAAGTCCGGAGGTTTCACTTGCTCTCACTTGCGTTTCGGTGATACTCCTATCCGTTCTACTTATTTGGTGAACACGCCTAACTTCGTCGCATGCCACGTTCAAGCTTACTTGCACATGTACGATGTTACCCGCGGTTTGCAAAAGAACGGTACCTTCCTTTTGAACACTATCTGGGAAGGCGAAGAGTTGGCTAAGAACTTGCCTAACAAGGTGAAGGCTTATTTCGCTAAGAATAATATCAAAGTTTACTATATCAACGCAACTAAGATCGCTCAGGAAATTGGTTTGGGTAACCGTACCAATACAATCCTCCAATCTGCGTTCTTCCGTATCACGGCTGTCATCCCAGTTGATTTGGCTGTTGAGCAAATGAAGAAGTTCATCGTTAAGTCTTACGGTAAGAAGGGTGAGGATGTAGTGAACAAGAACTACGCCGCTGTTGACCGTGGTGGTGAATACAAGGAGTTGGCTATCGATCCAGCTTGGGCTAATTTGGCTCCAGACGCTGCTAAGCCAAACAATGACCCTGACTTCATCAACAAGATCGTTCGTCCTATCAACGCTCAAAATGGTGACTTGTTGCCAGTTTCAGCATTCAAGGGCATCGAGGATGGTGAATGGCAAGCTGGTACCGCAGCTTACGAGAAACGTGGTGTTTCCGCATTCGTTCCTGCTTGGAACGCTGCTGATTGTATCCAATGTAACAACTGTGCGTTCGTTTGTCCTCACGCTTGTATCCGTCCAATCGTTATGACTGACGATGAGGCTAAGGGTATGAACGGCGACATGATCGAGATGAAGGCTCCTGCCGCTATGAAGGGCATGAAGTTCCGTATGCAAGTGGGCGTTATGGACTGCTTGGGTTGCGGTAACTGTGTTGACGTATGTTTGGGTAACAACCCAGAGAAGGGCAAACAAGCTCTTAAGATGGTTCCATTCGATCCTGAAGCTAAGGAGACAGCTGTTGAGGCTGCTAACTGGGAATATGGTGTTAAGAAGGTATCAAGCAAACAATCTTTGGTTGACATCACAGCTAACCCTAAGAACTCTCAGTTCGCTACTCCTTTGTTCGAATTCTCCGGCGCTTGCTCAGGTTGTGGTGAGACTCCATACGTGAAGTTGATTTCTCAATTGTTCGGTAACCGTCAAATCGTGGCTAACGCAACTGGTTGTTCTTCTATCTACTCTGGTTCTATTCCTTCTACTCCTTATACGACTAACGAGAAGGGTCAAGGTCCTGCTTGGGCTAACTCTTTGTTCGAGGACTTCTGCGAGTTCGGTTTGGGTATGGAATTGGCTAACGAGAAGATGCGCGCTCGTATCGTGAACATCATGAACGACGCTATCGCTTCTGATTGCACTCCTGCTGAGGCTAAGGAATTGTTCCAAGCTTGGTTGGATAACAAGGACGACGCCGCTAAGGCTCAAGAGATCACTGAGAAGATCATCCCTATGGTTGAGGCTGGCAAGAGCAAGTGTGACCACTGCAAGCAATTGTCAGAGTTGACTGGCTACATGATCAAACGTTCTCAATGGATCATCGGTGGTGACGGTGCCTCATACGATATCGGTTACGGAGGTTTGGATCACGTGATCGCTTCTGGTAAGAATGTGAACATCTTGGTTCTCGATACTGAGGTTTACTCTAATACCGGAGGTCAATCTTCTAAGGCTACTCCTCTCGGCGCGATCGCTAAGTTCGCTGCATCAGGTAAGAGAGTACGTAAGAAGGATTTGGGTATGATCGCTACCACTTACGGTTATGTATACGTTGCACAAATCGCTATGGGCGCTAACCAAGCTCAATGCTTGAAGGCTCTTAAAGAGGCTGAGGCTTATGATGGTCCTTCTTTGATCATCGCTTACGCTCCATGTATCAACCACGGTTTGAAGGCTGGTATGGGTAAGGCTCAAGCTGAGGAGGCTAAGGCTGTTGAGTGCGGATACTGGCACTTGTGGAGATTCAACCCAGCTTTGGAAGCTGAAGGCAAGAACCCATTCCAATTGGATTCAAAAGAGCCTGACTACAGCAAGTTCCAAGACTTCTTGAAGGGTGAGGTTCGTTACGCTTCTGTAATGAAACAATTCCCTAACGAGGCTCAGGAATTGTTCAACGCTTCTGAGGAAATGGCTAAGAAACGTTACCAATCATACGTTCGTATGACTAAGATGGAGTATTAATAGATAGTTCGTCTAAATAGTGAAAGCGGGAATCCTGAGGGTTCCCGCTTTTTTTTGTGTTTGTTTGTCCCGATAGGCCTGCGAAGTGTCGCTCTTGGTAATGTTTCCAGGTGATTGCCTCTCCCTTATTTTTTCTCTTGCTGACCCCTCACCAAAGTTCTCAAACTGTCATTCTCCTTCTCCAATCGTTTGATGGTCTCGTCGTAATATTCCACCACATTCTTCATGATTTTGCTCGATAGGGTGGCTGCGTCCACCTCCGGTGAATCGACACCGCCTTGCACCACTTTGAGTTTGATCTCGTCT
>CALCUH010000107.1 GCA_937907165.1 uncultured Bacteroidales bacterium | reverse complement strand
AAAAGGGATGGCGTTCCAGCTAAAATAAATCCATATGATTTATATGCGCTGGAGATTGCTCTTCAATTATTGGTGCTGCAATTTGTGTTTCTGCAAATGTATCCATTGGTGTAACTATTGGCTCAACTGTTGTTTCAACAAAAGTTGATTCCATAACTGGTTCTTCGTAGGTACCTCTAGCAGCGACACTACCACCATAAAGGCTATACCTGCTGATACCATAGTCGCCAAATGAATTAGAAAAACCGAACTCAATCAACATTTTGGTAGAGTAATCAGTGCCGATTCTAGTGTTAACAAAAAACTCGTTCCAATCCGGAGTGAGCAAATGCACAGGCTTTCCGCTCTTTGCAGAAGCCGTGGAGACGTTCGAAGAAGCGTCACTGTCTTCCTCACCGGGAAACTCCACCAAATCAAAGGATGCGAGTTTCCATTCAGAATCACTTTTACGCCAAGTGGTGGAACTTGATTTCCCCTTGTATGAGTAATTCGCATATGCGACATTATCACTTGCAGATGGAGAATCTGCCTTCTCCAAAGAGAATGTTTCCAATTTCTTAGACATATTACGGCAGATGCAATCAGCCACCAAAACGCGGAGACCATCCATCGGTTTCGCATCGGTCAACAACTTATCAGCCTCTTTTTTAGCGTCTTCGCTCGCATTAGACAAGAGCAGGACAAACGTGGATTTATCTATGGTATACAAATACTCGTCATCAACCAACGGAACGACGGACTCGTATCCAGACTTCACATTAGAGACGAAATCGTTAGCCACAGATTTGAAATCCTTTCCAGACGCGACCTTCTCGTCACCATTAACAGATTCGAAACAAGAAAAGATAGCCGTGGAAGGTATAGAGAAATTAGTATTCTCCCTACCGTCCGCTTTCCAAGTGTTAACTCCGACAACGCTATAGGTCTTATTGCCTTTTGCGTCTACGGAAGCAACCATCAACGGACCACCGGAGTTACCTTTGTCAACCTGAGCCGTATGCTGAATAACCATGATATCCTCGCCGAAATCCTCATCCTTCACGACAGAATTGGAAACAATTCCCTTCCCCAACTGCCAAGTCGGCTTATCACCCAAACCAGGGAAACCTGCGGACCAAACATCATCACCATCCTTAACCGGAATCGTTGAAATCGTCAAATATTCATTAAATTTGGCATCTTCCGGGAGGGCAAGTACAGCCAAATCATCATGTTTGGATGAATAAATAACCTTACACCTAACATAGGTGACAGAAGCGCCATTGATAGAAAATTCCGCATTCATATATTTCATGGACTTCACCACATGTTTATTGGTGACAATGACAAATTGTCCCTTAGGATTCTTGGTAAGGAAACCAGAACCAAACCAACCACTCTCATAGCCACGAATTTCCTTTGCTGCGGCAAAATAACCCTTATTCGCCAACGCATTCCCCATATTGGTGGAAAATTTCTTCTGCGTCTCAGACACCTCAGGTTTCACGACACACACCACAGACTTCAAATCCTGCGCGAACAACTGAAAAGCGTTAAGACAAACCATTAAAAATAACAAAGCTTTCTTCATTTCTTTTTTATTAAATAAGACAAATCCCCTATAGAAAAACAAACTCCTACATATCTACCTATTAGGGAGTTTTAGGAACAATATGGGGACATATATCATACAAAAATAATAAATAAAGGACAAAAAAATAAAATTTCTAAAGGATAGAGTTAAACACACATAAATGATCAACACATAATCACCTACCGTCTCTATTACAGAGGATTCTAACCCATTTTCCCACAAATAAAGCATATGAAATTTTGATTAACAAAGAAGATTTCATATTTTTGACATATTAAGGGAAGTTCTATAAATTAAATAATTGATAATTAATGTAATAAAGGTTGTTTTTGCCATTGTTTATTGTATCTTTGAGTAATAAAACAAGAATGGAAATGGCTAAATATCAGACACATAAGAATCAGAATCTATTTGACGCACAAGACACGATTCAATCTTTGTCCGCAATGGGTAATCCATTGGAAACAGTAAAAGAATGTGTTGATTTTGAAATGTTTAGGAACATCCTAGAAGATGCCATTCTCCCTAAGAACAAGAGAAGCAATGCGGGAAGACCGCCCATCGATCCTGTTCTAATCTTCAACATAGGGTTGACCAATCTTGTGTACAACCTTTTCAGATATACGCAGTTAGTCAACGGGAAAGCTGTGCTCGCGAAGTAAGTATCGTTGATATTCATCAAAAAAAATTAGGAGGAGGGGTAAATATACAGAAAACAAATTGGTATAATCAATACGAAATATACTAACTTTGACAATCATCCGTCGTTATAGGGTGACCATGGCTCTCGTTTTAACGGGTTCGGACGGAGAAATGGTGATTTATAGAACCCTCCTAAAATATATGAATGGAAAGAGATTGCTAAATAATGTGGCATTTAGAACCTCGAGTCTTGTGAAGTTGCAAGTTAAAGGTGTTGAACATGCCTTGCGTCAAAAAATAGGAGAATCATCGGAATTTGCACCAATTGAATTTGAATATACACCTCAGTTCAATATCCATAGGGAGCAAGATTGGCGTCGTTACTATGACCTATTAAGCAACAATGATATTGTTATTGATTGTATAGAGATAGGAACATCGTTTGAAAGGCTACCCGGGGTAATGCCCTACGAGGAGTATTGTTCCATCATCAGACAGATACTTGAAGATCCGAAATTCTCTGAAGATTTAGCGAAATATTCCGATTTGAGCTATTGGTTTCAACCTATTCATACGATTCGACCCTCCGAGGTGGATGTGTTCTACAGATACGAATGCAATATCGTTTTGAATGGAGTGGAGTTCAATTACAATGCTTGGGAAGATGGCTCTATAATGAATCCTTATTATCAGGATGCGTGTGAAGATGCGTTCAAGCAAGGGAAAATGCCTGATTATGTAGCGATGGACATCTCTAAACTTGAAAAATTATCAGGCATTCCGTCGGAAGAAATTAAGATTGCAGAGTTTGACAAACCCCGTGATGCCACCTTCACAATGATTTTGGTCCCCAAAAAATATTTGGAGAAGGTGATTATGTATCGACGATATCTGGATCCGGTGATTCTTGAGGGACATTGGGGCCATAAAGAATATACGGGTCGGTATGACCGTTGGGTGTTGGACATGAACAATCCGGATCCTGAGGTGCTCGAAGTGATGAAAAAACATTATATGTGTGTAGAGACGCAGAACCTTTAAAAAACATGGAAGCGACAAGAATTGGTCGATTCTTCCGACTTACAATCCCAGATCTCCGAACATCTGGATGCTGAAGATCACATTCCTTAGAGTTTCTGAATAATGATGAAAAATGAAAAAAATAATTGTGCTTTTTGTAAATGTAATTTTTATTGTTGCTCAGGTCTTGTCTTGTCCTGAATTGTCTGAAAAACAAATAATATAGGATTGTTCGATTTCGAATGATATGTATTATCGTGTTTGGAATTATGATGGTTATTGTTACGTTGTTGTGGAAGATCCTTATAAATCCAGCTTAGGTGTTGCTATCTATCCAAATTGTTCTCTTTTTGTCTTCCAATGCATAAATAATGAATGGAAGTTGATATCACAGGATGAGGCCTTTTATTGCAATTCAGAACCGTGCAAAGGCACTAAAAATA
Source organism: uncultured Bacteroidales bacterium (assembly GCA_937907165.1). Taxonomy (GTDB): domain Bacteria; phylum Bacteroidota; class Bacteroidia; order Bacteroidales; family Paludibacteraceae; genus UBA1181. The sequence goes on along the minus strand of CALCUH010000107.1, from coordinate 16,099 downwards.
TTATTTATGTTGATGTTTTTAAGAATAACGATGATTCAGATGATGGTATGGTTGGATTGTACTATTTGAATAAAGGGGAAATCGTTCCCATAGATGAATATGACTTTAGTCTTATTAATAATATCAGTCTGTTTAAGCCGGAAGAAACGGATGATGTCATTGGTACGTATTGTCAAATAAAAAATGTCAGTGTGGTCGATAATAAAGTTTCTTATACACTAATAACGGATATCCTTTATTATTCTGAAATAAAGGATGAAATTTCAGAATCTGTTCCCCTCGTTCTTCAAATAGATGATAATTTTTATCATAGTGACACAATACAAGTTACTAAGGAACTAAAATTAAATTTGCTTGGCGCAGTTCGGTTTAGATAACCATAGGTAGTTATGTAAACCGAACTGTGTAAAGCCTTGTTTTATGCGTTTCTCACTTTCTTGAGCATCACTTCCAGAATATCTTCGTCGTCGATGTCGAATGCGTCTAATTCCAAGTTTTCTCCCGTCTCTGAGATAGGGCAGATAGTGAAACATTTCACTTCCTCATTGTCATTATAGATTTCTATCGTTATGCAGCAACCGCTCAGAATATTCTCTTCGTCGATGTCTCCACTTTCGATAAGATTTTCGAAGCATTCGTCGATGTCCTCTCCTGTGATGTCGTTGAATAGTTGTCTGCCTTCCTCTATATCCACGTTGATGTAGTATGCGGTCACCTCTCTGCCGTTCTCCGCGATGAATCTATCCGTTTCGTCTATCTCCGCATTCTTGATAATGTTTGCACTCTTCATTTACTCTATCGTGTTTTTATGATAATTAGCTTTGCCAAATTTATTGATTATTGGTTAATTGACAAATTGTTAATGCAAAATATTGATTTAATAAACGGGGACCAGCTCATTATTTTGTCTCTTATGTATGTTTTGTTATATTATTAAATGCTATAAAATCAAAGATTTTGCAGCTGTTTATATGAAATAATGATATTATTATTGCTTTTGAAATATAAAAACAGTCAATTATCCGAGCAGATTATCGAGCAGGTGATGGAGGGCGTGAGCCAGTGGAGCAGCCTAGCCGACGAGTATGGGGTGCCGAAGGATATTAACCAGGCAATAGAGAAGACGTTGTTGTTGGATTTGAAATAAATATCGGATGATGCGTTTTTGTCGCAATGTATATTGTTGTCTTTCTTTCTTGTTCGTGTTATTTTCCATCGAATCTCGACAAATAGATGGTTCAGATATTGAGAAGTAAAAAAAAGTTCCAACTTTCCTCCGAAGAGAATTGTTGGAACTCGCTTATTTAATGTGTGATGTTTGTTGTTTAGTTTGTGTTTACGCACAAATATTTTTAGCTACCTTGGGTAAATCATTTCTCGAAATGGTGGACGTAAGTGTTCTCCTCATTGTCTGGTTCCCATGGTTGCATGTAGTGGAGTACCAAGGAGTCGGCACCCTCTTCCTTCGTTTTGAACGTCCATGTGTGGATGGTTGTTCCGCCTACCTTGTCTTCAACTTTTTCTGTTCCGCTTACAGAATCGGCTGCCGCTTCAGCTTTGTTCATCCATACCCATTCGAAACCAGAACCGCTGGTACTTTCTAATGTGACTTCGAATGTTTTCTCCACGTATTCTTTTTCATTCGATTCGTCGTCGTCCTTTTCGCAGCTGAAGAGTCCGATTACTGATAAGGCTACAAATGTTACAATAAACCATTTGCTCATGTGTTCTATCTTCATCCTTTAGATTTTAAAATAATTTATGCAAATATAGGTAAAAAAATTGTATTAATATATGTATATATTAAAAATATATGATATTATTTTTATAAATCATTTTTCTATGAGTAATTTGTACTTGGTTATGAATGATTTCTAATGGACGTTAATACAAAACAAAGGCGCAATCGATTGCTCGTTTGCGCCTTTGCTTTAAATGTTGGTTAAGATTGATTCGCTTGATGTTTATTGCATCTCCTCATAAAACTCGTTCAGAAAGTCGCTTAAGAAAGCGGAGCGTTTCTTGGCGAGTTCTTTGCCTGTCTGGGTGTGCATCAGTTCTTCCAATTTCAGCAGTTTGTCGTAGAAGTGGGAGAGGGAGGTGTCGGTGGAATGGTTCCATCCGCATTTTCCATTCGCCCTTTTGATGTTTTCCTCTTCGTAGAATGGTCTGCCTTTGGAGGTTCCGTATTCTATGGTGCGGATGATTCCGATGGCGCCTAGGGCGTCGAGGCGGTCCGCATCCCGGACGATCATAGCGTTGAGGTTCTTCAGCGGACGATTTTCGCCCCCGTTGAAGGAGATGTTTTGTATGATATACGACACTTCTTCGATTTCGTTTGGCGAAAAGCCTTGCTCGTCGAGGAATTGTTCCACTTTTCGAATTTGGGCCTCCACGTCGGAATAGAGCTTTTTGTCGATGCAGTCATGTAGCCAAGCGGCGGTCAGTACGATTTTTGCGTCGCCGCCCTCTTTCTCCATAATTTTCATGGCGTTGTGGACCACACGTTCCGCATGTTGGTGGTTGTGTCCGCTCAGGTCACGCACCAATTCGCCGAATACGAATTTTTGGATATTGCCGTAATCCATACGAATTATCTTCTGCCGCCCCTGCTGGATGATCCGCCGGCGTTACGTTGTCTGGAGGAGTTGTTCTGCACCTTTGGTTGTGGTGTGGAAGAACCGCTTTTCACCTCTTGACGTTGGTTTTGACTCTGCTGTACCCGTGTGCCGCTATTGCGGACATTGTTTTTCTCCACTTCGCGGACGGATGGTTTGCTTGGAGCCGGTGGCGGCGGAGTCGGATGAGATTGTGGGTGCGGCTTTGCCGGTGGTGGCGGTGTGTTCGGACTCCTTCTCACTTGGTCGATCGGATATCTTTTTACACCCGGAGCTGGATGGTGGTGGTATGCTGGTTTTGGACGAGGTGGTGGCGGCGGTGTCGGCTTAGTCGAGTAAGTCGTCACCTCGCACGATGACAACATAAGTGCGAATACGCATGTTGCGATGATTCCTGAAAATTTGTGTTCCATTTTTCCTAATTTTTAATGTTTAAGTAAATATAATATTTACTTGTGGATTTTATGCCTTTTTCGAGTAATAATTCGTGCGTAATGTGAAAAAGTGTTATATGTGTGAAATCGTTTCAATTGTTGGTGACGCCCCGAAATAGATGAGGCGAAAAGAACACTCGGTTCTTCCCGCCTCATTTGTTTTACGTTTAAGCCTATTTAATTACATTCCGAAGCTGATGTTCAGTATGTGCTCGTAGAGTGGGCTGATGAAGCCTAAAACGAGCATGGCCACCGTACAGATGATGAGTCCAAGACGTGTCATATTGTTGCTTTGGAAAGTAGGTATCGGATTCTCCGATTTCTTGATGAACATTGCCTTTACCACTAACAGATAGTAGTAGAGTGAGATGATGGTGTTCAACAAGGCGAGGAATACCAAGAGGTATTCTCCTTGCTCGGCAGCCGCCATGAAGATGAAGAATTTGCTGAAGAATCCCGCAAATGGCGGAATACCACCTAAAGAGAACATGGCAAGCATCATCACAACCGCTAATTTCGGGTTAGTCTCGTAGAGTCCGTCGTAGTCATCCATGGAGAGTTTACCTGTTTTATCCTCGATGCTGGAGATGATTCCGAATGCCGCAAGGTTGGTGAACATGTAAATCATGATGTAGAATACGAGCGCCGACATACCTTGGGATGTTCCTGCGATTACACCCAACATGATGTAACCTGCTTGTGAAATGGAAGAGAACGCCAAGAATCTCTTCATGTTCTTTTGACGGATGGCGAAGAGGTTACCGATTGTAATGGTCACGATGATGATCCACCAAAGAATGTTCTTCCATGAGTCAGGTTGCGTGGCGAACGCTTTCGTCAAGATGCACATGAAGGCGAAGGCAGCCGCACCTTTGGAGATAACGGAGAGATAGGCGGTCACTGACGTAGGGGCACCTTGGTAGGTGTCCGCTGTCCAAAGATGGAATGGCACCAAGGAAATCTTGAAGCCTACGCCGGCGATGAAGAAGACAACCGCTAAGATTTGAAGCGGGAAGGCTCCGAATGTGGCGAAGACATCGTCGAAATAGAGGGTGCCGCATGTGGCATATACCATAGAGATACCAAAGATCATGACACCCGAAGAGAATGCGGCTGTGAGCACATATTTTGCTGCCGCTTCAGCGGATTCTTTTTTCTTCTTGTTCAATGCCACCAAAGTAGCCATCGGGATGGAAGCTGTCTCCAATCCGATGTAGAAGAGTAGAAAGTTTCCAGAGGAGATCATGAGATACATGCCGAAGAGCGTGGAGAGCGTTAGGAAATAGAATTCCCCCGCGTATTTTTCGTTCTCATGCGTGTTCCAATTGTAACCAAATAGGAATACCAAAAGCGTACCTACGTTCAACATGTTCTTCACGAACACGTGAATCTCTGAGGTAACGTACATTCCGGAGAACGCCTCACCGTTAGAACCGAGTCCGGACCAGTAAGTGAAACACAAAACTGTGTGGACAAGGAAGAGTCCGATGGCGAGTGTTTGACAAAGCTTTTTGTTTTTGTCGCCCAATATCAAATCGGTCAACAAAACCATTATCATGACCACTACTAACGAAATTTCGTGGTTCATTGAGAGAAAATTGCTGTAATCCATATCTCCGTTCTGTTAGAATATTTTTACAATGTTTTCAATTCCGCCGCTAATCATGTTAGCCAACCAGAGTGGTGCCATACCGATAGCTGCGATAGCTGCGATAAGCGTGAATGCGGCTATTTTCTCGTACCATACGGCGTCCGTCAAGCTTTCGTGGTGTTTGTCTTGGACAGGACCCATCAAAATCTTTCCGACGACTCTCAGGATGTAGACCGCCGTGATGACGATTGAGGTACATCCGAGGATGACGAATACCCTGTGGAATGTGTCTGGATGTTGGAACGCTCCAACGAAGATAGTCATCTCAGCGACGAATCCGCTAAGACCTGGTAAACCGAGGGATGCCAAACCGGCGATCACGTAGCAGACGCAGAGGACTGGCATGATCTTCATCAAACCGCCCATCTCACGGATGTCACGTGTGTGTGTCCTTCCGTAGATCATACCGATCAAGGCGAAGAAGAGCGCCGTCATCAAACCGTGGGAAACCATTTGGAGGATTGCTCCTGTCATCGCTGTTTTGTTCATCATCAGCAAAGCGAAGAGCACCAAGCCGCAGTGGCTCACGGATGAGTATGCGTTGATGTATTTGAGGTCTGTTTGCACGCATGCGCTGAACGCACCGTAAACAACGCTGATACCTGTCAGAATGATGAATATCCAAGCGAGGTCTTGCGCAGCGTCAGGCATCAGATACATCGCGATTCTGAAGCAACCGTAACCTCCCAATTTCATCAATACGCCCGCATGCAACATAGAGACCGCTGTAGGGGCAGAAGCGTGACCGTCAGGAGACCATGTGTGGAACGGGAACATGGCACCTAACACACCGAAGCCCACGAAAGTGAGCGGGAAGAAGATGTATTCCCAGCTGAGGTCGCCTCCGTTTACGCGGAGCACTGAGACATTAGCGGCGATCTCTTGGATGTTGAAGGTCGCTGTGCCGTCCTCAGGAATTGAGTTGTAGTATATTCCGAAGATGCCGACCATCAAGAAGGCGGAACCTCCCATCAACATCAAGGTAAGCTTCATCGCTGAATACTCTTTTTTGCCGCTTCCCCATAAACCGATCAGCAAGTACATCGGAATCAAAGCCACCTCGTAGAAGAGGAACATCGTGAAGAGGTCCATAGAGATGAAGAATCCGAATACTCCGACAGAAAGCATGAGGAACCATAAGAAATATTCTTTCACTTTCACTTCCATCGCATAAGAGACGAATACGCCCGTGATGACCACGATGGAGGAGAGTAGCAACATGGCCACGGAGACTCCGTCCACTCCAATCGCGTAGTGAATGTTGAATGTCTCAAACCAGAGATAAGACGCTGTGAAGACGAACTCTTCCGTGTTGCCGGCCTCCCTCATGTCCAGATATTGGATTGTGAGGTATGCGGAGGTGCAGAGAAGGGCGAATCCTCCGATGGACATCACAGTCCGTATCAAACTCTTTTTCTCGCCGTCGATGCAGAACACGACTGCCATCATGACTAGCGGGATGATTACAAATAATGATAATATATTCATTGCCGTACTGTTTTTCGATTAGAGATAAATAGAGAACAACACAATCGTGATGACACCCATGATGAATACCCAAGCGTATTGTTGAACATAACCGCTTTGGATCTCCTTGGTCTCCTCGGATGTCTTGTTCGTAATCCAAGAGAGCAGGTTCATGAATCCGTCGATGATGTGACGGTCGAACCATGCGATTGGTTGGCAGATACGTTGGAAGATGATGTTATTCGTCACATACAAATAAATCTCGTCGATATAGAATTTATTGTAAGCCCAAAGGTAAGGTTTCTTGAAGTAGGAAACCGCCTTGTTCGGTCTGCCGGTTTTCTCCAAATAGAGGAATGTGGCGATGAGGATACCGATGAGACCGGCTCCGATGCTTGGTAAAGCTATGCTCCAGTGTGTCTCGATCTCGTAACTCGTGTAGTCAGAGGAGATGAACTCGGTGAATGACAAATTACCGAACATCCAACTGATACCCGTGATGATGGTGATGGCAGCGAGGAACATCAATGGGAAGGTCATGACAAATGGTGCCTCGTGTGGGGTGTGCTCGTATCCATTCTCAGGCTCTCCGAACCAGAAGATGCGGTAGTAGAGACGGAACATGTAGAAGGCGGTCAACCCAGCCACGAAGTATTCAACAGCGAAGACCCACTTGTTCGTCTCGAAGGCAGCCACCAGGATTTCATCCTTAGAGAAGAAACCTGAGAACGGAGGAATACCTGAGATCGCCAAACATGCGATAAGGAATGTGATGTGGGTGATAGGCAATTTCTTTCTGAGGTTACCCATCGCATCCATCTCGTTGCTGTGGACTGCGTGGATAATAGCGCCCGCCGCCATGAAGAGCAACGCTTTGAACATAGCGTGCGTGAAGAGGTGCCACATGGATGCGGTATAACCTAAACCATTCTCGCCTCCGTAGCCGGAAACGCCGAGTGCGACCATCATGTAAGCGATTTGGGAAATCGTGGAGAAGGCGAGCACACGTTTGATGTCGGTCTGTGCGCAGGCGATAATTGCCGCAAAGATGCTGGTGAACGCACCGATGTAGGCGATGATCTCCAAAACATGAGGAGCTTCGAACGTGTAGATAGGGAAGAGCCTTGCAACCAAGTAAACACCGGCAACGACCATTGTTGCCGCATGGATGAGCGCTGACGCAGGAGTAGGACCTTCCATGGCGTCTGGCAACCAAATGTGCAATGGGAACATAGCTGACTTTCCTGCGCCTCCTAAGAAGATTAGGAACACGGCCACCGAGATGATTGGGAACCCTAAGAAGGTGATGCCGCTCATGGTGGTGTTCACAATTTCAACGTGCCCGTCTGTTACTTGCGTCAACGTGTCGAAATTGAAAGTCTGCGTGTAGTAGGAGAGAATCAAAATTCCGATGAGGAAGAACATATCCGCAAAACGTGTCACAATGAAGGCTTTCTTAGCCGCGCGTACAGCGGAGTGTTTGTAGTAGTAGAAACTGATCAACAGGAAGGAGGAAACACCCACCAACTCCCAGAAGATATACATTTGGAAGATGTTCGTCGCAACGACCAATCCCAACATCGCGAAGGAGAAAAGGGATAGGATGGCGTAGAAACGTTGGAATCCACCTTCTCCGTGCATGTACCCCATACTGTAGATATGCACCATCAGGGATACGGTGGAGATGACGATCAACATGATAGCCGAAATCGGGTCCAAGAGGAAGCCTATGCTGATGGCCAACGTGTTGGTCATCCTTAACCATTCGACGTTGAAGAGCGTCACTTGCTGGTAGGTCTGACCGTCTTGGTAATCTCCGCTGAAGAAGTAGGTGAGCGCTATGTAGTAGCAAAGTACGGAAACAACTCCGAATACGGAAGTTCCCAATATACCCGACAATTTCGGGCACATCTTATTACCGAATAGTCCCAAGATAAGGAACATGCAGAGCGGTAATAACAAAACGAAAGGTGCTAAACTCTCTAATTGTCCCATATCATTAATGCTTTAATTCGTTAATACTCTTAGCGTCGATGTTTTTCATCTGACGGTAAACGTTGATGATGATTGAAACGGCTACCGCAGTTTCGGCCGCAGCGATGGCGATGACGAAAAGGGAATATATGTAGCCTTCCAATTGTTCAGGATAAAGGAAACGGTTCGTGACTACGAAGTTTATGTTCGCCGCATTGAGGATGAGCTCCACCGACATGAGGATGCTGATGAGGTTCTTGCGGGCTACGAAACCGTACACGCCGATAAAGAAAAGAAGCGTGCTGAGAATAAAATATGATTCTACTGGTATATTCATTGTTGTGCCTCCTTATTCTTTTGTGCGATTGCGATACTGCCTATGATGCAGGCTAAAAGCAAGATGCCGGATGCCTCGAAAGGCAAGAGGTATTGGTATTTGTCTGTGCCCATGAGTTGGGTGCCAATCATTTGCATGTCCACGTATTCCGAAATCTCATCGGCGATTGCATAGTCGGGAAGAAATCCGAACTTGATGATCGTGACCGCACAGGTGAAACTGCCGACCACTGCGGCAACCAGACCCATAATGCGTCTAAGCCCCAAGTTGATTTCTTTGCTTTCTCCCAATCCTTTGATGAGGAATATCGCCATTACGATGAGGATGACGATGCCTCCCGCATAGACGGAGAGTTGTACCATCGCTAAGAATTCATAATTCAACTGCAGGTAAAGTCCCGCGATACTGATCAACGTGACGAATAAGCAGGTGGCAGCCCGGAGAATCTTTGTGGAAGTGACCGTCAGAATCCCGAAAAACAGTGTGGCCGCCGCAAGTATGAAAAATATGATGTTGCTTGCTGTTAAAAATTCCATGATCGTTATTGTTGAGGGGTTGTTACTGGTTTTTTCTCTTCTGTCTTGGAACCCTCTTTGTTCAGTTGTTTGACCAAAGTCTCTCTTCTGAATACCGAGTGCTCGAAGTTATTGCTCCAAGTGATCGCCTTTTGCGGACAACCCATTGTGCAGAGACCGCAGAAGGTGCAGGTGCCTAAGTCGTAAAGATATTTGTCCAAAACCTTTTTCGTCTTGCCCTCTTCCAAAGTGATTTGTTTGGAGACGACCTTGATGGTACCGTTCGGACAGTTCATTTGACAGATACCGCAAGCCGTGCATTTGTGCTCGTTGTTTTCGTTGTGCGGCATGATCAGTTCACCTCTGAACCGTTCGGAATACTCCTTCTTGCCGCGGTTTTCCGGATATTGCTCGGTGATAGGCTTCCTGATGAAGTTTATCATCGTGATGCGCATGCCTTGCAGCAGGTTCCAGATGCCGGAAAATAAATCTTTGAAATATTGTATCATTGCTTTTCTCCTTTAGAAAATTAATACCCAAACCGCCATGATTAGCATGTTTATCAAACTGATTGGCATCAAGATCTTCCACTCCAAGTGAAGGAGTTGGTCGATTCTCAAGCGAGGGAATGTCCATCTTACCCATAAACTAAGCAATACGAGTGCGAAGGTCTTGCCCATGAACCAAATCCAAGAAGGAATTGCTGCCATGATGTTGTTGAAACCTTCCGCCCAAGCGAAGTTGATCTGGAATGGTTGCCAGCCTCCCAAGAATACGGTGGTGGCGATACCTGCGATGATGAACATGTTCAGGTATTCCGCCAAGTAGAAGAAACCGAATTGGATACCTGAGTACTCCGTGTGGTATCCTGCGGTCAACTCTGATTCCGCTTCTGGCAAGTCGAATGGACCTCGGTTGGTCTCGGCATGTCCTGCGATTAAGTAGATGATGAAGGCGATCAATGCGGGGATAGGCGCTTGGAAGATGTACCAAGAATTTGCTTGCCCTTCGATGATGTCTGTGATGTTCAACGATCCCGCCAAGATGACCATCGTCATGATGGAGATGCCTGCGGATATCTAGTAGCTGATGAGCTGCGCGCCGCTACGCATCGCACCGATTAAGGTGTATTTGTTGTTACTTGACCATCCTGCCAAGAGGATACCTACCACACCGAGCGAGGAAATCGCCAGTATGTAGAAGAGACCCACGTTGAAGTCGATACAAGCGAGACCGTCACCGAACTGCAACGCTCCGAAGGTGCAGAATGATCCTGCGATGGCGAGGAACAAAGCTGCCTTGAAGAGTATGTTGTCGGTGTTATTGATTGTGATGATCTCCTTCAATAGGATTTTGACCATGTCGGCCACACTCTGCAGCAGACCGAAAGGTCCTACACGGTTAGGCCCTATACGACATTGGAAACGAGCGCATATCTTACGTTCCAAGAGGATGAGTATCAAAGCCAAAACACAATCTCCGATGAGGACGTACTCGATGGTTGATGCCAACCATTCAGGGAGAGCCCCTGTGAGACCTTCATGTATATTCGTTATTATTTCTCCGAAAGTTATCATATTCTTTCCTTTATTTTTTGATGATGAGAATTATCTGTCCGCACATGGAATCACGTAGTCCAAAGAGGCTCCGATCATAATCAGATCGGCTATCTTCTCGTTCCTACACAAAGGATCCAACGCTGAAATCAGGGTCATGCAAGGTGAACGGAACTTCACGCGGTAAGGGTTTTTGTCGCCCTTGCTGTTGATGTAGACGCCGAAGTCGCCTCTTGCGTTCTCGACTCTTTGGTAATATTCGCCCTCCGGCAATTTGATGATGGCAGGGGTCTTCGCCTTGAATCCATCGTCCGGCAAGTTGTTGATGAGTTGCTCGATGATGCGGAGTGATTGCTCGATTTCATCCAAACGGATAAGATAACGGTCGAATGTGCCGCCTTCCGAACGCAGAACCTCTTGGAAATCCAATTGGTCGTAGCCTGCGTATGGCTCGATCTTCCTGACGTCGCAAGACCATCCGGAAGCTCTACCGGAAGGACCAGTGACACCTAATGACGCTGCGGTCTCTTTGGTGAGGAAACCGATGTTCTCCATACGTCCTTTGGCAATCGGATTATTGGTGAAGAGTATGTGGTACTCTTTGATCATCTTTCTCATGTACGGGATGAACTCCTTCACTTGGTCGACGAACTTAGGACTTACCTCGTTCGCCAAACCTCCGATGACGTTGTATCCTACCATCAGACGTCCGCCGCCAGTCTCTTCGAAGATGTCCATGATTTTCTCACGGTCACGCATACCATAGATGAAGGCGGTGATGGAACCCATATCCATGCACATACAACCCCAACCCAATAAGTGGGAAGCGATACGTGTGAGCTCGTCGAATATGATGCGGACGGCTTGCGCCCTCTTAGGTATTTCAAGACCTAACGCTTTCTCCGCACATAGGCAGAAAGCGTGACGGTTGATGGTGCCTGACAAATAGTCCAAACGCTCCGTTAATTGGAGGATTTGAGGATATGTCTTGCTTTCACACATTTTCTCGATTCCACGGTGGATGTAGCCGAAGTTCGGATCCACTTTCTTGATGATTTCACCATCCAACGAAACTCTAAGGTGAAGCACACCGTGAGTGGCTGGGTGTTGAGGACCGATGTTCACCACATATTCGCTGTTGTCGAAGAGTGATTTGTGGTCGGTGACCAGATTGCCATCTTTATCAAAGCGGATGGTAGGCATATCCTCCATTGCGTCAGCTGTTTGGTTGACCAATGGAACTGGATTCAATTTCGGATCCGCATCATAATCTTTGCGGAAAGGATATCCGTTCCAGTCTTGTCGCAGGAAAATGCGACGAAGATCCGGGTGGTTGACGAATTGGATGCCGAAGAAATCGTAAGCCTCACGCTCGTATAGGTTGGCGGATTGCCAAAGGTCGCTCACGGTCGGAATAGCCAATGATTCGCGGCTCTCAGTATTCACTTTCACCACCACCATCGCTTTCTTGTCTTGCGTGGAGGTGAAGTGGTAGATGACGCCGAAGTAATCTTTGTAATCCATACCGGTCAAGTTCAGAAGGACGTCGAAGCCGCCTTCCTTGAGCTTTTCGGCCAGTTTCCTGAATTTGTCAGGCGCTACGCAGATGGTAGGGTATTGTTGCTCCTCGATCTTGAGGGAAGAGTCAACGGATGAAATGATGTCTTGTATTTTCTTCATGGCCTACTCGTTTTCTGCTGGTTTGTTATCATCTTTTTTGTTATCGGACTTTTTATCGCCCAATTTGAAGAAATTCTCCAGTTTGATTTTCCTCTGTAACTGCATCATGCCGTAGAGCATGGCGTCTGGTCTAGGCGGACATCCAGGAACGTAGACGTCCACAGGAATGATTTCGTTCACACCGTTCACTACGTGGTAAGACCCTTTGAAAGGTCCGCCGCTGATGGCGCAACCGCCGACCGCAATCACGTATTTAGGCTCCGCCATCTGATCGTAGAGACGTTTTAATACGGGCGCCATCTTGTGGACGATGGTACCCGCCACGAAAATGACGTCAGCCTGACGAGGCGAGTTACGGGTGACCTCCCAACCGAAACGGGCGAAGTCTGTTCTTGCGGCACCGACACACATAAACTCGATACCGCAGCAACTGGTGGCGAACGTTAAAGGCCATACTGAGTTGGAACGACCCCAATTGATGATGTCGTCCAGCACGCCGATCGCCACGTTCACACCTCCCGCGCGAAGTTCTTCAACATACTGCTCCAAGTATTCATTGTCGTTGAAGTCCTCCGTCTTCATGTTTTTTATACTGATATTCTTTACTTCCATTCCAATGCTCCTTTCTTCCATGCGTAAGCTAAACCGAGAACGAGAACGAAGAGGAAGAACAATACGCTAACCAACGCCATGTATCCGTATTGTGCGACGAATTGGGTGTAGGTCGCTGCCCAAGGGAAGAGCAGAACCGTTTCCACGTCGAACATCAGGAACAGGATGGCGAAGAGGTAATAGCCGATTTTGAATTGCATCCAAGAACTTCCTCTCGTAGGAATTCCGCATTCGTAAGGCTCTCCCTTTTGCGCATTGGTGGATGTCGGCGCTAACAGCTTGCCGATGATCAATGCGGCTACCACCATGATGGCGGCCGTCACCAATACGACGATAAAATTCACACCTGTACTCATTTTGTTATTTAAATTTTGTTGTTGTTTTCTAAACAAAAAAAAGAACTATAGCCTTTCGGTACAGTTCTTTATATCATAATATGCGCGACTTGACACAAACTAGCACTTCCACTGATTTGCGTTTCAAACATTCTACGAAAATGTCTTGTGTTTTCATCACACCAAATGTAATTTATAACGTTATTTTTTTACGCTCGCAAATTTGGAAAAAGTCTTTTATTCCCACAAATTATTTCAGACGTTTTTTTTGCTTATTTCTGACAAATTGAAACTCTTTTGTCCGTTTTTGGTATGAATTTTCATATAAAATAAACTAAATGTGTGTGTTGTTGCTTGTTTTGTGACAAAATGATAGTTGGCGGGCGCCTTTTTATTCAATTAGAAAGTTTTCCACAAATGACATGAAAAATTATCCGCTTTTAATATGGTATTCTTACATAATTAATAGTTATCTTTGCAAAAACAATAAAATAAGAGGATAGTATGTTAACTGTAGAAAAAATTGGCGGAACTTCCATGTCCGAATTTAAGGATGTCCTGAACAACATCATTATAGGGAAAAGGTCCGGCGCGGATTTATACAACCGCATATTCGTAGTCTCTGCTTACAACAATGTTACCAATTGGTTGCTGGAGCATAAAAAAACCGGTGAGCCTGGCATTTATGTCAAGTTCCTCAATGACGAGAATTACAATCAGGCGCTTGACGAGCTTTGCGATAAGTTGATCGCGTTGAACCGTAAGTACGAGGAGATTAAGCTCGACCAAAAGGTGGCTGACGAATTCATAAAGAATAGAATCGAGAAGGCTAAAGCATATTTGGCTGCCATGCACAGTGTGGTAGCTTCTGGATATGTGAACAAACGTGACTTGTTCCTCGCCGCTCGTGAGATCCTCTCTTCTATAGGTGAGGCTCATTCCGCTTTTAATTCAGTTAATATTATTCGTAATCATGGCATTGACGCTACCTTCATCGACCTTTGCGGTTTCGATGATTCCGAGGCGTTGACAATCGACGAACGTATCCATAAGGCTTTCGTGGGTATTGATTTCTCAAAGACTTTGTGTGTGGCTACCGGCTATACCAAGGGTGTTGAAGGTATCATGCGCGCGTTCGACCGCGGTTATTCTGAGGTTACTTTCTCTAAAATAGCTGTTGAGGTGAAGGCTGATGAGGCGGTGATCCACAAGGAGTTCCACCTCTCTTCCGCTGACCCTAAGTTGGTGGGTAAGGAGAAATCTATTCCTGTCGGAAGTACCAACTTCATGGTGGCTGACCAATTGGCTGATGTCGGTATGGAGGCTATCCATCCTAAGGCTTCCAAACCTTTGGAGATGGCTGGTATCAATATCCGTATTAAAAACACATTCGAGCCTGAACATCCTGGTACGCTTATCTCTAAGGATTATGTGGCTCAACAATCCAGAATCGAAATCGTTTCTGGTACCGATAAGGTGCTTGCGGTGGAGATTCACGATCCGATGATGGTCGGCGAGGTGGGCTTCGACTTGCGTATCATGCAGGTGTTCGAAAAACATCATGTCAGCTATATCCTTAAATCTACTAACGCTAATAGCATCACAATGGTTATTTGGGACAAGCAGTCTTCTATCCCTTTGTTGGAGGAGTTGAAACGTCTCTTCTACCAAGTGACGGTCAAGGAGGTTTCTCTCGTCTGCTGCATGGGTACGAATATCGCTCACCCTGGCTTCTTGTACCGCGCCGCTAAAGCTTTGTGCGACAACAATATCAACATCGAATGCTTCGCTCAATCTTTGCGTCAGGTGAACATGCAGTTTGTCTTGAAGCGAGAAGATTACGGCAAGGCAATCTGTGCTTTGAACGACGCTTTGTGTGTGCATAAGATTGACTAATCGTATCGCTCTCTCAAGAGGGCGCTGCGTTTCCATCATTTAACATAAAAGGGGAAGATCGGAATTATTTCTACTTCCCCTTTCTTTATTGCATTTTGTAATGGGGCTTTCTTTTAAATCCATAGGCGCTCATGGCACGGTTGCCGGACACTCCGCCGCTTTCTTTTCTTATCTGATTTTCGGGTTCAATATCTTAGCTTGTAAGATGATTGCCCAATCGGGACTGGTGCCTCCGATTTGCTTGTTTACTTTTAGGGCATTCGGTGCGGTTGTCTTGTTCGCTCTCTTCTCTTTGTTCCTTCCGAAGGAGAGGGTGGAGAAGAGGGATCTGTTGCGTATCTTCGTGGCCTCCATGTTCGGTCTCTTCTTTACTCAGATGGCTTTCTTAATGGCCATAAAGGAGACGACTCCGTTTGACGTCTCGGTCATCGCTTCTTTAACGCCTATCTTTACGATGGTCATTGCGGCGATTTATCTCAAGGAACCGATTACGCTGAAAAAGGCTTCGGGCGTGGCTATCAGTTTCGTAGGTGTGATTTGGCTGATTACGGGTACTGTGAGGGTCTCCAATGGTGTGGCTTCCTCCACTCCTTTCGGAATCCTGCTGATGGTGTTGAACGGACTTTTCTTCTCTATCTACCTAAGTATATCCAAACCGATTATTGCTAAATATAGCGTGGTCTCTTATATGAAGTGGATGTTTCTTTTCTCTTTCTTGGTCTCTTTGCCTTTCGATTGCGCAGAGATATTTAGACTGGATTATGAAAACTTCTCGGCGGATTTGGTTCTGTCGATTCTTTTTGTGGTCATCTTCGCAACGTTCATCGCATACTTGTCTATTTCTGTGGCTCAACGTCTGATTCGTCCGACGTTGGTTAGTCTCTATTCCTACGTGCAGCCGATTGTTGCGGCTTGCTTGAGTGTCTATTTGGGAATGGATGTGATGACGTGGCAGAAGGTTTGCGCCGCCGTTTTGGTTTTCGCTGGTGTCGCTGTGGTTAACGCCAGCAAGCAGAAGAAGGCG
>CALCUH010000106.1 GCA_937907165.1 uncultured Bacteroidales bacterium | reverse complement strand
GTGTGTTTATGACGATTTGGCTAAAAAATAATAACTCTCTTTATGAAGTGCTATAATTGCGGAGCGGAGCTGCCTGACGGCGCAAAGTGTTGCCTTTGTTGCGGACGCAAGGTCGGCGCCGGCAATCCCACCTCGTCAACTCAGGCGGAGGGAGAGCCGGAACATCTGGATCCTAATCGCCAGCAGATAAAAACGAAGGGGAAACGTGTTGTGTTTCCCCCTCTGCTAAGATGTATGTTTACTATCGTATTACTCCTTTTGGCTGTTTTGGTTTTCCTCCATGCGAAGTAATTCGTCGGTATCGTACAGACTCATATGGAAGTTCTTTTTCGGATAATCTATCGTGTAATGTAAGCCCCTGCTTTCCTTCCTCTGAGATGCGGCTTTGATGACTAAGTAGGCTGTGTTGATGATGTTTCTCAACTCGCAAATCTCCTTTGAAACGACAGATCTTTGGAATAAGTTTTCTGTCTCCCTATAGAGTATTTCCAAACGGTCATACGCTCTTTTCAGACGAAGATTGGACCTTACGATGCCCACATATGCGTTCATGATTTGGTTCACCTCCTTTTCGCTTTGGGTGATGAGCACCATCTCCTCGTTGAGTGACGTGCCTTCGTCGTTCCATTCGGGAATCTCTTCGTTCCAAGAGATGGCAGGCAAGTATTTGAGTGCGTCCTTAGCCGCCGCGTCAGCGTATACGACTGCTTCGATGAGTGAGTTGGAGGCGAGACGGTTCGCACCGTGTAGACCTGTGCAAGAACATTCTCCCGCAGCATAGAGGTTGTGTATGCTTGTCCGGGCGTTCAAATCCACCTTGATACCTCCGCAAAGATAGTGAGCGGCCGGTGCCACTGGAATGTAGTCTTTGGTGATGTCGATGCCGATGGACATGCATTTGTTGTAGATGGTAGGGTATTCGCGCTTCGTTACTTCCGGATCCTTGTGGGTGACGTCAAGGAACACATGCTCGTCGCCTGTGATTTTCATCTCGTTGTCTATGGCGCGCGCCACGACGTCGCGTGGAGCCAACGAGCCTCTGGAATCGTATTTCTTCATGAAAGCTTCACCCTTCTTGTTGCGGAGGATTCCTCCGTAACCGCGCATCGCTTCCGTAATCAGGAAGGAAGGACGGTCGCCCGGATGGTAGAGGGCTGTCGGGTGGAACTGCACGAATTCCATATCTTCCACTAAACCTTTCGCTCTGTAGACCATGGAGATACCGTCTCCTGTAGCGACGGGCGGGTTAGTGGTGGTCTGGTAGATGTTGCCGATACCGCCGGTAGCCATCATGGTGATTTTGGCCAAGAAGGTATGCACATGGTTTGTGCGGATGTCCAGCACGTAGGCTCCGTAGCATTCGATGTTCGGGGTAGTGTGTTTCACCAATTGACCCAAGTGGTGTTGGGTGATGATTTCGATAGCGTAGTGTTGGTCGAAGATGTCGATGTTAGGATGATTCTTCACCGCCTCGATCAGGCTGTCCTGAATCTCCTCTCCTGTATTGTCTTTGTGGTGCAGAATACGGAAGTCGGAGTGACCGCCCTCTTTGTGGAGGTCGAATTCGCCCTTCTCGTTTTTGTCGAAATCCACACCCCATGATACCAATTGCTTGATTTGTTCAGGCGCACCTTCCACCACTTTGCGTACGACCGCTTCGTTGCAGATACCGTCGCCTGCGATCAATGTGTCTGTGACATGGTGCTCGAATTCATCTGTCGGTTTAGTTACTGAAGCGACACCTCCTTGAGCGTAGTGTGTGTTCGCTTCCTCCATTGTCGTCTTGCAGAGAATCGCCACTTTACCTTTGTGGGCGACTTTCAAGGCGAAGCTCATGCCGGCTATTCCTGAGCCGATTACAAGAAAATCATATTTTTTTGTCATGATTCATATGAGTTTATTACTATTCTTCCTATTACAAATTTAATCTTCTTTATTGTCAAAATCTCCAAAAAAGGCTTTTTTTTTCGTAAGTTTTTATATCTTTAACTTTCGTGATATGATGCATAAAGGTCCTTTAGGATGATAATGATTAATAAAAAAGGTTTATGAGAAAAATATTATTAGGAGCACTCTTGTCGGTTGTGTTGTCCGCATGCACGATACCTTCCGATTATTGTGACAAGGTGACGGGTGAAGTGAGCGCCATTGATGAGGCGATGAATGAGATGACGGCTGCGATAAAGTTACATACGTCCGGCTCTGAGAATTCTAATCTAAAGAAGACTTATGACGAGGGGGATGCGACGATACAGGAATCGTTAAAGACGCTTTATGGAATGTCCGATTTTAGAGGTGACGACGATTTGCGGAAATCCGCTGCGGAGTATGCGGCTTTTCACGCCTCTTATTTTGAGAATGAGTTGAAGTTTATTGTGGATATCCTAGAGAAGGATTCTGTCACTACGGAAGACGTCGCGGTGCTAAAGAACTATTCTTCTCATCTGGGTCAGCGCCGCAATAATTGTGAGAAGAAATATAAGGAAAGCCTTATCAAGTTTATGAACGAATATGACTTGTTGAAGGCTGATTATTAATAAATTATATTGTGTAATTTGAATTATTGGATTGTTGAATTTGTAAAATTTGTTGAGTTATGTCGAATATGGTTGATGTATTCTGCGTGAATACGAATAAGTCGTATAGTTATCCGATGGGCACAAGCTTATTGGATGTTTATAAAGATTTGAATGTTCCTTTGAAGGGCAAACCGTTTGTCGTCCAAGTGAACAATGTGACAAGAGATCTTAAGTTTAAGATATATAATCCTAAAAGGATAGAATTCCAAAGCAATGATGTCTCTTCGGGCAGACGCGCGTATGTGCGCTCGTTGTCTTTTATCCTTTGCAAGGCGTTTTATACCTTGTTCCCTGGCTCTGAAATCCGTTTGGACCATCCTATCGCAAATGGTTATTATTGCAAGTGGATGGGAAACAAGCAACCGATTACGACGGAACTGACGGAGCGCATCAAGGAGGAGATGAGAAAAATCATCGCCAAGGATTATCCTTTCGTCATGAAAATGATTCCGACGGAGGAGGCTATTGCCGCATTCGAGAAGAGGGGCGCCACAGATGTTTCGCTTCTTTTGAAATCGTTGGGTGAACTCTATACGAAGGTCTATGAGTTGGATGGTCTGATGGATTGGTACATCGGTCCGTTGGCGCCTTCCACGGGTTATGTGGATCTTTTCGATTTGGTCCCTTATATGGACGGTATGTTCCTCCGTGTGCCTGACAGAAACGATCCGAGCAAGTTGAGCGCTGTGGAGAATCAGGATAAACTCTTTGGCACTTTCAGCGAGTATACTAAATGGAACGAAATCATGGGCCTCAGCAATGTGGGCAACATGAACCAGTTGATTCAGAAGAAACGTGTCATGAGCGACGTGATTAAAGTCGCGGAGGCTTTGCAAGAGAAAAAGATCTCGCAGATTGCGGATGAGATATGTGAAAAAGGAACTGTGAAACTGGTGCTGGTTTCCGGACCTTCTTCTTCTGGAAAGACGACTTTCAGCAAGCGCTTGAGCGTCGCTTTGGCGGTAAACGGAAAGAGACCTATGCCTCTCTCTATGGATGATTATTTCGTCACTCGTGACAAGACACCTCGTGACGAGAATGGCGATTATGATTTCGAATCGTTGTATGCGGTCGACCTAGACCTTTTCAATGACCAGCTGAAGAAACTCTTGGCGGGTGAGGAGGTGAGCCTTCCTACGTTTAACTTCGAAACGGGCGCCCGTGAGTATCGGGGCAATGTGAGGAAGTTGGGTCCTAACGATATTTTGGTTGTGGAGGGTATCCACGCTTTGAACCCTATCCTTACGGAGAAAATTCCTGCGGAGAGTAAGTTCAAGGTTTATGTTTCGGCGTTGACTACCATCTCGTTCGACAACCATAACTGGATTCCGACTACGGACAATAGATTGCTTCGTCGTATTATCCGTGACTATAAATACCGTGGCTATTCAGCGGTCGATACCATCAGCCGTTGGCCGAAGGTGAATGCGGGTGAGCAAAAATGGATTTTCCCTTATCAGGAGAATGCGGACGCGATGTTCAATTCGGCTCTGATTTTCGAGCTGAGTGTCTTGAAGAAGTTTGCGGAACCTATCCTCTCTGAGGTTCCTCAGAATTGTGTGGAGTATTCTGAAGTGCATCGTCTGCAGAATTTCTTGAAATATTTCTCGCCGATACAGGAGACGGAGATCCCGTTCACTTCTTTGTTGCGTGAGTTCTTGGGCGGTAGCACGTTCTCTTATTGATCGTATGATAATTAGATTGGTTATGACATATCCTACTTGCCTAATTAGGTTTTGAGTAAGTGATTTTGTATGATCTATGATAATGAAGCGTTCGGAATTTTTATTTCGAACGCTTCCGTTTTTAAAATGGAAGTATCATACTTTGCGTTGCAGGAAGTAGACGTTCCCTGGAGCTGATCCCACAAGGTTCTTCATTTCCATATCGAAGAGGATGGAGGATAGTTGTCCGAAAGGAATTTGTGATTTTCGGACGATTTGATTCATCTCCATTTTCTCTTCCAATTGTAACGTTTCCACGATTATTTTTTCCTGGTCTGTCAATTCCATGAATTGTGTGATGTTCATGGCTGGTCGATCACTTTCTTGTATGTCCCAATTCATCAGCCGCTCGATGTCTTCCGCTGATTCCACCATGGTCGCAAGGTTGTTCTTGATGAGGTTGTTGCATCCCCGTGAGTAGGTGTCGCCAGCTCTTCCGGGTATGGCGCAGACGTCCCTATTATATGAGTTGGCGAATTCTGCGGTGAAGAGGGCGCCTCCTTTTTCGGCTGATTCCACGATTAGCACGACATCGCTCATCCCGGCGATGATGCGGTTGCGGGATACGAAGTTCTTGCGGTCGATGAGACAGTGAGAGCGGAATTCGGTGACGATTCCTCCGTTTCGCTTCATCTTATCCGAAAGTGTCTTGTGCTTGGCGGGGTAGAGCGTGTCGAGTCCGTGTCCTATTACTCCGATGGTCTGAAGCCTCATCTCCACCGCTTTCTTGTGGGCGCATCCGTCTACGCCGTAGGCGAGTCCGCTGATGATGGTCAGGTCCGGATATTTTTGACCGAGGTCGGTGATTATCTCTTCGCAGAGAGAGCGTCCGTAGTTGGTCATTTTTCTCGTGCCGACGATTCCGATGGCATGGCTTCCGTTCATGTCCATCTCTCCTTGGGTGTAGAGCACATAAGGGGCGTCTGGACAATCCATTAGCCTTTTCGGGTATTCATTGCTACCTAAGACGGCGGTTTTCCCTCCCGTCTTTTGAAGGAATTTCACCTCTTTTTCCGCTTGTTTCACTATCTGAGGGTCTTTCAGACTCTTCGCTATGGCTGGTCCGATTCCAGGTACGGCTTCCAACTCTTTGAACGAACTATGGAAGATGGCTTCTTCCGTCCCGAAGTGATTTACCAATTTTTTGATGGTGTGGATGCCTACGCCTTTCGCTAGGGTAAGCGCAATCTGATAGGTTATTTCTTGCTCCATGAAAAAAACAAATAGACTTATTATCACAGGTTGATTCGTTCCGTCTAATAGCGGGAACGGATTTTTCTATTAACTTTGCAAAAATAATTATTAAAGTTTGAAAAGCGATGGATTCAACAAGAAAAAACAAGATAGATAGGCTCATCCAGAAGGAGTTGGGCGATATTTTCCAGAAGTTCACGAAGTCGCAGGGTGGGGTGCTCATCTCGGTGACATCCGTAAACGTTTCCGCCGACCTCAGCGTGGCTAGGGTCTACTTGAGCATATTCCCGAACGAGAAGCAGACGGAGATGCTGGAACTGGTGCAAGGCGCTGCCAAGTCGATTCGTTACGACCTTTCGCAACGTACCCGTTACCAATTGCGTCTGGTGCCTGAACTGCACTTCTATCTGGATGACTCTCTCGATTATTTGGAGAATATCGATCGTCTTCTGGGCTTGGATAAGAAATGAAGCTCCAGTTATTCATAGCACTACGGTATCTTTTCTCCCGTAAAGACTACAATGCCATCAATATCATCTCCGCCATATGTGCGGGGGGAATTTGTGTGGCCACTTTGGCGCTTGTCTGCGTCCTCTCTGGTTACAACGGCTTCCAACAATTGATTTGCGGCTTGTTTAATTCGTTCGATCCAGACCTGAAGATTACGTTGGTCGAGGGGAAAACGTTTAAGGTGTCTGACGAGCGGATCGAGAAGGTGAAATCGTTGGATTTCGTGCGGGTGTCGTGCGACATCATGGAGGAGAACGCTCTTATCCGCAATAAGGATAAGCAGACGATGGTCTCCGTAAAGGGTGTTTCGGATGCTTACACGGAGCTGACGGACGTGAATAATGTGGTCCATGCCGGTACTTTCGAATTGCGCGACGGGGATGATTATTTCATGGTGATCGGTGGTGCCTTGGCTAACCAGATTGACGCGGCTATGGGTTTCGTCGCCCCTATCTCTTTATTCGCCCCAAAACATGACGTGAAGGTTAACCTCGCTAATCCGGAGAACGCATTCTCGGAGGACGCTCTCTTCCTGAGCGGTATATATGCGACCGATCAGTTGGAGATAGACTCGAAATATGCTTTCGTGGATATCAATTTCGCTAGGCATTTGTTCGGCTACGAGACGGATGATGTGACGGCTTTGGAAATCGCGCTCTCCGATTCCGTCGAGGTGGAATATGCGCAGCAAATCATTCAAGAGGTGCTTGGCTCTGATTTCTTGGTGCAGAACAAGGAGGAACAACATGCGGACTTCTATCGGATGATGAAGGTGGAGAAGTGGATCTCTTTCCTCATATTGGTCTTTATTCTACTGATCGCTGTTTTCAATGTGGTGGGTTCCCTCACCATGCTGATTTTGGAGAAGAAGGAGGATATTGTCACACTGAGAAATTTGGGTGCCACGAATGGTTTCGTGCGCCAGGTCTTCTTGTTGGAGGGTTGGCTGATATCTGTTTTCGGAACGATATTGGGTGTCTCTTTAGGTCTTTTGCTCTGCGGCTTGCAGAAATGGTTCGGTATCATCAAACTGAGCAGTGGCGATGAAGGTGGGTTCGTGGTGGACGCTTACCCGATTTGTGTGAGGTGGACCGATGTCTTGGTGATTGTGCTCGCCTCGTTGTTTATCGGTTTGCTGATTTCTTGGTTTCCGACCAGATATTTGGGACGAAAAGAGTAATTGTTATTGCCTGATTATAAAAAAATGAAGAAAAAAATATTTGGTGTGCTCCTTTTGATGGAGACTATGTTCCTTGCGCTTTCGTCTATCGTGTCGCTTTGCTACGGTGAGGCGGATTGGCGGGCTCTGTTGATTTCGACGGGGTTGGCGGGCTTGTTTGGCGCTTTGCTGTTTTGGCCTAATAGGAGGAATAAGGGCTCTTTGTCGCGCAAGGATTGCTATCTGATTATCTCCGGCGCTTGGGTGGTCTTTTCCTTTTTCGGTATGGTGCCTTTCTTGCTCTATGGTACGACCCACTCGGTGGCGGATGCCTTTTTCGAGACGATGTCTGGCTTCACCACGACGGGCGCTTCCGTATTGAATAATATTGAGGAACAACCTCATGGCATCCTTTTCTGGCGCTCCACGCTGCAGTGGATGGGCGGCTTGGGTATCATGTTGTTCTCTATCGCCTTATTGCCTTCTTACAATAGGAATAACACGCAACTGTTCTCCACAGAGGCGACTAGCGTGTCTTTGAAAAAGCTGCGTCCGAAAACGCAGGAGGCGGCGCGTGGTATTTTGATGATTTATGCGGTGCTGACCGCGCTCTGCGTCTTTTTTTATTGGATAGGACCTATGTCCTTTTACGATGCGGTCTGCCATGCTATGACGACCGTCGGAACGGGTGGTTTCAGTACGCATCAAGCCAATTTCGCCTACTTCCATTCCCCTTATTTGGAGTATGTGGCTTCTGTCTTTATGATATTGGCGGGTGTCAACTTTGCGCTCTATTTCCTCGCAAGCACGGGTGAGTGGAAGATTTTTAAGGAGAATGAGGAGTTTCGTTGGTATATGCTCGCCACGTTGGTGTTTGTGGCTGTGTTTTATGTTATGATTGTGGAGAATCCTTGCCACGTTCTGACCGCCCAGATGCCTTCCAGTTATGAGTCGGCTTTCCGTGCTTCCCTGTTTCATGTGGCGAGTATCTTCTCCTCTTGTGGTTATCAGGGCTCTTATTGTGATTATGTGGGGTGGGGCGCTCCCTTCTGGATTCCTACCGCTATCATGATGTTCAGTGGCGCTTGCGCGGGTTCCTCTAGTGGAGGTGCTAAACTGATTCGTATCATCATCGCTTTGAAGAATGCGGGGAATGAGCTTCGCCTCCATTCCCATCCGAACGCGATCTTGCCGCTGAAGGTCTCTAAACGTCTGATGTCGATGGAACTGGTGGTGCGCGTTCTTGCCTTCTTCTTCGTTTTCGCCTTGCTCTTTTTGGCGGGCACTTTCGTGCTGACGATGACGGGGCTGGATTTCGATACCGCTTTCGGTTCGTGTCTGACGGCCATCTCTAATAACGGTCCGGGCTTCGGCACTACGGGACCTGTCTCCAATTTCGCCGATGTGCCTGCTTTAGGCAAATGGGTGCTCTCCGCACTGATGCTCATTGGCCGTTTGGAAATCTATACGATTCTGTTGCTTTTTACCGGACACTTTTGGAAGTTGCGGTAGAGACGATCTTTACACCGTCTCTTGGAAAAATAAAACGACGAGGGCGTATCGAAATCATCGGTACGCCCTCATCATTTTGTTGTTTAATATTTAATATAAATACCCAATCATCTCTTTATCGCGCGGAATCTTCCGATGATGCTGTTGCCCTCCTTCAACACTACGAAATAGGTGCCTGCGGCGAGGTCGGATACGTTGTAGGAATCAGCCTTGCTGAATTGTTTCACGATAACGCCTGAAAGGTTGCATACTAGGACTTGATCGAATCCGTAGCCTTCGATGAAGAACTCATCGCCCCAGATGGAAGGGTAGAAAACAAATGATTCTGCGGAGAAGGACTCGATGCCGGAATCGTCATATTCTGTTGCCTCCAATCCCCAAAGCTGGTTGTCTTGGTTGCTCCATGTGTATTGTTTTACGGCGTCACCATCGTTACTGCCTGTGGAGGCGATGCAGGAAGAGTTGTTGTGTGTGGTCGTGTTCTCGATTCGGAACCATTTGCCCTCCACTGCAGTGATTTTCCACTTCTCGCTTTCGTCGTATTGGTTATAATCAATTTGGACAATATCCGTCCCATCGTTTGGTTGATACTTGTTGGTAAGATATTTGCCGGATCCGTCGTTTTTTAATCTGAAGAATTCGTCTGCCCCCTTGAAGATGTATATTTGGCTGTTGTCGCCCTCTTTGCGGGTGACTGTTACCAGTGGAGCGTCACCCTCCATCTTGTTGTTGGATGACATCACTTTGCCCGTCGCTTTGTTGACGATTCTATAACCGTGGCCGACCGTTATGTTTGTGGTCAGCTCAGGGTAGGTGACTTGCTGTTGTTGGTTGTTTTGCTGGTTATTGTTCTCTTGGTTATTATTTTCCTGATTGTTTTGTTGGTTATTGTTATTCTCTTGATTGTTCTGTTGGTTGTTATTTCCTTGATTGTTATTGTTTTCTTGTTGCTGTCCGTTGCAAGCCGTGAAGGTGAACGGATCTTTTGTGATGAGCTCTTTGATGAGCTTGCCCGAATCGGTCAGGTTGTTCCAGTTTTTGCTGCCGCATGAGCCGGGAACCAAAGCGGCGGAAGTCTCTCCTTTGTCGGAATAACTCCAGTTAGCCCAACTGATTTTTTTGTTGTTAGCCCATTGGATCCAGTTGCGGGTAGCGGCTTCGCTGAAGTTGTTGTTGCCGCTGGCGTCGCTGGTGCCGAACTCTGTGATGAAGATGGCCGCTCCGTTGCGTAGGGCTGTCTCCGCCTTGTTCATGAGCTCTTGTCCGTGGGTGCCGGAGTAGAAGTGGAGCGTGTACATCACGTTGGTGAAGTCTAATTTGTTTTGGGATGCGATGTCCACGTCTTGGCTCCACATCGTGGTTCCGACGATGGTGACGGTCTCGTCGTTGTTGTTGCGGATAATCGGAATGATGGTCTCCGCATATTGTTTCACATCGTTCCATTGACAACCGTTAGGCTCGTTGCAGATTTCATACAAGACATGTTTCTTGTTTTTATACTTTTGGGTGGTCTCTTGCCAAAATGTTTTTGCGCCTTCGATGTCGATGTTCGGATTCCCCGGGTTGAGGACGTGCCAATCCACGATGCAATAGATACCTAACTTTTCACAGACGTTCACATAGGTCTCAATCCATTGACTCCAATAACTTGGCTTTGTTAAATATCCATCCTCCGTGCGACTTTCATACATGGCGATTCTGAATAGGTTGATGCCCCATTCTTTTACCATTATCTCTAGTGATTCTTCGCATATACAGTTCTCATACCATTGAGGACCATGCGAACTCATTCCCCTCAACTGTACGGGGTTCCCGCATTCGTTGACCAATTGGGTGCCATTTACACTTAACTTGCCGTTGATCGCCACTGGTGACCCGGCCGGATAATCCGCAAAAGCGGAAACTGAGAATACTGTAGCGCACAATAAACCCGAAAATCTTTTAGCTAATACTGATAATCTACTCATAATGTTTGCTTACTAATTAATACTTCAATATTTCCCCATTTATACTTTAAAAGGAACTATGTTCCACGAACTTCTATATTCGCCCCAAAGATATCTAATTTTTTTAATATCAAAACAATAAGTTAATTAAGAATTAAGAATTAAGAATTAAGAATTAAGAATTAAGAATTAAGAATT
>CALCUH010000105.1 GCA_937907165.1 uncultured Bacteroidales bacterium | reverse complement strand
TTGTTCCACGGAAATTTTTCCTTGATAGCCGCGTCGAACCCCCATTCATATATGCTTGGCAGGTCCCACAAGCGATATTCTCCCTTCGCGTACTTCTCGAGAATCTCGTGTACAAACGAACCATATGAAGAAAACGCATTTCCTTCTCCGGATTTGTGTTCTATGTATTTCTGGTAGTACCCGTATTTGCATTGGTGCCACGATGAAAGCTTACTAAAGCTATATTTCTCTAACTCCGGAATAATTGTTTCTTCTATTTCCCTCATAGAAGATTACCACGGGCAACTTTCATCTGCGGTGGCTGTAACCTCTTCGGTTTTGGCGGAAGGCGGTGCTGACTGTTGCTCGTTGCTGACAATCTCAGCTTCGAGGATCAGAAATCTGAAAGACGACTTTGTCTGTCCATCTGGTGTAGTGTAACGTTCGTTGGTGAACTTACTCTTCGTAATAATAATACGGTCGCCCTCGTGGAGGTTGCCGTTCAGTGTATTGAAAGCATGTCCGATGCAGCGCGGAAACCAGCTGCTGTTTATGTAGTGTCCGTCCTTCTTGTCTTTTTCGGAAGTAGAGATTTGGAGATCAAGATACTTTTCTGCTGGCGTGATTTTCCACACCTTCGCATAGTTTTTATCAGAACAATAAATCATTTTTTCACCTCAAAACCAAATACTATCAAAAATGGAATCCGACTTTTTAATACGAATTAGGGGATACTTTCCATACTTTTCAATATACTTGTCCACAAGATCGGAAATAAGCTTTTCTGCTTCTTTTCTTTCCGTGGTTTCCTTTTTTCTAGCAGCTCTTTCTTCCGCGTGCTTCTCTTCGCAAGCGTCAGCGGCCTCCTCTGTGTCGAAACGCTCGCCGCAAATTTCACAAGTGTAATAATGAGTTTCCTTAGACATAATTATTTCTCCTTTTTAGTTGATAATTTATTAAATTCTTCAATTACCTTTTCGCAAGATTCAACGTCTGGCAGGGAAGCAGGATTTCCGTTTCCGTCCTCGTTATATTTCTTTACGATATCAATAATTGTGGTTTTCGATACGCCATTATTAATGAGATCTGTTCCGAGCTTGCACACAATGTCAATGTTCTTCTCGAGAATTTTTCTCTTTTCTTTTTCTTTTGCTTCTTCTTCCTCGCGGAGCTCCTTAACCTCGTCGCTAATTTCTTCGCCAACCCATAAGTTAAGGTCGAGTCCAAACAAGGCTAGATTTTTTGTTAAACATCGTCTAATTGATTTGTCAACATCCGTTGCGGTCACCTTTTCAAACGGGATTGCCGCATTGCGATAATCCATTACCGCGAGCGTCTCTCCCTGCGTTAATCCGTCAATCGTGACTTCAGTTTCAACACGGCATGTCTTGCCGTCAGTAGAGTAAAGGTTGTCGCCAAAATGCACAGGATGCCACGTTGCATCCGGGTAAACTGTTTTGACGGCTGCCCAAGCGTTTGCCCACGGCAGGTATGTAAGCTTGTTCTTCTCCTTGTGCTTTTCAGTTAAGTCAATTTCTCGCAATGTCTGAAATACACTTTTCTTTTCGTCCATTTTATTCCTCCGCTTTCGATTTATTAAAATGCAACGGTGATTTACCTGT
Source organism: uncultured Bacteroidales bacterium (assembly GCA_937907165.1). Taxonomy (GTDB): domain Bacteria; phylum Bacteroidota; class Bacteroidia; order Bacteroidales; family Paludibacteraceae; genus UBA1181. The sequence goes on along the minus strand of CALCUH010000105.1, from coordinate 17,974 downwards.
TGCTATTTTTACTAATGTTCCATCTGTCTTGACTGTGTAGAGGTAATATTTTTCTCGCCTTAAATCGCTTGTTATGACTTCTTTTAGATTTCCTTTATCGTCATAAATACTTTCCCAAGTGATTTGACCTTTAACGTGAGTAGTCTTTCTGTTTTTCATTATTCAACAATAAAGCGCGAAATCAAATGGTAGATGTCTTCTTTACTTTCACAGAACACCTCTGCCCATTCCATTGTGTAGATAGCGCCCATCAACGACTTTGCAGAAACCTTAAGATTTGTTCCATCCGTAAGATGAACGTCGTTGCCAACGTAGCTTACTGTATTGACGAAATCCTTTATATCTGTTAGGGTATCAAGCCTTATTTTAACTTTCATATTTGTCCCCCTATGTCATGTAAAGTTAATAATCAAGAGCAACGGTATTATTGACCGTTGCTCTTGATATAAACTATATAATAATTCAAAGACTAAATTCGTAGAAGATTCGTAGAAGACATATCACGAATTTTCAAAAACAACAAAAAAAGTCCGGATTTACGGCATTTACACCATAAATTCGGACTTTTTTGGTCTGAGTGACAAGACTTGAACTTGCGGCCTCTACCACCCCAAAAAAGTGCTCATCTTGTTATATGGTGTTATGCTACATTATATCGTGTTAACGATGCGATGTTTTTGTTGTTTTTTGACTATTTTTAACGCAAAACAGCGCGTTTGTGGACTATTTCGTTAAAAATAATTCGTGAAAAATTCGTAGAAGATTATATCTTAAACGTAGAGTTCAGTGTATTAGCTAATTTCTTTTTTCTATCTTCAGAGATGTGGGTATAAACATCTCCTGTCATTTCAACGCTCGCGTGACGCAGCCACGTCTGCGAGTCCTTTAAATCCCAACCCATGTCGTATAGTATGCTTGCCGTACTATGTCTTAAATCGTGAAATCTCATCGGCTTCAATCCATATTGTTTTACGGCTTTTTCAAAGCTTTTTGTTATATAGTCTGGACGGTATAATGTTCCGTCCGGCCATGTAAAAATATAGTCGCTATCAAAGTATTCGTCACCAAAAAGTCTTCTGTTCTCAGCCTGTGTGTCAAGTCTATGAAGGAGAACCTTTCTGACGTCATCGATAAGATTAAATGTGCTTGCGCTGCTTTCAGTTTTCGTCTTATCTTTACGGACTATTGTTCTGTTTTTTACGACAGTGTGGTTAACTGTAAGTGTGCCATGTTCAAAATCAATAGCGCTCCATTTTAATCCGAGCACTTCAGACCGGCGTAATCCGTAGTAAAGAGTAACGTATATCAAATCGCGAAGAGGATTGTTTTCAAACGCTTTTAAAAGTGCGTTTGCCTCTTCATTAGTTAAAAATACGCGCTCTCTTGTGTGAGTCTCTTTTGCCGGAAGCTTTACGCCAATCGCGGGGTTGCGTATGATGTATTCTTCGAGAACAGCATCGTTCAGCACTTCTTTCAAAATGATTCCATGCTTTTTGATTGCTGGAATCGATAGTCCACCGGGCTTACCATCGAGTCTTCCGGTGGAATATTTGTATTGATAATACTCTTGAATGTGCTTTGGCTTAACATCTCGAAGAGATAGATTCAACGGTTCAAAATACGGAATGATATGACGCTCTGCGTATATCTGATAACCTTCCCAGGTTGATAGTTCAATCAGCGGCTTTTTCTTTACGAGCCATTGTTTAATGTATTCTGTAAACATCATTCCGCCGGTTGCACTACAGTACGATTCTTCTTGAGTTTTGATTATTTCTTCAAGCAGCGCTTCTGCTTTTCGTTTATTGTTTTTAACCGGCAACCCAAGTGTAATCCACTTTTGTTTGTATTTTTCGCCGTCTTTGTAGTTAATGACTGCGTAGTATTTATTGTCCTTTATTTTTAACGAGGCTTTCATTTTGGCTCCTTAAATTGTTATGTATTTCTCCATTCGATAACTCGTTATGTATGTATTCCTCTAAACACCACGCCGGGATTTTCAACGTTGTTCCTATTCGAAAACTGCGTATCTTCCCATCCTTGACCAATTTGTATGCTTGGTTATACCCAATTCCAAGCGCTTCGCGAACTCCTTTTACGGTTAAGACTTGTGTTTTATTTTCTTCTATTGACATGTCTTCCTCCTCTGCTTCGAACGCTTTGAGATTATTATGTCAAAATCAAAGCGGTCCCTTAACGACCGTTAGACTTTTCCTTATGGGAGTGTATCAAATTCCTCCCTTGAGAAGGGAAGTTTTTATTTTTTTTAGATCAAATGATTTTTTGATTGCGTTAATCGTTCTCTCGTTCTATGACAGTGTATATATTGCCTTCTTTTGAAATCACTCGATATTGATTATCAAAATCAACAAAACTTACGTTATCATTAACCGTGATTTGCTGATATGTGACGCTCTTTGTAGCAATACCACTCAATAACGCAACGGCAAGCGAGAATATCACTCCAAATATTGCAAGAAGTTTATCCCAGCCACTGGCTTCGTCCTTGTAGGCAGCGATAACCGCAATAAACGACAGAGCAGCGCATACAATAGCCGCTGAAGCAATGACAATTGCTGTATAGTCAAGCTTTTCAAATGTATTTAATACAGTAACTCCATCCATTTCTCGTATACCTCATTATTTAAAGCGTCTTGATAACGCCCGGTCGACAAGATCGACAAAATAATCTTCCCACTCCTTTGATATATTGGCTACTTCTGATTTCTTTGGCATTTCAGATACAATCGATTTCTTTCTTAAAATCTCCTTTGACACTCTATCGATTACCGCCGCAACCACTTGATCAGAATTACGCAGAACGATATCGCGAATTATTGTTTCCACTTGTTGATTACCATTGTTCATATACTCTGAATAAAGATTGTTTGCAAATTCATAAATTGCTGTATCGACAATCCATTTTTTGACATCTTTGCCAGATACATCTTCATCATAAACATACGCAAGTTCTTCTATATCCGGAATTTCAATTTCAACCTTCATATTCTAGACTCTCCATTTATTCGATTGGCGGAAGCTTTTTGTCTTTTCTTCCGCTCCGCATAAACTCACACTGTTCCTCATATGTTCTATAACGACCGGACAGATGACTCCAAGAACTTGGCCCATCTTGCTCAATTGGAACACAAATTGTGTCAATGGGGATCATGCAATAATCACCATATGACGGATTGATGTGTTTTGCTGTAAGTATGTATCCTTTTCTTTTCTTTTCTTCGAAATATGCATCCATTAGCACTCAGTTCCCCTTTCGGCGTAATACTTTTTATAGTAATACTCATAGTTGGGAAGAGACTTAAGCCGCGTCATTGCCGCAATTTTCCCGTCTCTATATTCTTCTTTAGTCTTTCTAAAGCCACATCCTTCACAGTGCTTTTCTTCGAGAGCATAGCAGGTGTTTCTGGTTCTGCATTCAAAAACGCATCTTTCCATTTTTGTATTCCTCACTTATGTATTGTTTATTCTTTAAAGATTAAATCGTATTTATATTGTAATTTATCGATATCAATAACTGTGTCCGACGAGGCGGCAACGGCTTCGGACAAGGCAAAAGCGCAATCTTCAGATTCTACAGAAAACTTCCTAATTTGTTCGATGAGCATATCGAGCTTGCGCATGGTAAGGCGTTCACTTGTAATGCTCTGTTGTAAAATACGTTTCATTTGTCATCGAACACATCATCAAATGTAAGTTTGATGTCATCAGAAGTCGAATTTTCGCCTTCTGAGGGGATGAAAATTCCTTCCATCGTGAACTCGTAAATCGGATTTGTCATCGTCACAAGCGGATTTTCGTCATCACAGCCGGTTATAGGGCCAGTGATTGTGAACGATGCGCATCGTCCGATTGGAATCCATTTATCGCCTTGTTTAATATACAAACGCTGGTCTGGGCTTCTCCGCCACGCCTGATATTCTGATAAGTTCATGATTATGTCCTCGAGAGATTATCCAATAGGGCACATCTTGTTAATAAACCAACGCCACCAGGAACAGGAGTATAATTTATCCTGTTCGGCGAATCGTTATCGGTGATAACAAAATCGCCGTGCATCCTTCCATCTTGACCGTGGTTGATGCCTACGTCAATCACAAGAGTATTATCTTGTAGTTGATTAGACGTCACTACACCAATCTGACCAACAGCGGATATTACTATGTCTGCTTGCCCTAAGAGATAGTGCTTAATTCTCGGGCTCGTTTTACTATGACAAACCGCTACGGTAGCATCACAGTCTTGCAAGAGCATTGCCATTGGGGCCCCAACTATTTTTGAACGTCCAAGAACAACAACGTATTTGCCAGACAAGTTAATTTTTAAGTTATTTAATAAATACATTATTCCAAGCGGAGTACACGGCAAAAAGTCGCTGTCCGGATTCATACCATCAACATCTTTTAAAGTGTTGATTTTTGCAGCAACCTTTTCTGGGCTGATATGCGATGGCAACGGAAGCTGAACCATATAACCATCGATACTAAGTTCGCCGTTTAACCAATCCATTAACGCAAGCAGTTCGTCTTCGCGTGTCGCTTCTGGAAGCTTAAAGAGTTCGTAATCATATCCGACCTCTTCACAATCTTTAATTTTGCCCCTTATGTATGCGTTCGACGCTGGATTATCTCCAACCTGAACAATTGCTAATTTTTTGTGGTTTTTAGAAGCCTCTGCTTTTAGGGATTCCTTCCAGAGACTTGAAATTGATTTACAATCAAGTTCCACTGTTAATCACCAGACTCCCAAGAGAATGAAGTTTCTCCATTAAGTATTGTTGCCTTAAGCGTGTAATCCCCATCCGGAAGCCCGGCCGTGGACGGGATGCCAGGAGAAGGTCGCAGAATGGAGAACGCACTTTGTTTCGTGGTGTTTTCTTGAGAGATTACGTAGAGTGTTTTGGAGTTCATATCATAAACAGAACTGTGTACTGTCTGCCACGTTGTTCCGGTATCGCGACTTCGTGATTCATAATTTTCGATTACGAAATCGAGAAACTCTTGCATCTCGCTCTGAGGTGTTCTTACAGTGTAAACTCCGAACCCATATGATGTATTATCACCAACAAATTCTGTCTTCCAGAACGGATCTACGGTGCTATCATATGCTTTTGTATATATAAGACTATTCATTAAAGAAGTCATTCCGACAGGGCTGCTTGTGTCTAACGATTCGTATGCATCTGCGATCATATTGTATCGTTCAATTCCCATTGCGAAGTCGGTAACAGAATCGATGTCAACGTGGCCATCGGGCTTCATGGTGGCGTCTTTGAGATAAAAGTTTGTCATAAATTTGTTATAGGGCTCTAAAACAACGCATTTATGAATCTTTCTTCCATCCTCGATGACGTCAACAAATTCAAGAACGAATGTTTTGTTGGCATCTGCAATCATTATATGGCATTCGTCGGTTCCCGTCTTGGTGCGAGGAGCATAAACATCAACATTGTCTTTGATATAATATGCTGCCTTTGAAGCCGAATCAAAATTATCCAGAATAAATCTTATTAGTTCGACAGCGCATTTTCTTATGGGGGAGCCGGGATTTGTCCCCGTTGTAATTCCCATGTCACCAGACGGAACAACGTTGATGTTACAAACGACGCCTGCATCGTTTATTCCGTCCATCATAACGAAGGGAAGACCGCGGTAAGCCTCAGAAAACGACCGTGATTCAACAACGTCTCTAGTCAGTTCTTTTATGGACCCGGAGACACCGATGCTAGCATGTCTCGACTTGTTTGCAGGAACCCTCACAATGAATGAAACGGAATTATCATATGTCCAGTCATAATTTCTACCGTACATATTGTCTTTGCGGACAGAACTACATGCTCCGGAAATTCGTTCTCCACGGTTATATAATTCATTAATGAATTTCTCGCCGTACTCGTAATTGATGTCATTGTAGTTAACCTCATAGAGGTAATCCGAAATCTTTGTAATACTGTCGTATGCGTTTTTGCCGCACAGAGAATCTAGCTCCGAATCAGAAATTGTAGTTTCACCGAGTTTCATAATCGGTTCTTTGTTTTCGCCCGTTCCTAACCCAAAGTCGTCACGCCCGTCCGAGTTTCCAGACGGCATCATTCCCCAAGACGTCTTAAATCCTTGTGTATCTCCGGTGAGATCTATTCCAAATTTCTTAACTTTTTCCTTACTCATTTGTTCTCCTATCTGATTTGACGATTTTAATATTCAATTAGCATCCGCCGCCGCCGCACTTCTTTTTCTTCTTAGCCATTGCAATCACCTCTTTTCACAATTCATACACCAAGTGCATTTAATATATTGGCATATATACCATAACTCTGACAACGATAATTTAACACCTTCAAAATTAACGTCTTTTGCCATGATATCGTTCCATTTCTTAAACATATCATCCGTCTTTGACTTTTGTAATCGCTCATACTCGCATAAGCCGTTTTTAATTAAATGCTCAAGACAAGTCATTTTTTACCTCTCAAAAAGCATAACCGGTCTATATCCGGTTCTTTCTACAGATACACACATCGTGTTCGATGTATCGCGATATCGCTCATCGTTATGGACGTGCCCATAGATATTCCCATATGGAGTTGACTCGCTGAGAACAAGCGGGGCATGACTTAATAGATAATAATTGTCATAAAGTATTGGAAATCTTGATACGGTGTGAAAACCAATTTCTCGATAAAACGACTCGTTCCAGTTGTCGTGATTTCCCATAATTAATATTTTCTTACCGTGCAGTCTCGAAGTGATGTCTCTTGCGGCTTCTTTCGATCCTAAACAGTAATCACCTAAATGAAGTACGACATCGTCATTAGAAACCGCTTCATTCCAATTTTTGATTAATGATTCATTCATTTCCTCTACGCACGAGAATGGACGGTTGCAATATTTTATAATGTTCGCGTGACAGAAGTGTGTATCAGATATCGCGAAAATTTTCATATTCTACGCCACCAAAATCCTCTGGTTTGACAGATTTGTCGTCTATATATAGATTAGCAACCACTTTTCTTGTGTTGTCGCCGAACGTTTTTTTAATGCATTCTAAGTTGTCGTTGATTGCATCAAATTCAAGACCGTTTTCTGAGCACCAATTAACCGCTCTTGTGAGGTCGTCTCCTGATCTGCAAGTCCACAATATAATGTCGGCTGTGCCAGAAGACCTTGCCCTCGATAGGTATTCAAATAACTTGTAATTTGGGACTCCTATCTCAGGGTATTTGACCCCAAGAGAAAGAGTACCATCAAAATCTACGGCAATTATTTTTTTCATTGGCTACCTTAAACATTAGACATTCGCCTTCGCAACTACCGAGGTTGCATTTGGGCTCTTTGCTACACGTATAATAACACGAATAATAACCAGATTCTGCGGCGGTGGGTGGATTCAGATGCCACTGTGAGTATGGACATTTTGCTGGATCTGTTGGAAGTTCATCAACTAATAGCTTCATTTGTTTTAATACCTCTCTTTAGATCTTCATCGGACTCAAAAGTGTTAAATAAAAAGTGCATTTTATCAATGCGTTTTTCTACGTGCCAATGGCCACAATACCATGCGTTATATTTGATTTTCTCTTCGATGGTATCTAGCCATCTTTCTGTGCTAGAATCGACCAAATTTTGGTCTATATTTGGCACAAATTTCTCTCTTGGCTCGTATTTAAACGAATTATAGAAGAATATGATAAAAAATATCTCTTTTCTCTTTCGTGCCAATCTCTTAATTTATTTAGTTTCTTTTCTACATAATCTTTTATTTCTTGTGACGGCTGTTCATCGTCAAACCATTTATGCCCGTTTCTAAGGCGATAAAATTTGTCAACGCTGTAGGCACCTCCGATAGCGATATATTTCAATCCGTCAATCGTGTATATTTCTCCATCCTTTGCGAACAGAAGGGAAGGGTACTTATCTTGAACATATACTAATCCACCGTTCCACTCCATTAGATGATATCCATCGACGTTCCATGGACGCATCTCGTGATTTCCGTGAATGCACAATACGGTTGGTTTAATGCTAGATAATGTAGCCTTTACGCATTCGTCGGAGCCATTCTGATAATAATTAGCTCCGACGTCTCCAAGCAGAACGATCGTGTCGTCTCTTGCTAGCTTATGCTTAATTGAAAAGCGTTTGACATAAAACGGAAGTCCGTGAATGTCACCGGTGAAGTATACCATCGCTGCCTCCTGCTAAATCACAATATGTAATCCGAGCTCGTTATGCTCAGATAATATTTGAGTTTTAATTTCTTTTTCGAGCTCAACTGTTTTGCTAATAACAATCCAAGGAACAAGGTCTGTCAAAATACGTCTTGCTTCGACGTCTGATTGTGCAATTACATAACACCAAAATGAATCCGCTTCGAACGACGATGCACCAGATCTGAGAGCAAACATCTTTGATGCACTTATGTTTTTACGAGTGATGAAGCGTAAAATACGTTTTATCATTGTATTTTGTCGCGCAATAGCCAACGCAATAGTTTTCCATCCACATCAGCAAATGAAAGAAATAATAAGGGTATCTTTTTGATTCATCAAGGACATAGGTCGAGCTTCCGAACTCATCCTCAACTCTTTTAAAACAATCTGAACTTGTGCAAAATCCCCAGTCCCAATCGTCAAGATTAAAACCATGTTCCCATAGTTCATCCGACGATAGACCCGTCAAAAGTTTTAAATCTTCTTCACTATCAAAAAATATTAGTTCATCCATCATACTGTATTACGTCAGACTTTTTGCTTCGCAGGAGTGGCGCGTTCTCCCAAACATATTCTGAAAACTTATCCCAGTTGAATGCGAGCTGATCATATACATCTATTTTTTCTTCAGCGTCTCCGGTTGGCCAAGAGGAGACTACAATTTCCCATTCGCATTTTGACCAGAAATAGTACATTGCATCTCTTTTTAGATTGGACAAAAACTCTTCTTTGTTGTCTTTGTTTTTCTTTGCGTTCTTTTTTGTGTCATTTAAAAATCCAAAATGCCAAAATACATTGTAAACATCGAGGGAGTGAGAATTAATGTTATATTCAATAACGTTCCATTCAAGCCTTTGTTTCTTCGTTCTCTTCTCCGGCATCGTATCCCAAATCGGCACTGTATCTTCCTCCAGTTTCTTCGCCCGTCCATTCGAGGCGATTATAAGAATAGCCATTGCAAAACGCAAATTCTATTACGACCACTTCTTCTGAGTCTGACCAAACTTTACACGTATAAAGCGCTTTTATAAGCGTCTCAAGTGTTTTCCCGACCGTTTCCCATAGCTTGTCGCCAAACTCGTCGACGGTAAACTCAATCGTGTTATAATCCTTCATAGAAAATTACTCTGTCGGCATATTGATGAGCGCGGCGGCATTTCCTCCAATATAAGAAGGAAGCTTACCGTCCCAATTATTTGCCTTTGCATAATCAATTAATTCTGCAGTAAGTGATTTACTTATTTTTTCGTTTGCCACGGCTTCTGCCTCTGCTTTTGCAGAAATTGCATATGCTTCTGCATCTGCGCTTATCTTTTTGATTTCTGCTTCTGCTTCTGCATTAATCTTTCTTGCTTCTGCTTCAGCCTCTGCTGTTACCTTCTGAATATCCGCCTGTGCAGTTGCCTCAATTACGCGCTGCTCTGCTTCCGTTTGTGCCTTTAGCTTGTTCTGCTGCGCAACTTGCTTTGCTTCAACAGCATCGGTAAATGCGTCGCTGAAGTCAATATCTTCTACCGCGGTCGAAACAACCTTAATGTTGTACGGAGTCAGTGCACTCTGAAGAATGGTTTCAATATCGACAGCAAGCTGATCTCTCGATTCGACAAGTCCCTCCGCTGTGTACGCGGCCGTTGCTGTTTTAACCGCTTCTGCAACAGAAGGAGCAATAATGGTATCGAAATAGCTTGTGCCAACCGTACTGTAGAGATTCATGGCATTTGTTTTGTCAATCTGATAGTTGATGCTGTAAACATACTTGACTTCTTGAATATCGGAAGAAAACGCATACAATTCAACGCTTGACTTCTGGACTCTGTTGTCCATCTTCACAATCGTTTTCCACGGGGCCGTCATATGAAGTCCCGCGTCAAGGGTTGTGTTTTCTACGCGCCCAAAAGAAACCAGAATACCGGTGTATCCAGTTGGGACTTGACCGACACAACCTAGAATAAGAATGAGGACGGATACTAGAACACTACCAATGAGAGACGCCGCGCCCTTGCCTGGCTCCTGGTCAGTAAAAAGAAAGATGCTTGCTGCGATGCCGATGATAAAAATTAAGATTGATAAGATGAGTGTGAACATGTTATTCTCCTTATGTATTATTTATATTATCCGCGTATGGCGGTAATATCACTGTAAAAGTGGCAAATCTGAGTTTGCCACTTTACTGTCTTCTGATTGTTTTATCTTTTAGGCTTATTCGTACTGTTTCTTTGGTGTCTACTCTTTGACAAATATATACTCCGTTTTTATTAGATAGGAATATCTTCCTTGACAATACTTTGCATAATCCATATCTTGGATGAATAAGATATTCACCCACCGGCACCGCGCCGGTCAATAGGATAGACCTATCCAAATAAGCATCATACTCGAAGTTATTAGATGGAAAATTATCGTATATGTCTCCAGTAATGATTTTATGTTTTTTGTCGGTCTTCATAGTTCTGACGATAAAACTATCATACTGTTCGAGGTTCGGAACGTTAGATGTTTCCACGTCCGGCCGTCCTTGAATTCTATATGCTTTCTTTGGGATGCACGGATCAAATCCGCTGCAGATCATATAATCATATGCTTTTTCAAACGACTCATCGAACGTATAGCCTTCTCTGAGATATTTGTCGACCATAGATCTTTCAAGTGCGGCATTTGTTTTTCTACTGTTTTTTGCTCTGTCGCCAGCGCTTTGTTCGTAGTTTTTTTTGCCATCGTGCAGAGAGACAAACACAAACGCAATAAATAAAACTATAATCACAAATGTCATTTATTATCTCCTTTGTGCTTTAGATAGTTTTCAGCATATTGCGCATCTTGTAGGAGCATATCCATATCCCACACGTGTTTTTGTCGAATGATAAATTTCCTAAATTCTTCTGGCGTTTGGTATTCCGGTGTGCCAATCTCGTATAAATAAAAGGAAATTACGTTTACGTATCCATATGGATACAATGAAGAAAAAACAATTCGTTTGTATTTAACGGGAGAACCATTTTGCTCTTTTTCAACCGATGGCTCAATTGTTATTGCCTCTCTGGTTAAATTATTATATTGCAAATATAAGCAAGCTTCGCGTATTGCTTCTTTTCTATCATATACTTCGCAAAGTTTAATGTTTGGTCTCCCAACAGATAAAATCAATTCATATCCCCCCAAAAATATTCATTCCACTTATTATAGTAGCGTCTTAGCCCAAACGCAACCGGGGGCGTACAATTGATTATTTCTGCAAAATCTTTTCCAGTTTCTCTTGCTACACACAAAATACTGTTTTTCTTCAACGAAACTGTTACTATTTTCTTTCCATATTTCTCAGCGGTTTTATTAAAACGGTACACACAGCATGATAACTGATTACCATTCATATGATCACATTGACAACTTCTAAAAAGATATTCGGAATTTACTCTAGTTTTTTGTCGTCCACCAGGAAAATCAAAGTAATTATCTAACATTGCAAACCGATTTATTATTTTTGCGGCAGGCTCTGGCATACTATACAAATGATTATTGAACTCTATGGAATTACCTCTAATATCAGACTTTTTTATATCAATCATATCATAGATGTCTATACCCATCCAAAGAATACAAGCACATGCCTTAATGCTTAACAGTGAGTCCTTATCGACGGCTCCTTTTGAATCTCCAACAAGGTCGATGTAAGACATTACGTCGTCTAATGATCGAAAATACGATGTTGATATATCGATTTCTATCAAAGCGTCGTCATATGATAAATTCTTGACATAATTAAGCGTTTCTGTTGTCGCTGCATCGTGTTCGTACAGCCATTGAAACAGCGAAATTGAAAATGATTTCTTTAGATAAAATGAACTTTTGCCAATTCCGTATTTATCACCAATGAATAAGTACGGAATTCTTGATGTGTCATTATAGTCATTGTTTCGATAAACAAAAGAAGCTTGCCTAATAAAAGGCTGTATTCTTCTTATTTCCTTTTGATGTCTCTCTGCCAAATAAGCAAAACTGTCTTCGAGTTCCATTGTATTCGCCTCCTATTATTGACAGTATATCATAAAAAAATATGATAGTCAATATATAATATGTAAGCGAACACAATGTTTACAGACGAACAGCAGTAAGAGGAAGCTTTCTATGTATATCATAAACGCCGCCAATCACCACATCTCCAATAACGTAGTGATATACGGTAACAGAACTCGGATTGAGATAGTTCCATTTATACTTGTCATATAATAAACAATAAAACGTCGGAAGTTCTTCCGGTAATAAAGAACATCTATCTAGAATAAAAAAGCCATTTGATATTTGTATTGATTTGTTTACCAATGAATTTACGCCAAACATATTTTTCGCATCGATGTGAACGCGATCAACAAGCCTCATCTACATCTCCATTAGAAATGATTCTTTTCTCAATAATCTCTATCTTGCTCATTAGGTCGTCCAATGTAGTTTTGCTTCCTCCGGCATATAAGAAATTAATACCGGTTTTGCCAAGAACAAAATCACTGACGGATTCACGGGCGCGGTCAAACATATCGTGATACACACCAAGATATCTCATCGTTGTTTTCTGATCGCTATGATTGAGAAGACCCTGAATTTTTGTTATTGCATTCATATCAATGCTGTCTTTATCAACGCATGCCGCTATATTGGCAAAGGATTTTCGCATTGTATGGCTTCCAACGTGAATCGGTAAATCAAGCGCCTTGCCCGCATCTGATATTATTTTCCATCCGTATTCTTCGTACATTTTTCCACCAGTTTTTTTACTGGGGAACAAATAGTCGTCAGGGCGAATTTTCCATTCAATCGAATTAAAATATTTTTCCAAAGCAAGCCTTGCCGCTTCTGTGATTAAACAGTTTTGCAATTTGCCTGTCTTTTTTTCGTACAGTTTTATTCTTTCAAAGAATTGCTTAGAACAACAGTCAACAACGTTACAAACTTTAAGTGATAATAAATCAGATATTCTAAGCCCAAGGCAAACGCCGACGGTCCACAGTGTCCAGTCTCGAATATCGCCTCTATCAAGAAAATATTTTTGAATAGATGTGAAATCATCATATGACCTTATGGAGTCGGCAGCGCGAGCTTTGTGGACACCGTTTGATTTGAGCTCAGAATACGCTCCGCTCACTCTCTCGGTTTTGCTTTTAATTTGCGTTGGTTCTTTGATTAAAGACTGCTTGATAGCCGTTAATTCTTCAGCTTGTGCCGCGATAATCTCGTTTAGTTTTGCAATCTGGGCAAGATACATTCCTTGCCCCAAAACGGTGACTACTTCATCCTTGGTCAGAGTCTCCATCTGTATTTTCACCCTCACATATAATATTCTCGAACGCGTTAAGTTGAGCAAAAATTGCTGCCGTCATCTCACATTTACCACAATCGATATGTATGGGGCACTTTTCAGTGCCGTAAAAAGAACACACAACTACATCATTTCCGTTGCAGTCTTTGATTTTCTTTGTTAATCGTGTGTACTTCAAGTTGATGCCTCGTCTGCTAGTCCAAATGAAATTAGAATTTTGTGATTGATGTCAGCAATTTTTTCCATATTATTAACCTCTCCAAGTTTTTTCTTAATGCGCGTCTTATCGATGACACGCACCTGTTCGCATAAGACGGTGCTCTCTTTTATAATGCCACAGTCTTTTGGTGTGAGAATAACGTGCGTAGGAACATTATTTTTTTGCCGTGATGTAAGTGGACATACGATTGTAGTTGGGGAATATTGATTGCCAATTTCATTTTGCACAATTACAGCAGGACGGACACCGCTTTGTTCTGAGCCGATTTGACTACTTAAATCGACTAAATATATTTCTCCGCGATGTACCATTCTACTCTTTCTTAAATCTCTTCTATTGCGTCAATTGCTTCTTCGATGAGAGATACGGCTTCATTCATTTTGTCGCTGTACTCTTCTGATTCTTGATACCGGTCGCCGTCGTGCATATTCTCCGGCAGATTTTCTCTTGACTCTTCTTCGTCACTGTCTATGTCGTTAATATCGTCAACACATTGTCGTAACGATGAAACAACATCTGACAGTCTTGCTCTTCTTTCTTTGTTCATGACGTTCTCCTTTCCGACGTCTGCGAACAAATGTTCTTTATCTGTATTGTAGCACACTTTATCGCAAAAATCAATAGTTTTTAAAAATATTTTTGGCAGGGATGGCGTGAGTTGAACACGCGAGTGCGGGAGTCAAAGTCCCGTGCCTTACCACTTGGCAACATCCCTATAAATAAACGGTTGATTTGAACATTCGCACGGAGGAGTACAGAATCGAACTGTATTCACCGTAAGCATCACACCAAGCCAATGCTTGTCCCCCGTGCTGTTGAACACGTGTATTCCTTGACTATGTTCAGATGCCGCCGCGAGATTTACTTTTTGGCTTTGTTCAAGCCTTTTACTTCCCGGGAATTTCTTACGGCTGATTAAATCAACCGCTGGGCGAACCACATACCAATCTCGCGGCAAAGCGCTTTGTCAACGCTTATTTATTCGTCAAGTTCTATCTTAATATCAGTAAGGACATAATCGTATGAAGTTCCCCAGTGAGTTACTCCCCAAACATACATATTCATTTCTTCGTTGTAGAACACGATTTCATTAGTGAGTTCTGAGAGAATCTCTGCTCCACGATCGGAAATAATGAAGTATGTATATATTTCATTTTCATTTCCGTCTTCGTCTTCAAGGTCACCGTTTACGATATCCCAGTAGCCTATTACACCATTGGTTGCCGCAATGATGTCACAATTCAGAACGCAATCAAACGCTTGAGCGAGGGTCCGATAATCGACATATCCGTTTTCAAGACCGTAGTCGCTGATTTTGTTCCCATAAAAATACTGTGAGTGATGTACGTATTTATCGTTCATTTTTTGCCTTTCTTAGTAACATCTCGACGTCAGTTCTCTCATCATAGTCTATGCCAGGACACAACGCTCTCCAGTCCACGTCCGATAGTACATCTTCCTCTGCAACCGTTGGAGAGATTTGAAGCGTTACGTCGTCATAATCATAAACAGAAAGGGCAATACACATAGAAATTACGTTGTCTGTTGGCTCGAGATCAAATCGAGAAAGTTCAAACAGCTCTGGGTAGATAAAATAATACACGTCCGTCTCGAGTTCGTCGTCGCGAAAGTGTTCTTCAAACTCGCATTTAGTTAAGTCAATCATATTTTTTTAACTCCTTAACAGAATACTTCATCAAAACTTAATTTGATTTCTATACATACTTCGCTTGCCAGTCCTTCGATTGCATGTTCGTTCCACGCCCATCTGCAGTTGTCCTCTCGCATTCTGTAAATACCAGATGATGCTGCCTCTGTAATTGTCATTTCTGTTCCGAGATAGCAATCCATATCTCCTCCGGGGTTTTCCCATGCAATTCTGTCAGGAGGCCATGAACTTACTATCTTGACAACGTCGCCAACTCGATATTTGTTCATTGTTATACCTCGTCAACCAACGAAATCGTCCGGAACTTCAAAGAATCGAAGAACTTTCTCGTAATCTCCAGACCATTCATCCAAAATCAAACACTCAACGAGAACGACGTCAATGCTATTTTCGACAATATAGTCCATCTCGGAAAGCGGGTAAGACCATAGACATAGATCATTTTCTTCTAGGATTGATTCTATTGTATCGACATCGTTATCTCCGTCGATAACATAGCAGTTTCCAGTAACAGATAATAAATAGTTTTGCGGGCTAAATAATTTTTCTGATTTTAACATAGCAATTTTCTACCTTTTTTATTATCGATCAAGGATATTTATGTCAAACTTCAGTTTGATTTACATCATATACCGCAATGATTTTCCACTCGCCTTCGCAAATCTCATTATTTCGAAAGCACTGCAAAATCTGTTCTCTCGACATTCCATAAAAGAAAACATCTTCATCGTCATCGTCGGGATTTTCAATGTCATCATCCATATCGCTAATCACGACATCCATTTCTGATAAATCATCAACCCATTGAATTCTGCATTCCGTATACATATAATCTCCTTCGTTGTTATTATCTATTTGTTTGATTAGTTTTTTTGGTTTGGGCGGCCGATATCAAACTATTCTTTTATTTAGAAATACCAATACTTGTGATTTCAAAATCTTCGACAACGCCGTTTGTCACTTTGTTTACAATGCAGGAAGTTCCGGCAAAGAAAACTGTGCCGTTTACCTTTACTTTGCAAACTCCATTTGAATCGTCCCACTCAGTAACGACCCGCTCATTTTTCGTACAACCGATGACACTTTCATTCCCGTTATTATCAATATAAATAATAGGAATGCAGGAGACACCTTTATCAAAGGCATTTTTAATTGCGTCTTTTGAGTAAATAACGCCGTTTCTATCAGGTCGCCCGTATGGAAATTTCAATTCAAGGCAGACTTCTTCCATTGCGTTTCGCATTTTGCTTTCCTCCCCAATCAGATTGAAGTTTTATTATCCGACATTGATATACCACCACCCTGTATATCTATCTTCTTCTCCTTGTCGCCTGTCTTCTTCAGGGTCGTAGTATCCGGTATTTATGACTACGTCTTCTCCTTGAGAACGATATAGTTGTTGAAGCATATCTGCAATAGCACCCGCTGCGCTTTCTGTTCTGCACAAGATTTCACAATATCCGTCAGACCATATACCACCTTCGGAATAGTCTCTAACGCTTTCCGCTATTACGGAAAACCAATCCATCTTTATTGGCGGCATTTGTTCTGTCATATCTATTGCGTCTGCAATTCCAAATTTTTCTGGATAAATTCCGTTTTCAGAATAGTCTGATATAATTTGATTGTATCTCGATATAAGTTCGTCTGCGTCAATGCATCTTGCCACCGATTAGCTCACCTCCTGTATCAAACCGTGCTTTTATCTATTTTCCGACAAAGTTTGCTACAGATATGATTATATTACTTCCGCGCAGATATATCATAATCAACACAATTTTCTTGAATCGAGTCAATGATTTCTTCGTCGGTTATTTCACACCGAATTTCATCCATCTTTTTATCAATGTCATCTTCACTGTCTACTTCAAATTCTCTATAAACACACGAGGTGTAGTTGAAATAAGCCATAACTTTCATTATTTTTCTCCTTTTATCAAATCTCGCTTTTATTTTGAGATACCGACGCTTGTGATTTCAAAGTCTTTGACTACACCGTTATCCATTTTGTTTACAACGCATGAAGTTCCAGTGTAGAAAACTGTCCCATTCACTTTCACTCTGCAAACTCCATTTGAATCGTCTCACTCAGGTATCACCTGTTCATCTTTTATGTACCCGATTACGCTTTCGTTTCCGTCGTTATCAAGATAAACGATTGGCAAATTTGACACGCCTTTATCAAAGGCTCTTTCGATTGCTTTCTTTGAAGCTTCATCATTATATTTATTGTTATTAATAATACACTTACGGAAAAAATCCGTGACATTTAATCCCTTTTATCTTCCGGGATAAACCGAAGGAGCATATCCTCGAGTTCATCTGCTCTGACAGGTTTTGACATATATGCATCAAACCCCGAATCAATGTATTCTTCTTTTGCACCCATAATAGCGTTTGCGGTTAACATAACAACCGGTGTGTCAACATTTAAATGTGATGTATCAGCCTTAATCTTCGCAAATGTTTCAACTCCATCCATCTCCGGCATCATATGATCAAGGAATATAATATCATATTTAAGCTCTTTAATCATATTTAAGCATTCAG
>CALCUH010000104.1 GCA_937907165.1 uncultured Bacteroidales bacterium | reverse complement strand
AGTGCTTTACCCGTTACCCTCCAAATATATTCGCCATTATTTTTAGACAATTTTCACAACCTACTGATTGACAGCGAAGAAAAATTACATCGCACAAATGAAAGGCAGTCTACATCCACCCCAAGTCCCCTATTCCAACACAATTCATCCACATTTCAAGCCATAGCAACAGAGAAAAATTGTCAGTGATTCTTCACCCATAAGACTCGGAATAAAAGAAACGGATACAATGAACAGACAAATTCATCGTACCCGAATCTATATTTGACAAAAACTTATAAACTTTTCAATATTTCCGCGGCAAAATCAGACAAAGTAGTATCACGAGCGCCCATAATCAAAACCACATCGCCATCCGTCACGTTCCCTTTCAAGTAAGGTATCAGCTCTTTTCTGTCAGGGAAGTATTCAACTTGAGCACTATCCGCCTTCATTTTCTCAGCCACATCAGCGGAAGTAACCTCACGAGAGACCGTACCTCCCGCATAGTAAACATCGGAAAGAATAAACTTATCGTCCGGACGAAGAGGTTGCAACACCTCACTCTCCAACTCCGCATGCATAAACTTCAGCGGACCGAAGCCATGCGGTTGGAACCATGCGAACACTCGTCTTCCCACTGACTGACACGCCCGAATAGCGCACACCACCTCCGCCGGATTATGAGCGAAATCGTCGATGACATAGACTCCGTTCTTCTTACCAGTCAGCTGCGTACGCCTATATATGCCCCTATAAGAAGAGAGCGCCTTGATGATCGACGCCATGTCAGCACCGACAGCGGAGCAACAAGCGATCGCAGCCAAAGCATTTTCCATATTGTGACGACCGATCACAGGAATATCCACCTTCCGTCCATTACATTCAAAAGAGATAGAGAAGCCAGACTGGCAGAAATTCTCTCCATTAAACCCGCAATCAGCCTCCACGCCGAAATCATAATCCTTGTTAACCGAAAGCGCCTTCGTCCTAGGATGGCTTTGATTCACGATGAACCTTTTCGTCGTATGGCTTCTGAACGTTTTGAAAAGCTCCTCCAGCTCATTATAATCCTTATGGTCACGATCCATATTCAGCAACAAAGCCACTTCGGACGTATAATTGACAATGGAGCCATCCGACTCATCCGCCTCGATGACTAGCCAATCACTCTTGCCAACCCAAGCATTGCCAGGCAAACCTTTCTCCTGCAAAGAGGTCAATCCAGCACCACTCATGATGGAAGGAGAGAAACCGCACTCCTCCAAAACATGGAAAATCATGGCCGTCGTGGTAGACTTTCCGGAAGTTCCGCCCACAGCGATTGTCCTTTTCGTCCTTGAAATAGAGGCTAAAAGTTCCGATCTCTTAATAATCGGAATATTTAACGACAAAGCCTTTTGATACTCCACATTAGACTCCTCAATCGCCGTAGAGACAACCAGCACGTCCACGTCGGGAGTCAAACCGGAAGCGTCTTGGAAGAAGCATTGTATACCCTGTTTCTCGAACTGTTTCTGAATCAGCATCTTATTCTCCTTGCCAAAAAGGCGGTCGCTACCCGACACTTTCTTCCCCACGCCCTTCAAATATTGGGCGATGGCGCTCATACCCGTTCCGGCAATTCCCACAAAGAAGAAATGCTGGTGAGACTGAAAATCATATTGATTATCCATTATTATACACATTTAATATTCTAACGCAATATTACAAAATAACTACTTACCAATTGCTATTTAGCATTTACTATTTATCAGAAATGATTCAAAGGAAGTCATATCAAATATTAAAGTGTAAATAGAAAAATTTTTTTATATTTGTAAATGAATGTACAAAAATTAGGATAGCAGTGAGGTCGAGAATTATTCTACAAATATTATTCCTTTTATGGATTAGTAATGCGGCATGGGCTCAGTCCCCATTAAAATACCTTGAGAACACTTTCCCTGAACTGACGGAAATATATCGTGAAGATATCGGCAAATGTCATGCGCACTACATCTTCACCGTAGACGTGTCCGGCTCAATGGACAAATTCGAAAGCAGCGTGGTGCCCTGTCTGCAACGTTTCATCCAAGCCCTTCCTAACGGAGATAAAGTGACAGTCATGCCCTTCGGGACGAACGTGAAAACGCCGATGGGCTTCTCGGGCACCATCACGGAGATCATGAAAAACGATCTTTGCAGCAACATAAAAAATCTATACACCAGTCCCAACTACGACCAAGCGTTCAAGGACCACACAGACATCCACAAAGCGATAAATGCGATGTCACAAACGCTCAACACGAACAGCGAATACAAAGTGAACATTCTCATATCCGTGACAGATTTTCTGAACAACATTCCCATCGAACATCCCTACAAAAGGAGGTTGACGGAAGAAGAAGTGGCAGACATGCGCGACCGGCTGAAAGCAGCCATCGGCGACTCGTACGTCAGAAGCATCGCCCTCGAATTGTCGGAGAACGGAAGCGACAACAAAACACAGGCAGGCTATTGTCTAGACCAATTACAGAACAACATATTCTGCGTCAGCGAAAACCAATTGGAAATCGTACAGATAGGCAACTCCAAAGAGACCATCAACCAATGGTTCGAGCAATTGCGCAAAGAGATACTCGTGGTAAAACTCACGGCCATCGTCAAAGAGGAGAACAAAGCCTGCGAGGCGCGGATGGAGACGGAGATCGATGTGGACGGAAATACGGAAGCCCACATCACATGGGACGAGAGCAGACTCTACACCACCATGAAAATCGACTCCACCCATCTCACCCAACAAGGTTTCACATTCCTCAACGACACCGCCAACTACGGCAAGACCAAGGACCATGAGCTGACCATCAGACTAGGGCAAATCAAACACGAGCGATACGGATTCCATAAAATAAACGACAGCATCAACATCGGAATATCCTTCCCTACCCAATTCGACAGCGAACTAGCAAGGCTGAACATCACGAAACCATTATCGGGAAGCAAAGCGAGCGTGGATAAAATGATATTCACCTTCCCTCTCCCTTTATGGCTGACACTAACAATCTGCATATTGACCATACTCTATGTATTAGGAGTGATCAAAGCGTTCATCAGAAACAAAAAAGAACATCTGCACGGGAAGGTCACCGTGTTCGACACCTATGGCAACGAAGTGAAGGAGAGCAAAATCGCCTCCTGCGACGAGATTACCATCGGGAAAGCCGGCACGATAAGAGTCGAAGATGTAGCATGGCAAGTGACCATCAAAAAAATCGAGCCATCGCCACTCCTCCTTTTCAAGAAGCCCTATTTCTCATGGTACGGAACACAAGGGTTCGTCGGCACCACAACCGGCATAACAGAAGGCAAACTCAATTACGACGCGGATTCGAAAGCAACCCTCTCTTGTGGTATCAAGAGGCGGGAGATAACCAATAAAGTAAAGATTTCACTTAGATAATAATAACAAAAACATATCATAACATGGCAAACGAAAAACATATTTTCATCGGATTGGGAGGTTCAGGATGCCAGACCGTTTCCCAAATAAAAGAAAAGGTATACGCTAACAGATACAGAGACCAAAGCGCGACAAAATCGAGACTTGAGTCGATGAACGAAACCTACAGGTTCCTCTTCATAGACACAGACCAACGCGACATAGACTGTGCGAACAACAACAACCGCAAGAGTTTCGAAGATGGGAAAGTACCGTTCGTCAACCCGCAATCAGACCTGATTAATCTCGGGCAAGCCAATCCGCAAGCCATCTATTACGAAGCGACGAAAAAGCAAGACACGCTCATCAACAAAAGAATCCTAGAGGCATGCTCCCCAGAACTAGCCGTAAAGATGCCGGACCAACCCCTCTCGTTCGGAGCGGGTGCGTTCCGTATCAAATCACGTATCGCCTTCGCCCATTCGCTAACAGACTTCCAGACGAAGCTGCAGGCAGCCATCTCCTCCCTCAACGACGTGAAAAACGTAGGCGGAGAGAGTTGCACCATCTTCTATTGGGTAGTATGCAGCACCAACGGAGGAACAGGTAGCGGAATCGTCAATGACGTATTATACCATATCAACCAGATACACAAACAAGTGGTGGGCGACGGAGACCCGCAGCTTATCCTCACGATGTACATGCCTAAGATATACATCGACTGCAATGCGTCGGAAGAGAAATATGCCCTAAACGCATACGCCGTGTTCAAAGAAGTGGGCGCATTCAAGGAGATGAGCCTCTCCGCGAAACAAAACACCGTCATGCACCGCATGGCGTTCATCAACGATTACAACCTCATCAATAGCCAAAGAAGATATTGTCCGTTCTACTATCTGATACCTATTGATGTACAAACAGATAAAGGGACTTCTCTGGGCAGTACCAACGTGATGTACAGGAACACCGCAGAAATGCTCTACATCCTACATGCCGGAGCGGGCGGAAACGCATTCCGTTCGGACATAGACAACTACATGAACGACATCATGGAGAGAGACCACGAGAACTTCCTCGTGCCGATGGGATATGTGCAGCTCCACAAACCTACCGTTCAATTCGACAGCTACTTCCGCGCGCGTTTCGAGCGAGACATTCTGAAAAGCTGGCTGCTCAATGCGGAAGACAAGGCGAACGAGATACCAGACAGAATGGCGGAGGAGCTCTACAAGAAGATGTTCAAACAGCTCGACCACACCTACGGGGGAACCATCGCCAACAGGCTGACCAAGAAAAGCGAGTCCATCTACGAGAACTCACTCGATCCCGCGCTTATCGTGGAAAAAGAGGAGTTGCCATCCAGCATGAAACTCGACGACGTGGCATCCGATTTGGACGACGTGCTCAGAGCCGTCAAAGCGGAAAGCATCACTCCGGAGAAGAGAGACTCCTACAAGGAACGTCTGATAAGCGACGCATGGAGACAAGTCGAGACATGGATCAAAGAGCAAGGCCTCATTTACGCCATCAACGCAGTCGACGTGGTCCGCACATACATCAAAGAGAGATACGACCAATTAGAATCCGACAATAAGAAGAGAAAAGAAGAGAAAGAGGAACTGTTCGAGCATCTTGAAGAAATATTCAAGAACGCCAGCACCCGCACATTAGGGGAGAAAACGTTCGGCAGCAATAAGAAAGACATTCAAGAATACCGCAACCTCCTTGAGGAATACGTCAACAAATGCATTGAATACGCCATCGAGGAGTGGGCGCACGACCTGCTTAGAGACTTCTGCGACAACGACAGAAGCGACGAGCTGGCGAAACTCAAGAACCACTTAATCCTTATCAAAGACGAAGCTTCGGAAATGAACGAGGCAGCAGTCAAACATTACGACAAACTCTTCACAGAATTCGGCAACACAGCGTTGGACGTCACCACCGTCTATCTGCCAATGCTAAAAGAGATATGCGACAGCAACGGATGGAAATCCAACAACTTCTTCAGCCGATGCTACAAAAACATCATACAAGCGGAGGAAGACAAAGAAGAGACACCAAGCAGGGCATCCCTTTCCAAAGTGTTGTTCGAAGGCATCTACGACTCCAAGGACGAGAAGACACTCGAAGAGTTGAACGCAAGGCAATATATCCTCATGGAGAAGTTAGCCGACAAGAAAGAGACCCAGAACAAAACTACCGAAGAGTGCCGGTTCTTCGCCAATCCGAAACTGGACGACAGGAAGCCGGAGACGATCATCGAAGACTTTATCGCCTTCGCCCAAAAGAACATGGAGAAACTCGTGCGCGAGAACACGAAAATACAAGAGAACTGGCATCTGAAGAAGATTTCGCACTTCTTCAACGACTTGCCTAACGAGCAGAAGGACGAGGTGAGAAGGAGCCTCAACCCCTCCCTATTCTTCAGTTATAACACCAACCGCATCGAAGTCACCAAAAAAGAGGAACACCTCGTATTTGTGGCGCCCGACAGAGACCTTGCGAAAGAGATGTTGGGATACGAAGAAGGAAACACCAAACACCGGTTCGTGGCGAACAACGACGTCAACTCCGCCCTCGTGCTCAAATCCAAATACGGATTATCTTTCCAAGACTACCGTATATACGACGGATTGGAGATGGTATACAACAAAGCCTCGTTCCGCGAGAAGTACCACTTCCACCACGACTTCGCACAATTTCTCGACAAGATCACGCTCAGCGACCTGCCGGACGAAATACTGCCGCAGCACATCACCTTCGTGAAGATGCTTCTGCTCAAAGAGTTCGAAGATGAGTTGAAACCACTCTTCCACAAGGACGAATACGATCCGGAGACATACGAGACATCCATGTACCTCGTACCGGAAGGCGGGAAGACCTTCTTCGAGATCGCCCGTCCGGAAGCCTTCTCCCTCCACAACGGAGAACTTTGTCTGCGCAAGATAGACAACGGAAGGAAAATGTACGACGAAATCAGCGGAGCAAGCTTCTGCCAACAATTTGAGAAATATTTCGAACTATATTACAACCATCGATACGGAGAGACATTGAACAACATTATGCTCTCCCTCCTGAAAATCAAGAAGACAGAGACCGACAAAGACGGGAAGATCGCAATCGGACCAGACGGCAAGGCCATCATCCACGACGGAGAGAACATCCTCAAGCAAGGATACGACAGCAATATGAAATCATTGCTCCAGAAGCTCATGCTATGGAAGCAACAAAGTCCGACCGAAGAGGAGAGCCGTCTTTACAGCATCTTCTTCAACATCGTAAGAAACGATTTGGACACCGTTCATAAATTCATCGGATAAAATTTCGTAAAGACATGCTTCCCCTTTGGATCATAGACCTAACCCAGCATAGCGACCGGCAAGCCCGTTTCTCCGAGCTTATCGGCCGCATCGGCGGCACCGTCAATCGAACGTCCATCAACGAACACCTCCAAGCATCAGAGGGACCGTCTACCAGCGCTAACAAAGCGCAATGGTACTACACCCCCTTTGACAACCCGTTCAAAGGAATCGACAAACACGACATAAACAACATGCCGAACGCCCTTTACGGATTTCAGGAAGAGCTCATAAGGGAAGGACAACAATTCGTGCAACTGCTGAGGCACTCCAACATAGACTCCGCCACCACCCTCAACGTGTGCGTCATAGCGGACGCCACCGAAGAGATGTCTCAGCTCCTGTTCCCCTCCGTAGCCGCCATGCTGCAAAAGGAGAAAGGAAGAATCGTGCCCAACCACATCCATCAAGGCATATCCATCGTCGGCATCCTCTATATTCCCTCCAACGCAAATAGCTTGTCAGTCTCCGTCAGACAATCCATTCTATTGACGCTCAAAGAGATAGAGGTGCAACACAATGTGAGCGCCGTGCGAGGTTACGACCGCATGTTCATCTACCAAGACGTACAAAACAGGACGGAGAACTACTATCCGATATTAGACGGGAAAGGGCAAGCGGAATATTTAGTCCAATGTCTGGTCCACCTCTACTACGCCTGCGACAAAGTGCATCCGCTCATCAGCGGAAGCAGTTCAGACGAGAAATTCTACTTCACCTTAGGCGTATCCTCCGTCTTTTTCGACACCGAAGCGCAAGACAAAATCGACTGCAGGAAAGTCATCAACGGCATCATCGAGCAATTCGAAGCCCAAGGAGACAATGAGACGACCGACAACGAGGAGACATCCATCGATTTCGACAAATTCAACGTCGACCAAATCATAGACGAGTTCTCCCAAATCGATTTCGACCTCACCAAGGCGAAGATAGAGCCGTCGGACCCGCATCCTATCAGCGGATTCCTCAACAAAAAACTGATGCGGCTCTATTTCCACAGATATCTGAAATATTATCCAGCCAACCTACGCCTAAAGCAACTGGAGACCATCTCCGCACAATCGGAAGCCACACTGAAAGATATCAGCGCATCAAGAAGACGAATGCAGAGAGTGTTCGAAGAGGAGACGATGCCCGCCACCATAATCAGACTGATTTCAGCCAGCGACAAGCACAAAGGATGTCTGCCGCAAATCACCAACAACCTAAAAAAGTTGAAGCTGGAATTCGGCGCCATGAAGGTGAAGGTGAAGCAACAACTGGAAGAAGACATTTGGCAACAACTGATACAAAACAACGTCCCGAAAAAATATCTCGACGACTTCGAGGCATACCATGAAGCCTATGCGTCCGACCTCTCGGACAACCGTTTCAGCCAACGCGAAGCGTTGAAAGAGAGCGCCCAAAACGATTTCATAAACATTCTGAAGAAAGAATCCACTTTCGCCAGCAGAATCAGCCAAGCCTTCCTTGGAGGAATCGCCACGGCACTCACGGTGACCACGAGCCTCATTTACCTATATACGGAAATCAAACCCTATTCGGCACTCATAGCGACCATCCTATTCCTAGTTCCCCTACTAGTGCAACTCGTCTACATGGCCGTTTACCAATATCAGAAGGAAATCAAAGAGCGAAGGCTCACCGCCTACTTCCTTCATGACGCGTACGCCAGAATCACCAACCGCATACAAACGGAGACCAGCTTCCTCTACGATAATCTGATGGAACTTTGCGACGAATACGTGGAGAGAGCCAAAAGGATCAAGAGAGAGGTACGCCCGTTAGGCTTCGGAGACATCTTCTCCGAAGTGGAAATCCCCGCATCCAGATTCAACCAACCCATCATAGGAGGAGAATTCAGCGGGAAGAGGCTCATTCCCGAAGAAGAAGACGAATACGAGGAGATATACGTCAACCGCGTTCCCGTGAAAATCGGCACGCTGGACGAAGAAGACTACCATCTGCTCATCCATCACCACAAAGAGATCATGTCAGACCTGTTCCGAGACGTGGAAATCAAAGAGAGGAACACCATGAAATTTGACGACACGCTCGGATACAACGTCTTCATATCGAAAGAAGAGCAAGAACGAGAAAGGGAAGAACGATGGGAAGAGACCAAAAACACATTCCATAAAAGCATCGCCCAAGCGGTAAAAAAAGAGATACTGCCAAGGAAATATCCGACCATCGGGGAAAAGATACGAGCACATTTCAACAAGCGGGACAATGCGAAACTATTGGAGCCTGCCATCAAGACAGCCGCCACCAACGGAGAACTGACCAGTTCGGCCGACCAAGAAATAGCGGACATCAAGGTGAACCTACACCTCGTGAAATCGCTTATGGAGCCATTCCTTCCCAAGAGCAACACCCAATATCAGTTCGACGAACACAAAGAGCTCTTCGGGAAATACCTCTTCATCACCAGATGGAGGACATTCGACACCATCGCACTCAACAGGATATTACCATCAGAGGATTTCGACACGCAAATCAGGGCGGAGAGAATCAACCAAGAAGAGTTGAGAACCACAAGTCCGGACGAACCATCCTCACTGATTCTATGGGCCACCTGCAAAGACGACAACTCCAACGAATGGCTGAAACTATTCGACGGAACGGAACTTAGCACAGCCATCCAGTTGAGAGAAAAATACAGAACGCTTTTATACAAAAAAGATTAATCATATGTTAGATAACATATACACATATTACATCTTAGCGGTCATCGTAGGAGCCATCGTACTCTACGGTCTCTACAAAAGAATGCGTCCGAAGATTTGGGTGAGCATCGGCATGCCCGGGAAAGCGCTCAGGAAATTCGGCTACATGAAATACGAGGAGCAGAACGTGGCGGGCGAAGTACATCTTCTCGACGAAGAGATAGACAAACCCATCGCAAGAATCCTGCCCCATGAGAAAGAGAACAAATCCATCGTGCGTATTCTGAACGGAGAACTCGACGAAGACGTCAACCAGTTCGATTACCGCATGAGAGGGTTCGTCACCCCCGACGGCTACATCTACCGGCAATTCTCTCCGAAAGAAGAGCCCAAACTCATCGGTTACACAGCCCGTCCGTCAGCGCCGGAAGTACCCACCGTCAAAGGAGAAAGAAAATGGACCGAATTTTGGCTACAAAGCAGGCTGAACGCCTATTTGGGAGCACCAGGCGCAAAAGAGCAAGCCGCACAAAACAGAGTGGCGGAATCCTGCATGGACGGCATCGCCTTCAAAAGATACGGAGACATCACCACCGAAGCGAAAGCGTGCGCCTTCACCGTCCTTTACGGATTCTACGGGAAAAAAGAGAAGATGGAGGTCACCTACAAAGATGCGGACTACTCTTGGAAAGACACCGCACTTATCTCCGCCATCGTCTATTGCATTCTTTTCCTAATCACCTATCTTGTCGTCACAATCGGATATGAACGGACACTCATCGGAGAGAATTCGAGAGCATTAAAAATAGCCATCGCCGCATACGCACTCGTATGGTTTTTCGTAAGGGAAATAAAAATCAAAACCATAGAAAAGGGGAATAGCATCCAGCCACAGATCGACCTCATCAACAAATACGTCGGACAGAAATTGCTCATCAGCATCACGACCGCATTATGTCTCATCGGCGTCGTCATCTTCTACATTCTCCGCAACTACGATTTCATACCACTGCTCCTAGCCATCTCCTCCGGATACGGGACCACTATGGCGATGAAGAAGAACGGGAACCCGTGGAACGTAGTTACCAACTACGAAAACGACGACCACAACTCCTATATGGAAGAGGAGACGGAGTTCGATCTGATTCCACCGCCTTCAGGAGAAATCTCCAAGGAATTCACATGGGAATTGGACTCCTTTTCAGGGAAAAAACTAAAAGGAAACATTACCGTCAACTTCTCCGCGGAGGAAATGACACTCCTACGGGAAGAGAACCCCTACTTCTTCCAACAAAGCGGGAAGCCAAAGAAGAGACTCATCCAAGAGATGGTGAGCACCATACTTTCGGATTTCAACCACAAGGAGAGAATACGCTACATCGCCTCTTACATCGACCATCTCTGCAAAGCAGAAAAAGTAGATGAGCTGGACAGACTGCAATTCACCTTAGACTTCGTACAGGAACCCAACATAGAATTCATGCCCAGCAAAGAGAGCAAGAGCATACAATACGAAGTGGAGTACGTAAGGTATCCCGACGAGACACTCTTCGACCAAGAAGGCGACATGGCGTGCAAATCCCTACTCACGGCGCTATTACTGAACCAATTGGAATACGACACGCTCTTCCTCTCCTCGTCAGCCCAAGGGCGATCCGCCCTAGCGGTGAAAATCATAGGGAAAACATGGACAGACATCCTTTTCGGCTCCGAAGAGGAGTGCGAGAAAGCCACCATCCTCCACGAAGGATACAAATACATCTTCTGCGAGCCTTCGGGCGACGGATTCCGAATCGGTCAACTTCCTGAAGATATTAGGCTGGACGATTTCGACGTCAGAGTTGAAATTCCAGCGGACAAACGTATCAACGACGACATTAGCACATTCTCCGTATGAATAAAAACACACTTACCATATTCGCCATCATCGCTCTATTCGTTCTTTCCTCGATCGGGATAGGAACCGCTTTCCACATAGGCATCGGTAGACCGCCTATCCGCTACGCGCAAATACCGGAAGGAACCAAGTTAAAACTAAGGAAGATTTTCGGAGTCGACGACGGGCATAGCGTCACCATCATCATGGACGGTCCTACCAACTGGGACAACGTCGACGATTTCGGATCGACAGATAAATGGGACAAGGAAGAAGACAAGAACTTCATCGTCTACTACCACAAAGACAAAGATGCCACATGGCAAGGTCATGCGCAAGAAATTCTGAAAGCCGCCAACAACAACATCGACAGACTGACGGAACTAATGGGGAGTTATTTTTACCCGAGAGACATGAACGGAAGGAAATTGCCCATTTACCTTACCCGCACAGCGAAAGAGTACCATCAAACCAACTCCGCTCTCGGATGCGCCCAAACAATGGAGGGTTCTTTGGGATTGACAATCACCTGCATAGGAAATTTAGGATGCAAAACGGTGGGAATCACACTGAACCCAAAGTGTTTCCAAGATGCGCCAACCGGTCCGAACGGCTACATCAAAGTGCTGATGCACGAGATGAACCACTACGTTTACCGATCGTCCATTGACTATACCAAAGACATCGGAATATACAATTGGATGATCGAAGGAATCGCGGAATATTGCTGCGACCGCTCCGACCATGAAAAAATCGGCGATCCGGCAAGAATCGAGCATATCGAAAAAGATTGCTTCCTCGACAAAGATTTCCCCACTGAACGAAACGAACAATATTGGGCGGGCGAATCCTTCTTCCTTTATGCGGAAAGCATGTACGGGGAAAAAC
Organism: uncultured Bacteroidales bacterium; assembly: GCA_937907165.1. Classification (GTDB taxonomy): domain Bacteria; phylum Bacteroidota; class Bacteroidia; order Bacteroidales; family Paludibacteraceae; genus UBA1181. The sequence continues at coordinate 16,563 of CALCUH010000104.1, read as the reverse complement.
TCATACGAGAATTCTTGAAAAACTCTTACACGGCCGTAAAAGATAGCGTGTTCATCTCATTCCCCAACAAGGAAAAAGACGAGCACGACAAATGGGTCCAATATCTTAAAGGAGAATCATCGGAACCTTCTCTCTCCGAAGCCATTCCAAATTTGGAATAAAAAGGTCTTTGGAATGTATGCTGCATAAATTTTCCTATTTCACCGTGCTTTTTGAACGAAAATTCACATGCTTTGAATAAAAAGTACAATTTCGGGACCAATTATTCCAATTCCACACAAGATAAATACTATAACTTAGCAATCGAAAGAAGAAAGAATTTTTTTCGGTTAATAATAGAACATCCCAATTTATAAAAAGGGTTATATAGAACAACACAATTTTTATACTTATCAGAATGATTTCCTCCACGGAGGAGACTAAAAGAACAACACACTAATGAAGGGGTGAAGAGGACTTGCCAAAAAGCAGGTCCTCTTTTTTTCGTCAATAACAATCTCCTTATTATTTGTTTGTTAAATATTTTTATTTCTTTTTGAGATGTTTCAAGAAGATTATATTTTTGTAGATTATAGATTTGTGGCAAAAGGTTTTAGAATAAATATTCTATATAAATTTCAATATAGCAAATCGCACCTTTGTGTAATGATGTTATCCTATAGATAAACAAATAATAAATTAAATAATTATGCATTTAAAAAAATCGATGTTGTTATGTTCCCTGCTTTTTGCAGTTCATTTGGGAACATTTGCACAAACGCCCCAAGACGCATATACCGTCAAATATGACGGAAACGGTGCGACAAGCGGAGAAATGGACGACCATACCTTTGCAATAGGGGTAGAAGAAACGACAAACTTGGATCCAAACAGTTTCGTACGCTCGTACAACGTCTCTTTCGACACGCAAGGCGGAGATTCAATCGCCGACATGAAGGCGGACTACACCTTTCAAGGATGGATCCACGAGCAACTGCTGACCGAAATCACCCAGAACATGGAGAATAATTGGTTTAACATCTCCACAGAAGCTGGTTACGACGACATTGACCTCAAATTAATCACACTTTCAACCACAGATGGAGTCACCTCCGTTTCCATCAACCCCAAAGGGAAAACTCGAGAACGGCTCTACTCTCAACCTATTTTCATGCCAGCGGGAGATTACGAGCTCTCCTTTAAAGTCTGCTCTCCAACCGGGTACCAAGATTTGACTTCCGAATGGGAAATGAGGTTCAAATGTTCGGCATGCGATCAGCCCCAAACCATATATTGCAATGACTTGGGATTGCTGACCAAAGGAGAAGAAAAAAGCGCCGCTATTATAGAATACTATGAAGCATCCAACGAGTTGGTAGAACGCAAATTCACCATCTTCGCCAACGACACAACCCCTGTCTACATCGCCATCAACGGAGGAAATATCAGAGACAACGTACGCTCTGATTTCAAATTCGCAGACTTCGTTCTTTCCAAAGATGGTGCTACCTCACTTAAATACACGGACAAAGAGCCAACCCGAAATATCGTACGCGAAAATGGCGGTGTGGTCGAGTTGAAAGCGCAATGGAAAGAAGCGTCCATAAAGCTTCCCACTCCGACAAAGGAAGGATACACATTCACCTTCTGGAACACCAAACCTGACGGCAAAGGGAAATCTTATAAAGGAGGCGCAAGTCTGAAAATCACAGCCGACACGAAACTCTACGCTATGTGGGAGAAAGGTGGCGGTTCGGGCGAAGGCGGCTGTCCTTCATTGAACCAGACAACCCAAGGAAAAGATTTCTGGGTGGCGTTCCTTCAAAATTGCGACCTCCACAACTACGGTTCGAAAGACTTCTACCAATTAGGCATAACCATCTCATCGTCGAGAGCTTGCGATGTAACTATAGAAAACGACGCACTCGGATTCTTCAAAACGATTTCCATGGCGGCCAACAGCACCCAATTAGTGGATATACCATATGATGACTTCAACACGACTCTCTACGGGGAAGCACTCAATAAGACTCTTCATATCACCTCAACGGATTCCATATCTGTTTACTTGTCCAATTCTCAATATTGTTCAATGGAATGTACCGTGGCGCTTCCTACATCATCATGTGGCTCATATTATGTCACACAAATGAACAACGCCCGTTCCACAGACTACAAATACTCTTATTCTCCCGCCATCTTTTCCATAATCGCTTTCGAAAACGGAACTGAAGTGGAAATCACACCAAGCCTGAAAACCAGCAATGGACATGCAGCGAACGAACCTTTCACTGTAACGTTGAATAGGGGGGAAGTATACCTTGTGCAAACTACTAGCGCAGACGAAGGAAAAGACTTTTCCGGATCACAAATTCGCGTGATGGACGGCAAGAAGGTGGCGGTCTTTACCGGTAACAAATCCTCCAACGTGCCAGAACCTACCATCGAAGGAGACAGCGACAATCTTTGGGAGGTCTGCTATCCGGTATCCTCATGGGGACAAAAATTCGTAGTAATTCCTTTAAAAACAGGTTGGGTAGACCAAATCAAGTGCACCGCAGCTGAAAAAGGGGCGACCATTTACAAAAATGGGAAAGCCATCGCTGAATTAGCTCCATTCCAAAGTCATGTATTCTTAAACAAAGAAGAAGATGGCGTATTTATATTGGAAAGTTCCAATCCAATCGAAGTGTACCAATACATGACAAGTACTAAATGCACTGGCAAAGAAAGACCTACTGGAGGCCCTTCCTACCAATATATAGCGCCTATTGAGCAAGCTATCCAAGAAATCAACTTCGCCACATACGACAAAGGCATCGACTATCACTACTTGAACTTAATTATCAAGACCAAGGATAAAGAACAAGTAACTTTAGACGGAGAAAAAATAACCGCCACGTTCAACGAATTGGAAGGAGAACCAAACCTGCTTTACACAACCCTTACCATTCCAAGCGGTTCCCACATGCTGAAATCGCCCAACGGAGTGGTAGCTAACATGTACGGAACAGGTTATAACGTTTCCTACGCCTACTCGGCCGGTTCCAACCTCTACAGCATCAACGACCCTGAGACCATCACAGACACCATCTGCGAAGGATTCCAATATGTCTTCGGAGGAAGGAAATACACGGAGACGGGCGTTTACCTCGATACTATAACAAACGAATCGGGGTGCGAGGAAATCAAGATTCTGAACCTCACAGTTGCAACGCCTTCAGACACCACTTTTCTGAAAGACTCCATCTCAAAGGGAAGCATTTATAAAAAATACGGATTCAACATCACCGAAACCACAGAGTTAGAATCTAAATATCACTTCTTGAATCTTTTGAACAAATTTGGTTGCGATAGCATCGTCTCCCTCAATTTAACCGTAAAAGAGAAACCATCGGAAGATCCTAACCCTTCTGTTCCTGGCACCTATACGGTAGTCTATGACGGAAACGGCGCCACCAGCGGAAAAATGGATAAACATGTTTACACCATCGGTGCGAACGAGACCACACAATTAGACGCAAACCAATACAAGAAAGTCTATAACGTGACATTCGATACGCAAGGCGGCAGTAGCGTAGACAACATGCAAAGCACATGCGATTTCGTAGGATGGTTGCAAGACGAATTCTTAACAAGCACAACCAATGTTTGGGAAAAAACATGGACAAACGCATACCCTCAATACACGAAAGTGACCAACGAGGATGGCGTGAATGTAGTTAATGTTTCCACTAAACCAAGCGTTTGGGAACGTCTCTATTCTCATCCGGTCTATATGCCGAAAGGTAATCATACCGTAAAATTCGCTTTCTGCTCACCAACAGGATATTTCGACTGCACCCGCAACTCGGACTTAGACAATCCTACCAACAGACTGAAATTAGCTGTGTGCAGCACCCCTCAAACATCCAATTCGACGGATGCGAATTATTTGACGAACGGAACAGATTACAGTTACGTGATTCTCAAACAATACGATCCTACCACAACCATGCAGGAGAAGAATCTCTCCTTGTACTCTACAGGAGCAGCGGCTTACTTCGCGTTTAACTGCGGTAACCTCCGTGACACATTAGACATAGAGTTGCACATATCTCCACTAGTTCTTTACATCAACGGAGAATCCTCCGCCATCTATAATGACATGGCAAACACCTCCGAACTTGTGCGTGAAGAGACCGGAATCGTCACTTTAAAGGCGCAATGGGAAGACAAATCCATCGTCACTCCGTTCGCACCGGGAAAGGCAGGATACACCTTCAAAGAGTGGAACACGAAAGCCGATGGCACAGGCGACTCCTACGCCGCTTATGTTGAAGTCGAAATATCATCCGACACCAAATTTTACGCGATTTGGGTTCCAGAAGATGAATTAGAAATTCCAACCGCCTTCACGCCTCACAGCAACGACGGAATGAACGATATCTTCATGGAAGGTTATGAAGTCTATATCTATGACCGATACGGAGACGTCATCACCCACTCCAACAACGGATGGGACGGAACCTATAAAGGGAAAACCGCCACACCAGGCGTCTATGTCTACGTACTAATCGACAAAAAAGGCAATAGCGAGAGAACTATCAAAGGCACAATTGAAATCGTAAAAGCTAAATAACATGAATAAGAGAAATATAATCATATTCCTTTTCAGCATATCCACTTTAGGTGCTTATGCCATCGAACGGAACTTCATGGAGGGCTACACCGTAGAACCTTCCGCAATCAACACCAGCGAAAGCGAAGGAGGCCTGTCTCTCCTGAAAAACAAATTGGCTTTTTCGAGAGGCGGCAAAATCTATGTGGCCACCCTCAACGACAGTCTGGACATCGCAGACTTCAAAGAGCAAAAAGACTTGAGCGAGCTCGGCATCGAAGGACAATTCGCCCAATACAACAACCAGCTCTACTACTCCAACCAAGGAACGCTCTACTGCGTAACCCTCAAAAACAACGTATGGGGGAATCCGCAAAAACTGCTCATCGACGGCTATATGTCAACCCGAGAACAAGAGGAGGGCGTAACTTTCATCTCCCGCCGTTGGACCTACAAGAAAAAGCCATTCAGCGGAATGTACAATCCAGCCATCGGCAACAAAGGGAAAAGAATCTACTTCTCTTCCGAAATAGACGGAGGTAAAGGTGGACGAGATATCTGGTATATTGATAGGAAAGCGGACAACAAGACTTGGAGCGCACCTAAAAACATGACGGACGTGAACTCCGAAGGGGAAGAGGACTTTCCTCAACTGATCGGAGACACTTCCTTCTATTTTTCCTCTACAAGGAAAGACACTTTGGGTGGTGTGAACATCTTCAAGAAATTCATGAAAAAGCAAGGAGGCGCAGAAATGATTCCCGCAGACTTCAACAGCGGGGCTGACGACAAAAACTTCGTCGTCGCCGAAAAATGTCCGTTCCTCATCTCCAACAGAGGCGGAGGCGACGACATCTACCGTCCGAACGTGAAAACGCCCGAACCGATTGTGGAAGCCGCACCAATCGACACCACCCCAGTGAAAATAATACGCAAGGACTTCAACACCTGCATATTCTACTTCGAGTTCGACAAAAGCACAATGATTGAGACATACGAAAAAGAGTTCAAATACATTTACGAATTCATTAACGAAGACTCCACCTCAACCATTCAAATCACCGGACATACCGACGAGAGAGGAACGGACGAGTACAACAAGCAGTTGTCACACGATCGTGCTGGCGTAGTCTATGACCAACTCATCAAAATGGGCATCGACAAAAAGAGACTATCCTACGATGGCGCAGGCAAAGCATACCCTGCCGTTCCAAACGCCCAGACGGAAGAAGAGCACCAGAAAAACCGTCGCGTGGAAATCATCAAAAAAGACAATCCTAATTCCGAGAAGCAATGAAAAGCAAAAAATATATATTAGGGGCATTGTTAATGTCCGCAACCATACTAAACAGTTACGCTCAACAAGACTTGCTGTTGTCCCAAGAAATATTCTCCCGTATAAACAAAAACCCGGCGGCTACGGGAAATACGGAAGACATTGACATTTTCCTACATGGAAGACTCCAATGGGCGGACATCGACAATAGTCCGAAGACCACCGTTTTGAACGTCACAAACTACGTGAACAAGCTCAATTCGGGTATGGGATTCACTTTCTCCTTCGATCATATGGGTATAGGGCATAACACCACCAACATGAAACTCGTGTACGCTTACCAAATAGACTTTAGCGAAAAGTACTTGCTCTCCATGGGTCTCGGCGCAGGTGTAAATATCGGAGGTTTCGATTACACAATGACCGACAAACAGGAGTACGGTAACGACACCTACCCTTACGAAAAGGAAGTGAAGACCACACCAGACTTCGACCTCGGTCTCGAGTTCTCCAATCCTAATTGGACCGTAGGTATATCCATGACGCACCTGACCAACAAAGAATCAACCACATTCAAGACAGGGCGTCATCTCTACCTCTACGGGACAGGACTCATCCACATCAACGAGAACTGGATTTTAGGGCCGACTTTGGCATACGTCCATCACGACAAGACCAACCTTCTTGAAATAGGATCGCTCGCCTACTTCCACAGAATGTTCTGGGGAGGTCTCGCCGTCCGTCCGGACCTTCACTATAGCGGCAACTCCATCATGGCCATCACACTCGGTATGGAATGGAAAAAATTCAGGTTCGGATACTCCTATGATTTAGGATTGGGTTCCAACAGAAACGTATCCTCAAACACACACGAGTTGATACTTTCTTATGGTATAGGGAAAAAGCAAAAACAATAAACCGTAAAGACATTATTTGAAAGAGGAGACGTCCGTCCAGACGCCTCCTCTTTTTATCCCAACACCATCCAATTCCATATAAAGGAATCCTCAAAAACCCTAAAAGATTTTTTTTAGATGGTTTTTCGAACAATTTGTAAGTCAATTCGACGTTATGAACAATAAAAATAACAAAATGATAGTTATATCGGCTATTTTTATACAAATTGTCACATAAATCTAACATTTTTAGCGGTTTACAAAGAAAAAATATTCATTTTGTTAGCAAAAAAAGTAAAATAGATGTTCGTTCATTTGGGAAAATTGTTACCTTTGCGAAAAAATTTTTCAAAGTAGAATTTAAAATATAATCATATAAAAATTTTTAAAATATGAAGATGCACAATTTTAACGCTGGTCCTTCCATCCTTCCACGCGAAGTGATTGAGGATACCGCAAAGGCAGTTTTGGATTTCGAAGGACACGGTCTTTCTATTCTTGAAATCAGCCACCGCGCGAAATACTTCCAACCAGTAGTAGACGAAGCTGAAGCGCTTTTCAAGGAATTATTAAACATTCCTGACGGCTATAAAGTTCTTTTCTTAGGAGGTGGTGCCAGCTTGGAATTCTGCATGGTTCCTTACAACTTCCTTCACAAGAAGGCAGGTTATGTGAACACTGGCGTATGGGCAAAGAAAGCCATGAAAGAGGCTAAACGTTTCGGTGAGGTTGTAGAAGTAGCTTCCAGCGCAGACACAACTTACAACTATTTGCCAAAGGGTTACACCGTACCAGCAGACTTGGATTACTTGCACATCACAACCAACAACACTATCTACGGAACAGAGTTGCACGCAGATCCTAACGTACCTGTACGTTTGATCGCTGATATGTCTTCCGACATTTTCTCCCGTCCGATCGACGTGGCTAAATACGATTGCATCTATGGTGGTGCACAAAAGAACTTGGCGCCTGCAGGTGTCACTTTCGTAATCGTAAAAGAGGACGCTCTCACCAAGGAGGAAGGTTCCATCCCTACTATGTTGGATTACCGCACACACACCGCTAACGGTTCAATGTTCAACACTCCTCCGGTATTGCCTGTCTACACCGCATTGCTAAACCTCCGCTGGATCAAGAAACAAGGTGGTGTGAAAGAGATGCAACGTCGCGCTGAGGAACGCGCTAACTTGTTATACAGCAAGATCGACAACAGCAAAATCTTCAAGCCAACCATCGCAGACAAGAACGACCGTTCTTACATGAACATCTGTTTCGTGTTGAAAGACGAACTTTTGGACAGAAAAGACGAAATCGAGAAAGACTTCATGGCATTCGCCACTGAGAGAGGCATGGTAGGAATCAAGGGACACCGTTCAGTAGGTGGTTTCCGCGCTTCTTGCTACAACGCATTGCCTTTGGAGAGCGTTAAGGCTTTGATCGACTGCATCGACGAGTACGAGGCAAAGTTCAAATAATCATTTGACTATCTAACATAGAGACGGGGCTTGCCTCGTCTCTATCCTATTTTAGGAGAGACGAAAGATTCTCCACATAAATCTAAATTCAAACTTTGGGGCAAATGGCAGATTCCCGCTGTGAAACCCATCTAAAAAAGATAATCATGAAAGTTTTAGTTGCTACAGAAAAACCATTCGCAAAAGTTGCGATTGACGGTATAAAAAAAGAGTTGGACGCTGCAGGTTTCGAAATGATCCTCTTGGAGAAATACACCGAGAAGAAACAATTGTTGGACGCTGCCGCTAACGTGGACGCTATCATCATCCGTAGCGATGTGATCGACGCTGAGGTGTTTGATGCCGCAAAAAACTTGAAAATCGTCGTACGCGCCGGCGCTGGCTATGACAACGTTGACTTGGCAGCCGCTACCGCTCACAAGGTATGCGTAATGAACACTCCAGGACAAAACGCTAACGCAGTCGCTGAATTGGTATTCGGGTTGTTGGTGTTCGCTGTTCGTAATTTCTACAACGGAAAGTCCGGTTCTGAGTTGATGGGCAAGAAGTTAGGTTTGTTGGCATTCGGTAACGTAGGCCGCAACGTGGCTCGCATCGCAAAAGGATTCGGCATGGAAGTTTACGCATACGACGCATTCTGCCCTGCTTCAGCTATCGAAGCCGCTGGCGTGAAGGCAGTCGCTAACCAAAACGATTTGTTCAAAACTTGCGACATCGTATCCCTCCACATCCCTGCAACTCCTGAGACCAAGGAGAGCATCAACTACAATATGGTAGGACAAATGAAGAAGGGCGGTATCCTTATCAACACAGCTCGTAAAGAGGTTATCGACGAGGCTGGCTTAATCAAACTGTTGGCTGAGCGCGAGGATTTGAAGTATGTGACCGACATCATGCCTGCCGCTAACGACGAATTCGCCAAGTTCGAGGGTCGTTACTTCTCTACTCCTAAGAAGATGGGTGCGCAAACCACAGAGGCTAACACCAACGCTGGTATCGCAGCCGCAAAACAAATCGTCGACTTCATCAAGAACGGCAACGAGAAATTCAGAGTAAACAAATAAGTTTTTCCGAATAGGGATTCTCAAGAGCGGGGAATGTTTCTCCGCTCTTTTTTTACCCATATTCAAAGCATAATAATTTTTAGAAAAACCTATGCAAAAAAGAGAATCCTAAAACAGCACCCAAAGAAGAATGAGCACCAAGAAAATTAGGACGACAGCCAAACGTCCCCAATTATAAGCTTTCATAATCTTTTCTATTCTATCACGTTCCATAAACAACAATCATTTTCTGAAAGGACAATACATCTTTCGATAACACTATTACCACAAAGATAACCACAGAATCCGTCAGAGCAACATAAATAACTGAGAATCAAATATTGAGAAAAGAGATAGGTCTATTCACCATAAAGAAAAAACCACCGGCAGAAGAGAATCCGCCCGGTGGCTTTTAACATAACTGATCATCTCAATCAACTATGCTAATATGCTCAATATGACAATAAATGTCTTGAGCCGTTTACAAATAAAAGGTGTCAATTTAATACATAATGGCAAAATACAAGTTACGAATCCGAAGATTCCACATAACTTATATCAATCAACCATAAATCGAAAGTTATCCAAAATTACATAATCCATAACACAGGAAACCTGCAAAATGTGTTTGATTTACATTCCATTATGTCATGTCAATCGGAAGAAATGAAATAGATAATAAACATCATTATTTCTTCATATCAACAATACAAATATATATAAAATCCGATAAATAATAAAAGATTTCATTCAGTTTATTTTAAAATATTATCATGAATCAACAAAATTAGTTGTTTTAGAATGCCTCATTTATAAGTTATGGTTTTCGGTGAAAAAACATGAGGAGAACGCACATTTATCGTTATGCTAAACAACACATTTTTAACACATTGCGTAGGAATATAAGAAGGCTTTTTTATTCAAAATCGTTTTCAAAATATCAGGTGGGAAATTGGAACGTACTGACCTTTTTTTATAGAAAAAGCCATCGGGAAAATTGTCCCGATGGCAATTAGTATGGTTGGGAATCGCAAGACAACCATACAAAGACACTTATTGGCAAGGTTCAGGCCAAAAGTGATTTAACTTTCTCAGAAATAAGTTTTCCTTCCGTTCTACCGGCAAGCTTCTTGGTGGCTACACCCATCACCTTACCCATATCCTTAGCGGAAGTAGCACCGACCTCAGCAATAATCTCCTTAACAGCAGCAGTCAATTCCTCGTCGCTCATCTGCTTAGGCAGATAAGCCTCAATGACTGCAGCCTCAGCCAATTCGCCTTCTGCCAGTTCCGGACGATTCTGCTCGGTAAAAATCGCAGCGGAATCCTTTCTTTGTTTCACCATTTTTTGAAGAATCTTCAAAGCCGCGTCATCAGAGAGTTCTCCGTCGGAATCCTTTGCGGTCTTAGCCTCTAAAAATTCTTTCTTGACGCCACGAAGCGCCTCCAATTTCACTTTATCGCGAGCGAGCATCGCTTTCTTGATATCCTCGCTAATTTGATCAAATAACGCCATAATATTTAGTTTAAAAATCTATTTTCCTTCTTTGATAAGCAGGAACAAGTTCTTCCTCCTCTGTCATATCTCCATCGGTCAAATCAAAAGAGAAGCCCCTCTCTTGTTTCGGTTCGCCAAACCATTGGTCCAGCGGCACCTTCTTACGTTTTTGGTCAGGAACCAACCCCGTAGCCATGATCGTGATGCTGAGAGCGTCGCCTAGCGACTCGTCGAACATCAATCCCTCATGGATTTTCGTCTTTGAATCCACTCCCAGTTTATTTCTCAAATAAGAGGTGATGGCATTGTGTTCATCACCCATTATTTTATTTTGGGAAGAATACATAATATTTAGCAGCATCGCCTTCGCACCAGCCAAACAAGAACATTGCACCAAAGGTGAATCCAATGCGGCAAGAAGGGCATCAATCGCCCGATTCTCTCCGGAAGCTTTGCCATACGCCATAATCACGTCTCCGCTATCCTTTAGCACAGTACGGACGTCCGCCATATCAATGTTGATTTTTCCGCAGCAATTGACAATATCCGCCACCGCCTTCGCAGCGTCCGCCATAAGATCGTTCGCCTTGTCGAAAGCGTCGTCAATCGGCAGATTACTATACAAATCGAAAATCCGTTGGGTGTCAACAACTATGATAGCGTCCACACTCTTGCGCATCTTATCCACCCCCTTCATGGCGATTTGGACCTTCTCCTCACCATCAATTTCAGGAGGAAGACAGACGAAACCGACCGTTAGGATACCTTTTGTCTTAGCCAACTCGGCGACAAACGGAGCGGCACCTGTTCCGGTACCCTTCCCCATTCCAGCCGTGATAAAAGCCATTTGGGTTCCATCATTGAATATACGTTGCAAATCGTCGGAAGATTGTTCCGCCACACGTAATCCTACTTCGGGATCACCGCCTGCGCCAAGCCCCTCACCCAATTGAATCTTCACAGGAATGGTAGAGTTGAACAACGCCTTGCGGTCCGTGTTGCAAATCGCATAGGAGACCTCATTGACATGGGAATCGTAGACATGCTGCACCACATTGCCGCCGCAACCGCCCACACCGACAATCTTCACGATGGGAGAGAGTTCGGTGATGACAGGTTGGATATCCAAGTCGACAAAAGATGGCATAATCTCCATATCAGTATATCGTTTAATCTACATTGTTAAACAAAAAGTCATTCTTCTTTCTAGAGACTCCTTCAGTCTCATCATCCATTTCCGCCACAGAGATATGAGTAGGTTTCACCTGCGTGTCATACTGCATATTCGCTCTCTGGTAAGAAGGCATGCTCATGTCGTTCTCATCCATATCCAATGAAACGTGCGGCATAGAACCAGTTTGCTGTTGCTGCGCGTTAGCGTTGGAATAGAAAGAATTATTGGCAGCAGACTCTGAATTATTTTTGTAATAGAATCCGTACGAATCCTGACCTTGCGGCTGAGACTTTTGCATCGGACGCATAGGTTCTGTCCTTTGAGGCTGCGGCTGTGAGAAATAATTATCGCTCTGCCTAGGCATGGAACGTCTTTCGCCATCCAATGAGACATGCTGAGATGGCTGATTTCCCAGCGAGACATGTTGCGACGTTTGGGTTGCGCCCGAACGCTGATTGGAGAAATCGAATCCCGTAGCGACGATGGTCACACCCAAGTTGTCGCCCAAGGTGTCATCCTGCATCACACCCCAAATAATCTTCGTGCTACCGTCGATTTGTTTATTCAAATAGTCACGAATAATATTCACCTCGTTGGTCGTAATTCTGCACTCCTTGCTATGAGTGATGTTCAAGAGGATGTTTTTAGCGCCGGACAAATTAGTGCTGACGAGCAACGGAGAATCCAAAGCCTCCTGAATCGCAGAAATCGCACGGTCCTGACCATTAGCCTTCGCAGCGCCCATGATAGCGTCACCGCTATCCGTCATCACCGTTCTCACATCCGCCATATCTATGTTCATACGACCCTGAAGCGTAATGATTTCGGCGATACCCTTTGCGGCGGTCGCCAAAATCTCGTCACCCTTCGAATAGGCATCGTCCAAGAACATATCGCCATACATGTCGAGAATCTTTTGGGAATTGATAATCAATATAGCGTCCACGTTCTTCTTCATCTCCTCAACGCCCGCCAAAGCTTGGTTCACCTTCTCGTCGCCCTCGAAGAGCGCCGGGATAGTCACGATAGCCACCGTCAGGATTCCCTTCTCCTTCGCAGTCTTTGCGATAAGAGGAGCGGCGCCGGTTCCGGTTCCACCACCCATTCCTGCCGTGATGAAAACCATTTCGGTGTTATCATCCAAGATAGCGTTGATGGCATCCATGGATTTTTGAGCCTCTTGAAGGCCGACCTCAGGTTTACAGCCTGCGCCCAAACCTTTTTCTCCCAATTGAATTTTCACAGGCACAGGTGATTTGCGCAAATCCTGCTTATCCGTATTGCAGACCACAAAATTCACGTTTTTAACACCCATGTTGTACATATAGTTGACAGCGTTACCGCCACAACCACCTACGCCTATCACCTTGATGATGGGTTGATCCTGCTCCTCAAGAGTGGCATTCAGATCGTCTTCCGTAAACTGATTCTCGTACATAACTATATTATTTTTTATTATTGTTTTTTATAAATTAAGAAGGATGATTATTCCTCGAAGAAATTATCCACCTTGCCCTCTACGGTCTCCTTTACCTTTCCCCATAAGGAAGGGAAGATAGAACCTGATTTCTTCTCTTTCTTCTCCTTCTTAGGTCTTGTCTCCAACTCACGCACCGAAACCGATCCATGGTCCGCCGCCATCATGATACCCATGACAGAAGCGAAAGAGACGTCAGCATATTTCTCCGCCTCCGTATGGTTGGACAAGACCCTGATATCACCGAAGCGGGTGGATAAACCAGTGCCTGCCTCGATCTTTTCTATAAGATGGTTCAATTTGGCTCCGCCGCCAACCACGACGATAGAATCCAAATAAGCGCTATAACCGGAAACTGTCACCGCATTGTTGATACGCGCCAAGAAATCGTTGACACGAGACTCGATGATACCAGTCAAATAAGGTGTCTCCACCGTACGTCCGCCCGGCAAATCCACAATCATAGGGTTTGTCTCCATCGACTGCATCGCATTACCGAAACAAACCTTCAGCTTCTCAGCGATATTCCAAGGCAACTTTAATGAAGCGATATCGTTCGTGATCAAATCGCTACCGAAATTGAACACGTGTAAATAGCGGAGTCTCTTTTCGTGATAGATGGACAATGTGGTGGTCTGCGCACCGAAATCAAGCAACATGCACCCGACCTCTTTTTGCTCGGCGGACAATACTGCATCGGAAAGATGGCGCGACAACAGAACGAAATGAGGCGTAATCTTGACATTGGAAGAGGAATCCGCATTCGAACTTTCATTTATCCTATCGAAGCACATACGGAGATTATCCTCCACGGAGCACTCGCCATGGACATTCAGGAAACGAGCGTGGAGGTTGTTGCAGATACAGCCGACAGGATCATTCACCGCCATACCATCCACAACATATTCGAACGGAACCACATCGACAATCTTGCGGGAAGCGCCAATCTTCATGCGGAGGTTCTCCTCCATCAGAGACTGGACCAACTCCACAGAGACAGCCTCGGAACTCAAGAGACGGGAGATGTCATTCACATCACCACGGATTGATTTACCGTGCAAGCCGACATAAACTTCCGTAATATCGTATGAGACACGCAAAGAAGGATCTTCGGAAGAGCTGTTCAGCAATCCGTTAATCTTATTCCTCAACATGATAATCAACTGCTTAATGCGGAATGCCACACTATCGATGTTTATCACCACACCATTCACAATGCCCCCCTCGGAAGGCACAGAAGTGGCCCAAATGACATCCAATTTGCCATCTTGGTTCTTGTGACCAATCACACCACGGATATTGCGGCTTCCCAAATCCATGGCCACTATTATGTCCGAATACTTAATCTCTTCCATTTTTCCGTTCTCCTATCGTTTAGTGCAAACCACTTGTCCGTCGTACTTCAAAGTAATTCGCTTGTATTTATTCCAACCTAATTTATTAAAACCTTCCACATACAAAGCATAGAGCCGATCCAACTTCTCCTCGTAATTCTCCAACGTGCCCATGTCCACCAACTGATTGCCGACACGAGGCACCAACGTCACCTCACCACCTTTCTCCACATGAATCTGCTCGATTTGAGAGTTCCAAAAAGAATTTCCGCGCAGGAACAAGGCGAAGTCAGACAAATCCCCCAGCGCCATTTCCTTCGTCACCAAACCCGTCACAATCGGCACATAGGCAGTGAAAGACGTAGAGACCGGCATGATTTTCCGCTCGTAATCTACATAGTAGTCACCGTACGCACCCATCACACGCATGATAGGTTCCCGCTGTGTCACCTTCACGCGAAGGTCTCCATTAGGCGTTTTGTAGCATTCGGCGGTCTTTATCCTTGACTTGCTTTTCAAGTAATTCTCCAATTGGTCCGTATCGATACGGTCCATACGGACCCCTATCGGATTGACGGATTTATCCTGCAACAAATCCAACACATCCTGTTCGCTTACAAAACGCAGCTCCTTGCTATCGCACACCGTCACACGAATCCTCAGGCAAATCGTCTCGTCCGACTTATAGGCATAGGTTTTAAAGGCGAAAGACAAATAGCCCAACACCAATATTACCAACGATATTTTCACCCAACGATTATGTAACATATTTAAATCTTACAATTTCAATTTATTTCTCAAAGCCTTTTCCACATCGGGAATCAGCAAATCCAAATCACCTGCGCCGACCATCAGCAACACATCGAAATCCTTTCCCATCAAACAATCGACCAGACCCGCTTTCGATGAAACCATCTTATTCTCAATCGTCACCTTATTCAACAACATTTGCGAATCCACTCCTTCAATCGGTTTTTCCCTTGCCGGATAGATGTCTAAAAGCACCAACTCATCCAACATGGACAAACTGCGGGCGAAATCATCCGCAAAGTCACGCGTGCGGGTATAGAGATGGGGTTGGAATACACCGCACAAACGTTTCCCAGGATACAATGCCCGCACTGATTCTATGCTGGACTTCAGTTCCTGCGGATGATGCGCATAATCATCCAAGAAGGCGAAATCCTTCGTTTTGATATGGAAATCGAAGCGGCGCTTAACACCGGAAAAGCTCTTCATCGCCTTCCTTATCTCATCTTCAGTCGCTCCGTTAAGATAAGCCATCGTCATCGCAGCCACACCGTTCTCGATATTCACGTAAACCGGCACACCCAACTGGATATCACGAATCACCCCCTCAGGAGTAACATAATCGAAAATGATGTCACCATTACCGATACGGATATTATCCGCATGGAAATCACCCTCGTGAATAGAGTACGTAAACAATCTGACATCCTTGTTCAAGCGCGGATGAATCGGGAGATCCTTCTTCATCAGCAAGACACCACCAGGAAGAATCAGCGAAGTGAAGTCTTCAAAACCCTTTCGGTAATTCTCCTCCGTTCCATAGATATCCAAATGGTCCGCATCAACCGCCGTGACGACAGCCATATAAGGCGACAACGTCAAAAAGGAGTGGTCAAACTCATCCGCCTCGACCACCACCAAGTCACTCTTGTCTGAAAGCAACAGGTTACGGTCAAAATTCTTCGATATGCCCCCAAGGAAAGCGTTACATTCCACATGCGAATTATGCAAAAGGTGAGCGGTCATAGTAGACGTGGTCGTCTTACCATGAGTGCCGG
>CALCUH010000103.1 GCA_937907165.1 uncultured Bacteroidales bacterium | reverse complement strand
ATTAAATTTAATATATAGTAAATATAACTTTAGAAAACGAACAATTATTGTTAATGTCCTATATCAAATCAGATCACTTTTTTATTGATGATATAATTCTCTTGGCACACTTCCCAGCCTTTGAATTTGTATCCTGTAGGGGCGTTTGCCTTTACGGAGATTTGTGAGCCTGAGAAATATTGGCTACGGAAATCGCTCTTTTGAATCAATTCCAGACCATTCAGTACATAGGATGCGCCCGGAATGTTGGAATAGATTCTCAGCGGCACTGGGGAACCTAACGAAAGGTTGCTAGCCACTTGGTCGGGTACGATGTTTTGGCGTGCGACAAGGAAGTTTCTAACCTTCATCGCCTCATCCTTCCATGTGGCGGATGACTCTTTGATACCCTTTTGGGCGAGGAAGTCTCTGAAGTAATCCGCCTCCTTGTTCAGAATGTTCATCATGCTATCCAAGACGTAAGCGGTATTCTCCGCACCGAAAGTCGTTCCCATGTGGGCCACGAATTTTGTCATAAAACGTTTGGTCATCTCAGGATTCCGTAAGATGCTGGTCAAATAGTTGCATTTGCTGGCTTGAGAGAAACCGTTACCGTTCATGTTCTCCTCGTAGAGAGAAGTGGAGTATTCGGTATCATATAAAATCCAGCGCCATTTGCCGTTTTCGTTGCGTTTCCAAGCTTTGTTGTTGTTGTCGGACCAGTCTTTGTTGAAGATGTAGATTTCGGTCAGCATATAATTCAGAAACTCGTCCACATCTATGGTCTCGTCTATGCGGTTGAAGGCGCTAGCCGAATTGATGTCGCCGCTTGCGAGGTTGATCACCTCTTGGTAACTGTCGCAGCTGGAAGGAGAGGTCTTGGAGATGACTTGAATACAGAAATCCTCCTCGTCTAATCCGTAGTTAGAGTAGACGAAGTCTTTGTTCGTGCGCTCCCTCATACCTAACATGGCGTAATATTCACCATTCATGAATACGACCGTCGGTTCGTAAGCTTGGTGGTCCAAATCCATACCGGAAGCGGCGACGGACTGGATGTAACCGTCTCTGAAAAGCATCCTTCCGAAATCGTTACCTGAGTTTCTCAGCACGATTCCTTTCCATTTCAAAGCAGGTTTCTCTCTGAAAATCTGACAATCAAACTTATTGTTGCCATGCGCCTTGTTCGCTTTCACGCAGACAGACTTGATGGATTTTGTTCGTGAACATGCGCCGAATGCGCTGATTTTGACCTCTTGGTTGGCCATGACCTGCTTGTTTTCGTCGAACAACTCGAAGTTACAAGGTCTGTCCCAATCGTTCATGTAATTAGCGGTGCGGTCCATGGAACCGCAGGTGGAAGGCACGGTGCTACCATTTCTTCCCACGACCAATGCGCCCAACTCGTCGCCGTAGACATAATCCCTATCAGTGACCAAAGAGACCACTTTGATGGTTGTCGGGATTTTTTCTGTTCCGACAAAGTAAGTTGCGGTGGTCACATCGCTGGAGATCTCATCGTCCACCACGGCGATGGCGCGTAGTGGGGTAGTCTTGTTGATAGTGATCGGAGATGTGTAAAGTTGCGAGTTGATGGTAGGCTCTTTACCATCTGTCGTGTAATAGATTTTAGCGCTACCGTCCTCCGCGAAGATGCTGATGGATTGCGCACCCGAATAGAAACCGCCCTCTTTGCTGAACACTGGCGCTTTGGTTTGGTATTCGGTTATTTTAGATCCGTTGTTGGTCGCTTCCATGGTAGGAGTCAAGAGGAAACCCATTTCGGATCCTCCGTCTTCCGCACGACCGTAAGAAGCGTTTCTGAAAGGTTTTGGGTAGGTGACTTTGTCCAGCAATTGTCCGGACGCGTCAGATAAGATTAACGTTCCGCCGTCACTGTCGAGTTTGAAGCTGGCGTGGTTCGTCTTGTCCAATTCATCGAAATAGAATATGGCGTAACCTTTCGGTTGGATGATGCTGTTGGTGCTTTTGTTCTGCCACAAATAGATGTCTGAGGTTGACTTCGCGAAGAAGCAATTGCTCAAATCTACAGCTTCCGCCCCCGAATTGTATAGTTCAACCCAACCCTCAAAATTGTAGTTCTCGTTGATTTTGAAGGAAGTGTTCCTCACCATAATCTCATTGATGTGGATAGAGCCGTATGCTTGACCCGCCATCAATGTTAGAAGTAGTAAGTAATTCCGTGTTTTCATGATATTGTTCTTAAATATTAATTATATACATTGAAATAATTTAGATTCCACGATGGAAACTAACTTAACTATGCAAATGTATGCAATTGGCTTTGCCTTAGCAAAAACAATCAGCCAATAAGTCTATTTTTGAACTTAAATGGTTCTTTTTTTCAAATAAGTGTGTGTTTCATGCCTTGAAAGCATATGGTATCGTCGTTGAATCTCTTAGATATCAATACGATTGTTGATTATGTGCCTATGGTTTAAAAAAAAGGGAAAGCGTTTAGACTTCCCCTTTTCTTATCGTTGTTTGTGTATTATTAGAAACTACAGCCCTTTAATCAATGTGGCTAACGCTAATAATGCGAATGATATGAATTCAAGCCAGAATGCGTAGGCGGACACAAAAGGGATCGCAACAAATGTGCCTAATAAACCTAATACACCAAGGATTACTGCGATAATCCATACGATTTGTTTTGGAGCTGAAAGTTTCATAATACATAAATTTTAGTTAATAATAAAGTTCCTTTTTGCGAGAGTGTTATTTGTACGACCAACTCTCTATCACAATATTAGTGAAAATAGTTTGGAAAAACAAAATTTTCACAAACGAAAAATCACCATATTTATTGTGTGACTCGATTAATTATTAAATAAATATTTATAGTCGATTTTTAAAAATAAATCAATTCAGTATGTTAGTCTTTCACGATTACTAGTCGGAATCCGATGTACTCCTTGTCTGCGTTAGGATTCATGACCGTTCTAAAATAAACATTGACGGCACCTGCTGAACTACCGTCATAATTGCCTCCTCTAAATGTTTTCTCTGCTCCTGATTCGGAACCTTGCGGGTTGATGTTGTCCGTTGGGTCATATTCGGCATACCAGTCAAGGCACCATTCAGATACGTTTCCGCTCATGTCGTAAAGTCCAAGTTCGTTGGCTTTTTTCTTTGCCACTGGTTGTGCGCCTTTCACAACATATGGATGGAAATAGCACTCCCATGCGACTTCGGTAGGATCTTCCGAACCTGCATAGAGGTAATTGTGAGTCTCTTTGCCTCCTTTTGCCGCATATTCCCATTGTGCCTCGCTTGGAAGTGTGAAGTGGAATCCTTCGGGTAGGAGACCGAGCGAATTTAGCTTAGGAAGGAATTTGTCCATGATTAAATCGTAGGAGACGTGGTACGCTGGAATGTTGTCGCCTAAACCATCCTTTTCATTCCATGCGGGGTATGGTTCCCCCATGACGGCGGTCCATATCGCTTGCGTCACTTCCGTCTCTCCAATGGCGAAGTCGGAGAGTGTTACTTCGTGGACAGGACCAACCGCACGGGCGTATTGGTAATAATTATCAGCCGTAGAGTCTTCTTTCTGAGCTCCTCTCAAGAATTTACCACCTTCCACATAGACCATTTTGAAGGTTGCGTCTCCTATGGTATATTCTTTAGTGGTTAATATTTCAGGATCTTGTGTGAAAGTCGGATGCTTAGGCTCGACATTGTGTTCCGGAACATATCCGTAACCGATTGGTCTGATCACTAATCGGAAACCGTCTTGCGGACATGAAGAGGTGGCGCTACCCGCCCTGCAAGATAGTCCAGTAAGACTTAAAGAACTTTGGTAATCGAAATCCCTAAGGACTCTATTGGTTCCTTTCTCGCATCCAAGCGGATTAATAAGGGGTTCGCTACCATACCATCCGTAGAAATCCTCACACCATTCTTTCATGTTACCGTTGATGTCGTATAACCCTAATTCGTTGGGAAGTTTTTGCTTGATCGGATGGATGGAATTGTCTGAATTTCCTTTATACCAAGCCACGAAATCGATTAAATCAGAGCCCGCATAGAAGTATTTTTTAGAATGGATGCCGCCTCGTGCCGCAAATTCCCATTGCGCTTCTGTTGGTAAGGCAAACTCGTAGCCTTCCGGCAATAAGCCGAGAGCGTTTAGCTTCGGCAAGAATTCTGTGGTGATTAAGTCATATTCGATTCCGCCTATCGGATAGTCTGTCCTGTTATTCTTCCAGTTGTATATTTTTTTGAAATCCGGTGTGACGTAGGAATTCCCCATGATTTTTACCCACAAAGCCTCGGTGACTTCTGTTTCGCCTATAGCGTAGTCATCCAGTGTTACCGAATGAACGGGTCCGGCAACATTTGTGGTATAATTAGGATCATAATTGTCTTGGTCGGGGTATTGGTGTTGACCGCCCATTTTGAATGTGCCGCCTTGTACGTAGATCATCTTGAAAGAGACACTGTCGACGGAATAGACTTTCGTGGCGAAGTTGGTGTCTTCTGGTTCTTCTTGGTTGTCTATCTCGGGAAATTCGAAGGTGAGGCTGTCTATCTGCCTGTAAGCATATTGCGTTCCCTCTTGGGTATGTACTATTACGTTTTCAAAGCCCTCCTCATCTATGCAGCCCACTTTTATACTGTCGGTTTTGTCGGTTAGAAATGGGTGAACCTTTCCGTCTGGCGTGAGTAAATAAACGTCCGCATGAACAGAGAAAAGGGAAATAGATAAAAGGGATAATGACAAAAGAATTTTTTTCATCGCTTTATTATTTTGTGTGATATATAAAAAAAAAAGGCATCCGGATTTCTCCAGGTGCCTTTGTCTTTGCCAATATAGAATTACTCAGCAGCTTTTTCCTCTGCAGGAGTTTCTGTTGCCTCTGCGACAGCGGCAGCAGCTTCCTCAGCAGCAGCTTTAGCGGCAGCCTCAAGAGCGGCAGCAGCTTCAGCTCTCTTCTTAGCGAGCTCTTCTGATTTAGCTTTGTTGATTGCTTGTTCCTCTTCCAAACGTTTCTTTGCGGAAGCGATCTTAGCGGAATTGTCCTTTGTGATGATGGCTTGGTTCTTCTTCTCCTTGTCGTTCAACCAAGCTTGGAACTTTTGCTCAGCAGCTTCCTCTGAGAAAGCGCCCTTCTTAACACCACCCAACAAGTGTTTCTTCAAGTAAACACCCTTGTCGCTCAATACGTTTCTGGTAGTGTCTGTTGCTTGCGCACCGGTCATCACCCAGTACAAAGCTCTTTCGAAGTTTAAATCAACTGTAGCAGGATTTGTGTTCGGATTGTATGATCCGATTCTCTCAATGTACTTACCATCACGTGGTGCCCTGCTATCTGCTACGACGATGTGGTAATACGCGTACCCCTTGCGGCCGTGTCTTTGCAATCTGATTTTGGTTGCCATTTTGTTTTTAATTAATTTGTTAAAACTTCTATATCGCTTAAAAAGCGGCGCAAAGTTACTATTAATTTTCTGAAATAAGAAACATTTTCGTATTTTTGCGATATATAATTTTTATAAGAATAAAATGTTCGCTCTTTTTAAAAAAGAATTCTGTAATTTCTTCGCTTCTCCGATGGGTTACATCGTGGTGGGCGTGTTCTTATGTTTGACGGGACTCTTCCTTTGGGTATTCCCGGGTGAATTCAATATATTGGACAACGGCTACGCCAATATGGACGGTCTGTTTAACATCGCCCCATGGCTCTACCTGTTTTTGGTGCCGGCCGTGACGATGCGTCTCTTCGCGGAGGAACGTCGTACAGGCACGTTGGAATTGCTTTTGTCTCGTCCCGTCTCCTCGTGGAGCATTGTTTTGTCGAAATATTTCGCCGGTGTGGCGCTCGTTTTATTTTCCTTGTTGCCTACGTTGCTCTTCTTCCTTTCCGTTTGGCTGTTGGGCGATCCTATGGGCAATATGGATATGGGCGGTACTTGGGGTTCCTACATCGGCTTGTTCTTCCTCGCCACCGTTTATGTGGCCATCGGTTTGTTCGCTTCGTCATTGACTGATAACCAAATCATCTCTTTTATCATCGCGGCTTTGCTTTGCTTCTTCGCTTATATCGGTTTCGATATCATCTCGGGCATGGCTGGAGACGGTTCCACGGAGAGTTTCATCGCCTCGTTAGGTATCAGCGCTCATTATGATTCGATGAGCCGTGGCGTGATTGACAGCCGTGACGTTCTTTATTACCTTGTCCTTATCGTTATTTTCCTCTTCGTGACCGAGAAGGTGGTTGATAGGAGAGGCTAATCTTTTTTGTATGCTTTGCCATCAGGAGTTGTTGGAAAACGGTGATACGCTGGCGGTGTGGCGAATGGAGGAGTCTGCTGAAGAATTGTTGCGCCTTTTCGTATCGTGCCGTTCCGCCTACGAGTCTGAAATCAGCTCTTATAAATCTGACAAAAGGAAGATAGAGTATCTGGCGGTCCGTGCGGCGCTGAAGTCGGTTTTGGGGCGTGAGTGTCTCGTCGGACATGAGGAGAGCGGCAAACCTTTTATAGAATCTACGGACAATATTCGTCTATCCATCTCGCACACGAAAGGTTATGCTTCTGTTTTGGTCAGTTCTTCCCGCAATGTGGGTGTGGATGTGGAACAGATGTCCGATCGGATATTTCGTGTCAAGAATAAGTTTTTGGATGAGTCTGAACGTTTACTTTGTGGTGAGGATGATAAGGTGAGGTTGCTCCTCGCTTGGTCCGCTAAGGAGGTCATATACAAACTGGTTCCCGGTCTACGTCCCGAATATTGGGAACAGGTAAGGGTCGTCTCTTTTGACATGGATAATTTAAAGATGGATATGGAGGTGGAAGGAATAGGTATCGTGCCGCTCTTTTTCACTCTCTTCCCTGATTTTGTTTTGGTTCGTAACTGATTTTATATCGATGAATTGCCACTATTTCAATCCGGAGAATGATTTGGCGCTCGCCCAAGGCGGAAGCAATTACAATCCGCCGCAGTCCGCTATTACGCTAGCGAGAGACCTCTCGATCTTGCCTTTGTGGTTCGCCGGGGATGATGATGTGGTGCTTGTCCGTCGTGACGTGCCTGCCGATTGGCTGCGTGACATATTATCGTCTTTAGGTGTGCGTGCCCAGTGGCTTCCTTTTTCGGAGTGGAAAAGACATTCCTCTGAGGATGATTGTTTGGTTCCATGGGGCTGGAATGCTTCGCTTTTGCGTGAGTGGAATAGTGTTTCTAAAAGGAAGATTGAGATGGATGTGGATGCTTTGCGGACCTTGTCGCATCGCCGTTTTTCGATAGAAGTGCTTACGGAGTTGGAACACTATTCCCTTCTGCGCCCCGCATTTGTCAAGCCTGTCGAGTGCTTTTCTCTGGAGGAGATCCGTTCTTTTGTGGAATCCTATCCGAAATGTGTGTTGAAGGCTC
This sequence comes from uncultured Bacteroidales bacterium, assembly GCA_937907165.1. Lineage (GTDB taxonomy): Bacteria > Bacteroidota > Bacteroidia > Bacteroidales > Paludibacteraceae > UBA1181. The sequence goes on along the minus strand of CALCUH010000103.1, from coordinate 10,339 downwards.
CGTGGTCTTGTAGCGGAAAGGGGCTTCGGTGGACAGATGGTGCGTGGGACGATATGACATCTGCATGGTGCGCTAATATATTAAAGCGGCAGCGAAGTGTCGTGTGTGAGGTGGCGCTTGACAAGGTGGCGGATTTCGCCATGGAATTTTTCAGCAATGGCGAGAATGTCTCTTTTGCGGGTTATTCTTTGTTTTCCGCAGATGATTCGGGCACTTATCGAAGTAATTTTTTGTTGTCTAATGATGGAATTGTGCGACGTTTGTCCGAATGTATGGATGTCAGTTCGTTTCCCCAAGTGGCGGAATGTTTGGAAGCCTTTTTCTCTCGTAAGGTGTCTCCTCTTTATAAAGGCTATTTCGGTGTGGATATGCTTATTGCGAAAGCGGGTGGCGAATGTTTCCTTAATCCTTGTGTGGAGGTGAATTTGAGGATGAATATGGGTGTTGTGTCGCGTGTTATCACCGATAGATTCTTGGCGCCTTCTTCATCTGGCGAATATATCATATTGGCTAATAGAACTTCGGAAGAGTTGCTTCGTATGTTTGATCTCCTTGAAAGGGAGAATCCGCTTGTGATATGTGATGGGAAGGTGGTCTCCGGCTTTTTGCCTCTCACTTATGTGGATGGTCAAACACACTATGCGGCAATTGCGCAAGTGCGTCAAAAGTGAAATTACACATTCGTGAAAATTTGTTAGGGGGAACTGCGTTACTCCGCCATGATGTTGAGTTCGGTCAGACCGCTGAGCAGAAAATCCGTGAACGCTTTCTTGTTTTCCGGTAGTGAGAATTGGGTCAATTCGCCACGCATGAACGGGACCTCGCATCCTTTCAGTGCGCATTGGAACATGGCGGCGGCGAATTTGGGATTCTTAACGTTAAAGACGTTTTTCGCGTTGCCTTCGATAAATATCTTTTCCAACATTCTGCGTTCCTGCAGGTCAAGTTTGTGGCGTACTTTCTCTACCAAGTGGATGTTGCTGAAGAAGCTGGCGCGCAGATTGCCGTTTCGGCGCACGGCTTCCTGGAAAAGGTTCATTCTGACGTAGATGTAGTTGATGAGGTTCTCCGCCGGATTCTGGCTCTTTTGCATCTCTTCCTGAAGTTTGTGCGCTAATTGGAATAATTCGTTTTCGATGACGGCGGAATAGACTTCTTCTTTTGACTTAAAATAGGTATACAAGGTTCTTCTCCCCTTTTGGGCGGAAACGGCAATGTCGTTCATTGTCGTGTTTTCCACTCCTTTCGCGGCGAAAAGCTTTCTTGCCACATCAATCAATAAGTTTCTTGTCTTTATTGTTCCCATATCCGTTTCAATGTCTTACCGATTTGACTTTACAAAATTAACTATTTTCTAAAAATTGCGCAAATATCTCTTATTTTTTATCTTTGCGATATGAAAGCGTTGGTTCGTTTGATATTGTCTGTTCTTTTGCCTTTTTGCGTTTTGCTCGTCCATTCTTGTGGGTTTCAAGGGAGCGACGCATTGTCTGGTCATGTCGCTTCCCATCCTATTCAATTACGATATGCTACTCGTTTTTCTGTAGATGAGACTGATTTCGGTTATTTAGCTAAAATTTATATCGAGGAAGGAGACAAAATGGATTCGGTCGTGTATGGTTTGACCCGTTGCGATTCTTCCGTCTTGCCTGAGTATGCGATACGCGTGTCGATTCCTGTCCGTCGCGTGGCGACCAATTCCGGCACCCTATTTGAGTTTCTGCGGCTTCTTGAAGCTGAAGATTGTCTGGTGGCTACTTGTGGTTCGAAGTACCTCTATTCCAAGAATTTGAGAGACCGGCTTGAGCAGGGGACCATTTCCTCGCTTGGATCTTCATTCGATATCAATGCGGAGAATCTGTTGGCGGCGCGCCCTGATGTGCTTTTCCTTTCCGACTTGCGGGATGCTCCATCAGTCTCTGTGTGTCCTAATGTCTATAACCTCGAGTGGAAGGAGTGTTCCGGATTAGCGAGGACCGAGTGGATTAAATTCTTCGCTCTTTTCGTCGACAAATTGAAGATGGCGGATTCTCTTTATGATGGAATTTCTGATCGCTACGCTTTGTTGAAGAGTAGGGTGGATTCCATGACAACGGAGCGTCCGACACTGTTTGCCGCAGGTAGTTTCGGCGATACGTGGTATATGACTGGTGGAAAGGGATATATGGCTTCGATGTATAGGGACGCTGGCGCTGATTTTTTGTTGTCCGATACTTTGGTGTCTACGGTCACGTGCGGAACCGAATGGTTGCTCGCTAATTGTTCCGAGGCTGATTTCTGGATGAACTCTGGCACATTCCGTTTGTCTGACATTGATGAGCGGCTTCGCGTTATGAAGGCTTATCGTTCCGGCAATGTGTTTCATTTCGAGAAGAGAAGCCGTAGTTCCGAGGGAATGAACATCTCGGATTTTTATGAAAGTGCGGTGGCGTGTCCGGATGTTGTTTTGGCTGATTTGGTGTCGGTCATCCATCCCGGACTTTTGCCGGATTATGAACCCGTATATTTGGGGCGCTGTGAGGCTACCAACAATGAAAGGGGGACGAAATGAAACGGGTGACGGTATATATTGCGTTAATTGTCCTTTTTTTTGCGTTGTTTGTCTGTGATATTCTTTTTGGTAGCGTGAACATACCTTTTGGTGAGTTAACGCGTTCATTTTCGTGTGATTCAGACACCGTTTTTCGCACGATAGTGATGGACATTCGTTTGCCCAAAGCGTTGGCGTCCGTTTTGGTGGGTGCTTCGCTTTCCCTTTCCGGACTTTGGATGCAGACGCTTTTCCGCAATCCGTTGGCAGGTCCCTATGTATTGGGTGTCAGTTCAGGTGCGACATTGGGTGTGGCGGTCTATATCTTTTTATTCTCCTTATTGGGGTTATCCTCTTTCTACATCTCGTCGTGGGGAATGGCACTCTCCGCATTGGTTGGAGCGGCGTCGCTTTTCCTACTGGTCATCGCTTTTTCCTGTCGTTTAAATAATTCCGTCTCTTTGCTTATTGCAGGCATTATGTTAGGCAGTGTCGCCACGGCTATCGTCTCATTGTTGCAGAATGTGAGCGATCCCGATTCTGTGAAGCTTTTCGTTAATTGGACGTTAGGGTCAGTTTCGGGCGTCACATGGGGACGTTTGGGTGTGATGTCACTTTTGGTTGGCTGCGGATTATCCCTTGTGCCTCTCTTGATCAAACCGATGGATGCGATGCTTTTAGGTGAGGACTATGCTGAATCTTTGGGGGCTCGTGTGTCGCGTACCCGTTGGATGTGCATTGTTTCCGCCACGTTGTTGACGGGCGCCACTACCGCTTTTACGGGTCCGATCGGTTTCATCGGGCTAGCGGTTCCTCATTTGATTAGAGGCGTTCTGAATACCTCTTCGCATCGTCTGTTGGTGCCTAACTGTCTCTTGGCAGGCGCTTCCTTGATGCTTCTTTGTGATATTCTTTCGCAATTGCCTTCATCCGGTTATGTTTTGCCTATAAATGCCTTGACAGCTTTGATTGGGGCTCCTGTGGTATTATGGATCATTTTGCGGGGGGATTTTTACAAATAACACTTAATTTTTTGTCTTTAATATCGCATAAATATGATAAAAATATTATCTTTGAGGTGGCAAATAGGGCGAAAAACTCCAATTTTGATTGTTCTTCAATTCCGATAGCGGTTTGTTTGACTGAAAGAATAGGGAAGTTTACTGAATTTGTCCGGAAATGATAAAATAACATAAAATATTAAGGAATTAATTTCCCATCTTTGTAACCGTTTAGAAGGTTATCATGGGAAGGTAGTTTTATGCGGTGTTTATTGCATGAGTGTACGAAAAATATATAGTTTTTGCACTTTCTGTAGTCATTTTCGATTTGTTTATGAATACGTTAGTGTATCATGTAGTATAAATAAAAATTAAAAAGATATGTCCTTAAATCGTAGTACTAGATTTTCCCTGTCAATAATAGGAAGATCTTTATTTGTGGTATGGATGCTGATTGGTTCGTTTCATGTGTTTTCACAGGAGACAAACTTAGATACTCCCAATTTGAGTTTCGAAAATGGAAATTTCGAAGGGTGGGAGCAATATGTCGGCGGATATTATATGGATCCGAAAGACGATAGTACATACAAATATATAGAATGGACTCCTGTTGTGAACACGGATAAAATTGAGATTGTCAATGGTGATAAACAATCCCAGGATCCTGTCATTTCATGTTGGGATCTTCCCACCAATCCTGATGGTATCACGCCTGTGAGAGTGGGCGCAAATAAGGATGGTGAATCATACACGTACAATAGAACGCATACTCAAAACGGACATAATTGGGCGCAGTCAGAGAAACTTGTCTATAGTTTTGTCGTTACGGAAAACACCTCATTACTCACTTATCGTTTCGCAACTGTTCTTCATTGCCCGGATTTGGTTAAGCAAGCCAATCAGAGGGCAGAGCATTCGGGTAATGGCTTGCCTACATTTAGTATCAACATTGTTTTGGAGGATACCGTAACGGGTATGAAGACTAATTTGCCATGTGGAAATATCATGGTTAGGGGCGATAGTGAAAACCGCAGCAGTTTACAATTGGTGAAGGAACAGCCCAACACCAAATGTAGCGGATCAAGTGAAGGAAGAAACCAAAATACTTTAGAGCAATTCGCCTATCGTCCTTGGTCATTCGGAAATCTAGATTTGTCCAATCAAATCGGGAAAAAACTAACTATTACAATCATCAATCACGATTGTTTGAGAGAAGTGACGGATGGTAGCGGAAATCCTACAGGCGTCTTCGGCCCAGGTTCACACCGTGCCTATGGCTATTTTTGGGCGGAGACAAAAAAATTGAATTTAAAAGTTAAGAATTGTGGCTTAGAGGATGCAATCATAGAGGCACCAGAAGGATTTTCTTCGTATGAGTGGTATCGTAAGGAGGATCAAATGGCATTGGAAGTTGATCCTACCAATCCTAGGAAGGCGATTGTAAGAAAGAACCAAATAGATGATAACATCACATATTGCTGTAAGATGTCAAGTGAGGCGACAAATTGTTCGGCGATTACCTTAACAACTAAATTACGTACGGTTGGTGTGGGAATTGATTTCACAACGACTGACGGTTGTGATGGTATGGTTGATTTTCAAGCTAAATTCAAATGTGACGGTGACAATATTGTATCATATAAGTGGGATTTCGGAGATGGAACCACTTCTAATATGCCGGACCCGGAAGCTCATTACATGGACCCGGGTGAGTATAATGTAAAGGTGACTGTCGGAACACAAATGCAATGTACTGATTCTTTCACGAAAAAGATAACAGTCCGTTATTTCCCTAAATTGGAAATCAGTGCTTACGATTCTGTCTGTGCAGGTGATCCTGTTACGTTAAGAGCATTGCAGGCGGCAGAAGGTAGTACATATTTGTGGAATACTGGTGAGACGACGCAAACGATCACCATTGATTCTATGATGAACACACAGACGTTTAACGTAGAGGTCACCGATACGTTTGGTTGTAAATATGAAAAAAACATTCTCATCAATGTTAAACCGGTAGCCCGATTTACTATCATTGGTGACGAGGAGGTCTGTCAGAAAGATACTGTTACGCTCACTGCGATCCCTGATAATTTGACCAGCACAGAAGATGTCTTGTTTATTTGGAATACAAATGATTCATCTCCTCAAATTAAAGTTTGTCCGTTGTACAATAATATGCTTTATACCGCAATAGCGAAAATGCATAACGGATGTTCTACGAAAGAGAGTTTCGCCGTTAAGGTGAATCCTCTTCCTGAAGCCATCATCACTGGAACTCCTAGTATATGTAAAGGTGAGCAGGCAACTATAACAGCGGAGGTGAAAAACGCTTCTGGTGAGATTACCTACGTATGGAAAGACCTTTTCAATGGTTATAGCCGTATTGAGAGTCCTGATACGACGAGTGAATACACTGTCTATGTGGTGGATGAAAAACATTGTCAATCCGCTCCTGTAACACATAAGGTCCGTGTGAAGAATGTTCCTGGAATGGTGATGTCTGGTGACACTGTCATTTGTGAAGGATTCCCGATGAAGATGTCTGTCACGGGAGCAAGTTCTTCTACTCTTAAATGGTACGACGGAACGGTTGGTGTTAATTCCATCACTCGTGTGCCGACTCAAGATACCACATATTGGGTGGAGGGTGAATCAAATGGTTGTCCAAGTAGGGCGGAACTTTCCGTAAGGTTGATGGAAACACCTTCTATCTATGTTGATGGTAATACTAGTGTATGTCCAGGCGAATCAATCATCTTACGCGCTCATGGTGCCCACCATTACAAATGGGGCAATGGCCAGACGGCTGATACACTTGTTGACAAACCAACCGCAAGTGGAACCTATTTAGTCTATGGCTATTCTGAGGCAGGTTGTGAGGTCTCAGAACCTGTAAATATCACTGTGAATCAATTGCCTCTTGTCTATACGGAAGGTGACCATCAGGCGTGTCTAGGTTCCATGGTTCAGATAGAGGCTTTCGATGCGAATAATAATACGCTCAGTTTCTCGTGGAGCAATGGTTCTGTTGGCAAAAAGATAATTCCGCAGATTAATCAGGAAGAGGTGTTTACTGTTGTAGCTCAAAACCAATATGGTTGTGTGGATTCGGTTACCCATGAAGTCCATTTGACAACACCTCCGGATCTTTCCTACCAAGGTAAGACCACAGTTTGTTTGGGTGAATCTGTCACTTTGCTCGGAGTGGGCGCTTTAACTTATTCGTGGAGTGATGGTACAACTGAAACGTCAGGCCCGTCGTATAATTTCAAACCTACAGGTAATACGAGAATTCGTCTGACTGGAAGTAACGTTTCCAATTGTCCTTCGGATACTAATATTCTCATTGGTGTAATCACACCTCCTGTTTTATTCTTGTCGGGTGATACATCTGTTTGTTTGGGCGACGAATTCACATTGGTTGTTTCTGGTGCTGACCATTTTAAATGGAATACTGGCGACGAGACTTCTTCCATTACTTATAAGTTGAATTCAGCATCGGAATATACAGTTTATGGTACAGACAACAGTGGTTGTAGCTCTTCTGTAAGCCGAATGGTGAAAGTTCGTCCAGCTCCAGTTCTGAAGATAAGGAAAGGCGAACAGTCCGGTTGCCAAAATAAGGCTGACACGATTAATCTCTATGCGGAAGGTGCCGATATTTATCAATGGAGTTCTGAACCTGAAAATGAGAGTGTCGCAAGAAACGGTTATGCGGATCATCTAGTTGCGACAATTTCTGAGCCTACACATTTTACAGTCGAAGGTATTGACGCTTATGGATGTAAAGGTTATGCGGATTATGATGTGGATCTTTTACCAAGACAAGATATTCGTTTTAATGTCTATCCTACATTCATTGAAGCGGGTAGCTCCAATGTGCGTTTCTCCGGTGTCTCTCCTAAGGATAGCCGTTGGTATTGGGAGGCTGATGACAATAGCGGTGAAATTGAAGGTATGAATGCTTCTCACTATTTTAATCCGACAGCTGCAGATTCCTTTGTCGTTAAAGTAAGGGCTATTGACCAATATGGATGCGAATATACAGGGAAACAGACCATTTTCACATGGCTAGATTTTTGGGCGCCCGAAGGTTTTACTCCGAATGGTGACGACATGAACGACTCTTTCAAATTCTATGGAGGCGAATACATGGATGATTTTGAATATATCATATTCAACCGATTGGGGGAAATCGTCTTCACTGGTAAAAGCATTAAAGATGAATGGGATGGTACTGTCGATGGCGAACCTTGTCCGTGGGGTGTCTATGGATGGTATTGTAAATATAAGAGTAATTATATGGGTATCAATAAAGAGGGTGACCGCAAAGGTTTTGTCTCTCTTATCAGATAGTCAACACTTACGAAACTGAATTGAGATGAAGAAGTTTTTGTTGCTTATATCATGTTTTTGGTGCGGAATCTTATCCGCTCAGGATTTTACTTTGGTGAATCATAATTTGACTCCATTTAGTCTGAATCCATCTTTGGCTGGTAATGCTAAAGACATCAGATTGGGATTGAATTATCGTCAGCAGTGGATGGCTTTGGGTAACCATTACCATACAGTGCGTACCTCTTTTGACATGAGTTTCCATCAAAAGGCTTGTAATGTCGGTTTTGCATATTCCTACGATAATATGGCGAATGGTGTCTATGCGGTGAATGAATTCGATTTTGTTTATGCGCAGAGATTATTGTTCGCTGAGGGAATCTCCCTTCGTTTAGGTGTTCAAGGTTCTTTGTTCCTTAATCGTTTGGGTTGGGACAAGATTAAATATGGTGATCAATTTGATTATAACACGAGGCGCCCTTCGTTTGAAACGCTTGAAACGTTTGACGATGATTCTCGCTTTTTCGCCGACGTTTCTGTCGGTGCTGCTTTTAACATCGAGAATAAGTTGACGTTGGGTGCGGCTCTTTATCATGTAGCGGAACCTAGCAATGGTTTTAAGGATCTTAAAGATAATAAACTTGATCGTAAGCTTGTCTTCCATCTTAACTATCTGAAGGATTTGGAATATAAGAATGGTCTATGGGGTAAATCAAGTCTTTCCGATAATTATCTTTTCCTTAACGGATCTTATCAACGTCAGGATGAGTTTCAGATGGTGAACGCTTGTGTCGGTTTGGCATGGGATCCGATTATCTTCGGTGTATGCGACAAAAACTCTCTTACTGGTATCAATGTAATTGGTCTGATGGCCGGTATCCATTTTAAAGGTTTGCAAGTTTTTTATGTGTTTGATTTGAACACTACAACCAAACATAATGGTTCTTGGTCGCACGAACTTAATTTGATATATATTATCGCTAAGAAGGACAAGTATCCTTGTCCGGTGACTTATTGGTAATAAGGAATCGATTATCCACGATTTTATATAAAGGGGCAATGTGAGATTGCCCCTTTTTTTCCGAAGTTTTAAACTCTTTTTTGTTGAAATCCTTTTACAATGGTTTTATCTTTGCTGCGTTTTATTTTAAGTTAAATGATAAAGAATTTTCTTTTGGTCGGTTTAGGAGGCGCTTTAGGAAGCATGTTGCGATATGGCATGAATCTTCTAGGCGCTTATTTTTCGTTCACAGCTTTAATTCCGACGTTTTTGGTCAATTGCGTAGGATCGTTTCTTATTGGTTTTTTTGCGTCGTTCGTCAACAAAGATTCTGTCCTGCTTTTTTGCACCGTCGGTTTATGTGGTGGATTTACTACTTTTTCAACGTTCTCTTCCCAATCCATGAATTTGATTCAAAGTGGGAAAATTGTAAACGCTTTCGTTTATATTATTCTTACTCTATTGGTGTGTGTCTTTGGTTCTTGGACTGGATTTTGGTTGGGAACTAAAAATTAAAAATGCGCTAAACATCACGTTCAACGCATTTCGAAGTAGTTAGTTATTTTCGTCATTTATCAATTAGTCTATTCGAAAGAAATGATATTAAGAAGAATCAAGACGATTCTCTAATTTCATTCTCTATTTGTTGTATATGTGTCAGAATCAATTGCTTACATCTACGGATTAATCCGGAAAGTTCTTGCGAACAACGCCTGTGTTTTTTTCGGATTCCCATCATATACAACATTTCAAATTTAACGATTTCTATGCTATTTTCCAAATTTTTCTTCGTGAATTTTATTGGCTATTCCTTTCTAGCCTATAAGATTTCTATTGATGTAAACTAAGGTTTTGTTGTGGAATTGCTAATGATATATGTTTATTTTATAATAAATGTATATTTATTTACTAAATAAACGTGTGAAATCTTTCAGCCAAAGAAAATTTGACTTAATTTTGTAGTGAAGAACTAAAGAGTTTATAAGGATGGGAAAAACACTTATTATATTATGCGCATTTTTTATTAATGTATGTAGTTTGTTCTCTCAAAACAAATTTACATTTGAAGGAATACCATTCGGCATTTCTTTAGATCAATCCAAATCTTCGTTCCAAAATGCGGGCTATCGCCTTGTGAGGTCTGGATATAGAGGTGAACTCTACTTCTCCGGAGCATTTTATGGTTTCAGCGATTGTTCTATTCGCGCTTTTTCCAACAATGGTAATGTGCTTTCGGGTGTTTCTGTCGCATTGCCCGTCTGTGAATCATGGAATTGTTTGTATACCAACTATACAGAAGTCGTTTCTAAACTCAAGGTGAAATTTGGAAACCCTACGATAACGAAAGAGTCTTTTTGGGGAGATCAAAAACCAAGTTCTGATTACGAAAAGTTGAATGAGGTGACAAGCGGACAATGTGTCTATAGTTCTACATTTACCATGCATCAGGGCAGTGTTAAAGTCTATATCAAT
>CALCUH010000102.1 GCA_937907165.1 uncultured Bacteroidales bacterium | reverse complement strand
ATTAATCTCCTGCGGATTAGCCCAAACAACGCAAGCCTCCGACCGGGAGGAAATGCCTAGCGGCGGTTTGTCGACCGAGGTTGTGACTGATATTGTTGGAACGGATGTTAATCCCTCTTACCTTGACGATATGTACGATTTCGAGGAGGGGGATACTATCTCCAACATAAGCGCCTATCGGGATTTCCATGTTGTGAAAATCAAGGATGTGCCTGACCAACTCTTTAATCAGTCTAAAGGACAACCGATATGTTTCGCTTATCAAAATGACGAGAACTACGTTTTGTTAGAGTTAAACGAAAAGTCGCATGTCGTCCTGAAAAAATGCTATTATCAGGTCGAGGACAATATTTATAGATGTGGCGATCCTGATATCTCCTTGAAAGGGGACACCTTGAAAATCGAATGCACGTTCGGAAGCAGACAATTACATGACCGCTACATCCTTTCGAAAGAGCATTTCGAGCATTTGGGTTGTGTGTTGGGTGATTTGGATTATTAATCAGTATATTTCCTCAAATTCCGCACATTCTCCTTCGTGCGCTAAATAGTAGGATAATTCCCTAGAGGAGTGGATCATGCAGTATCCGCTTCTCTTTTGGAAAAAACACTCTTCGCAACGCGCTTTTTTCTTAGTCTCTCTCTCGAATTTCACACATGGACCTTTGCCGAACAGACGGATGTCGCTCTTCTCGAACGTAAGTTCTTTTTTGTTATTTTCCATATATACACTAGTTTTTATTCCTAAATTATGCGGTTTTACCCCGACAATCATTACACATCATAAAAGTATAGCTTTCCCCTATGATTTCAAAGCCTTTGAATAGATATTTTTGAAATTGTTTAAAACTTATGGATTAGGAAATCTATGTTGGAATAAATTCTTAATTTTGAATGTTTCGCATTTTGATAGAAATAAATGAAGCTTAGATGTACTCTTATTGTGGTGAAGGATGCCCAGCGCTCGTTGAAGTATTACCACGATTTGTTCGGTTTGGAATTGTTGCAGGACAATGACGGCAACATGATTCTTTCTGATGGTCTCGCCTTGCAGGAGGAACGCTACTGGAAGGAGTTCTTGAAACGTGACGCTTTTCCCCGGAATAATCATTCGGAGTTATATTTCGAGGAGGCTGATATCGAGACTTTCGTGGAAAGACTGGAACGATTGTATCCGGAAACGGAGTATGTGAACTGTTTGATGACGCATAGTTGGGGTCAGAAAGTGGTCCGTTTTTATGACCTCGACGGAAACTTGATCGAGGTGGGAACCCCAGTGTGATATCTGTACGAGAGTTGTTTTCCCTTTTAGAATCGTTTTTAGGTTGTGGTGATGTGTGTTTAGGTGGAGATAGGTGCGCATTGCATAGCTGCCTGCCACATGGCTTTTTATCTCAACATTCTCTCTTCTTCGAACAGTTTCAGGAACGCTTCCGCCGAAGCTTTTTGATAAGCGCCTTTCATTGTGAGGACGGAAGCTTTCAGTCCGGTCTTTTGCTCTTTGATCGGAATGGCTCTCAACTCGGGACGCCCTACGATTGTTGTCTGGGAAAGTACCGTGATGAAAAGGGAGGACTCCACCAATTGGAGCAGGATGTTCACGTCGTTCATCTCCAAGTGCGGGTCTAAGACCAGATCGTGCGTGCGGAGCAGCTCGTCTAAGGCGCTGCGCGCGTTTAGTCCGCGGGATGGCAAGACTAGGGAGTACTTTTTCAAATCGCTCAGCGAGACACTCTTTTCCACCGCCAAAGGATGACGCAGGTGTACGATGGCGCATAAAGGTACTTCGTACAAGTCCGTCACTTCAATCTGCTCTTCTTCCACCACCATGCTGAAGGATAGCACGAGGTCCAAATCCCTGTTTTGGAGCATTTGCATCAGCTCTTGCGCCGTTTTGTAGAACACTTCCAGTTTTATTTGCGGATACTCCTTCATGAACCGTAGGATAATTGGCGCAAAACCGAAACACAAACTATAGGTGATGCCTATGCGTAAGCGCCCCATGCGTATTCCCCGCAGGTCTTGGATTCGCTGTACCGCCAAGTCCGCATCCGCGACGGTCTGTTTGGCGAAAGGAAGGAACTCGTTGCCCGCCTCCGTCAGGAAAACTTTCTTCCCGATTCGGTCAAATAACAAGACGTTCAACTCGTTCTCCAATTGTTTGATTTGTTGCGATAGGGTGCTCTGGGTGATATATAGTTGTTTGGCTGCGTCTGTAAAGTTCAATAAGTCAGCCGCTTTAAGGAAATATCTTATTTGTCTTAGTTCCATATCAATCGGTTTTATCGATGAATTTAATAGATTAAAATCGGTAATAAAGTTCGTAAATCTATTTGATATCACCTAATTTTGTAATGAAAAATAAAACGAGAGGTTAATAATATGAATGTTTAACTTTTAAAATTTAATGATATGGGATTCTTTCTTGTTATTGGAGTTAGCGCGATTATGGCTATCGGCATGAAGATTTATGTTACGAAAGGGCATCAGAAATGAAGTGGTTGGTTGATTTGATCTCCCAACCTAGTGTTGGACAATCCATCTTCCTTTTGGCGGCTACCATCGCTGGCGGTATCGCCTTAGGGAAGATTAAAGTGAAGGGCATTTCCCTTGGCGTGACGTGGGTCTTGTTCTTCGGAATTTTCATCGGTCAGTTCGATTTCATACCGTTGGATTCCACCATCCTCCATTTTGTGAAGGAGTTCGGACTTATCTTGTTCGTCTATGCGATCGGATTACAGGTCGGACCTAGCTTCTTCTCTTCTTTCCAGAGTGGGGGAGTGACGCAAAACCTTTTGGCGGTGGGCTTGGTCGTCTTGGGTGGCGTAGTCACGTTTTTACTGCCGGCGCTCTTTGACGTGGATTTGACCTCTATGGTGGGTATCATGTCAGGTGCGGTCACCAACACCCCGGGCTTGGGTGCGGCGCAACAGACCTACACCGATTTGAACAACGCTTCCGCTGATTTCCTTTCTGCGGGATATGCCATCGCTTATCCGATGGGGGTCATCGGCGTCATCCTCTCTTGCATCATCATTAAAAAACTCTGCGCTGAAAAGGCGGTAGAGGAAGGTGATGGAAAGAAGGCGCAGATGGAGATGTTCACGATTGAGGTGACCAACCCGACTTACGACGGTTATACCTTGGTGAATTTGAAGAGAGCGGTCGGTTTCGATTTTGTCATTACTAGATTGTATCATCATAGTAACCAATTTGTGGAGATACCGTGCGACGAGTCTATCTTGAATGTGGGCGATAAGTTCTTCATCGTGTGCGAAATGAGCGTGGCGGAAAAACTGGAGCACATTTTGGGCGAACGCGTCGATATGGACATTAGGGATTGGGATTCGCTCGACAAGCAGCTCATCTCTAAAAAAATTACCCTTTCCAAGTCTGAGCTTCACGGCAAGAGTTTGGGTGAAATTGATTTCAGAAAGAAATTCAATATTAACATCTCCCGTGTCATTCGCGCGGATGTGAGCATCTATCCGTCTAAAACGTTGAGATTGGTGTTGGGTGACGTCCTTGTGGTCGTCGGCAACGAGCAGGGAATCCAAAAGGTGGTGGATTATGTCGGAAACAACAAGGGCAAACTCTATGACCCGTTCCTGATACCGATTTTCCTCGGAATCATGTTGGGTGTCGTTTTGGGATCTTTGCCGATTCCTTTCCCGATGATACCTGTCCCGGTCAAGTTGGGTTTGGCGGGAGGCCCGCTGATCGTAGCCATCTTGATGAGCCGTTTCGGGGCTAAATTCGGTATCGTCACCTATGCCACCCATAGTGCGAAAAAAATGTTGCAAGAGGTGGGTATCTCCCTCTTTTTGGCGGCGGTCGGACTCAGTTCCGGAAAGATATTCTTCACGACGTTGGTGGAGCACGGAACCACATGGTTCTTTTATGGAACCCTTGTCACGTTGGTCCCATTGATCATCGTTCTTCTTATCGGCAGGTTGTTCTGCAAATTGGAGGGCTACCAATTGATGGGCTTGATTTCTGGTGGAATGACGGATCCGGCGGCGTTGGCGTTCTCCAACTCTGTCACGGACGGGAAAGCGTCACTAAGCTACGCGACGGTCTATCCGTTGACCATGTTTATGCGTATTCTTTGCGCTCAGATACTTATTCTTTTATCCATATAGTACCTCAAATATCTGAATCTAACCTGTTTTTTCATCAAATTCCTGTAGGGACGGACGACACACCGTCCCTATTTTGTTTGTGATTAGATTCCCTCATCTTGATAAATTCATAACTTCTATTGCTTTATTTATAAAATTATTATATCTTCACAATGTTTGTTTGTAAATAATACAAATAATGGTTGTTTGATTTATTTGTGTTCAGTGTGTGGATGTCTCTTTCCTTTTATTTGATTTTAATGTTTATAAATAGTGATGTAATATGACTCGAAAGTTTTGTGTGTTCATTTTGCTTCTTTTATTTGCGCCTCTGTCAATCATGCGGTTGATGGCTGGAATTCCAAATGAAGATTACAAAAAGGGTGTGATTTATGTCTCACCGAAGGGCTCCGGAAATGGAACTTCGTGGACGAGTGCGACGGGCGATTTAAACAATGCGTTGAGGATCGCTGGTAAACAATCTTTGGATGTGTATGTCTCTGCGGGTACATATACGGGAAACAAAGATAGTATGAGTGCCTTTACGATGGTCGAAGGCGTGAAAGTCTACGGTGGTTTTGCGGGAACGGAGAGCAGTTTAGCCGAAAGAGACTTGAAGAAGAACAAAACCATACTATCGGGAAGCGATATCCAAAGGGTTTTGTGTCAACCGAAGGACTTTACTGATTCTACCATGGCTATATGGGATGGTTTCGTCATCGAACATGGTACCTTCAAGGCGGACGATGAATACAAGGGTGCCGGCGCCTATCTGAGAGATTATAGTGCGTTGGTCAATTGCGAGATACTGAACAATAGTAGCAGTTTCTATAGTAGTCATGGTTTGGGAGTCTATATGACGAATGCCCCTCACAGTACGTTGGAGAATTGTCTTGTCCATCACAACGCGGTTGCGAAGAATGATGAAGGGGAATACGAAAGTGGTTGTATTTCTGGTATCTGTGTTGAAGATGGCGGTAGGGTCATCAACTGCACCGTGGTGGACAATCTAAGCTCGTATGGCGAGGCTGCGGTAGGTTTGTATTGGAATGACGATGAGATGTTCAATACGATCATTTTCGGAAATAAAAACGTGAATCATATGGGCGAGTATACGTTGTCCACCAATTATAAAGATAATTACTCGCCGAATCTCCACCATTGTGCGATAGAGGGTGGCGTGGAAGATGGTCGGTACGTTTATGGGTGCGGTCCCTCTGATTTCAATGATGATTATTCCCTGAAGGCGGAATCTCCTTTCTTGGATATGGGTTGCGCTTACGAGTCGTTGACTTCCGTCGATGTGACGGGCAACAAGCGAATCCAAGGCGCCGCTGTAGATTTCGGTGCGATTGAGTCGTCTTATTCTAATCCGATTCAGCCGAGCAAGGAGGGTGTTATCCACGTGAAGACGGATGGAAGTGCTACGGGAAGCGGTTCTTCGTGGGCGGATGCGACCAATCTGCTCCAGTTGGCGGTCAATGCGGCTTCTTCTTATCGTGCGAAGGTCTATGTGGCTGCCGGAACTTACAAGGGCGACACGTTGTGTAGAAGCGCTTTCACGATGGTGGAAGGCGTGAAAGTCTATGGCGGTTTCTCCGGAACGGAAACCAGTTTAGCCGAAAGAAACTTGAAGAAGAATAAGACGATTTTGACGGGACAAGACGTGCAAAGAGTGTTGTTCCAATCGAACGGATTCACCGATAGTACCATGGCTGTTTGGGATGGTTTCGTCATCGAACATGGTACGTTCAAAGAGGATGATATGAAAGAGGGGGCTGGCGTTTATATGCGGGACTATAGCGCATTGGTCAATTGCGAGGTACGCTATAATACTAGTAGCTATAGCGGCAGTTATGGATTGGGTATCGGTCTTGGATTAGCTCCTCATAGCTTGGTGGAGAATTGTCTTGTCCATCATAATGAGGTGACGAAAAATGGAGAAGGTAAATATGGATATTCCCATGGAACGGGTATTAGTAGCAACGATGGCGCTCAAATCATTAATTGTACTGTGGTGGATAACCTCGGCAGTGAAGGTGATTGCGCGGTTGATTTGAGATGGGATGACAATAAGATAATGAACACGATTATCTGTGGTAACAAAAATGTGGATTATGAAGGCGCTGTTACCAGTCCGGTTAATTTCTGCCATAACTACGATATGCCAATTTTACATTGTGCGATAGAAGGTTACGATTCTGAAGAAGATGGTAACATTATATTGTCATCCGCTAACAATGGAAAGGACTCCTCCCAAAATTATGTGAGGTTCATTAATCCTAACAATTTGGATTATTCTTTGCATGCGACGTCCGCTTGTATAGACAAGGGCCTTGATTCTTTCTCCACTATCAAGAGTGATCTTTATTCCAATGCGCGAATCTATAATGGTAGGATTGATATGGGTGCGATCGAGTGGGATGGTTCTTACTCGTCCATGCAAACGTATGGACAATCTGTTTGTGGCGGAACGGATACGAAGTTGGAAGTGTTCGATCAAGTGGCTGACCATTTTGAATGGAAAATGATTTCAAACGATGGTGTGGAGGGTTATCTGGAGTCTGGAGAGGATACGATTCCTGTGATGAATTTGGTGAATTCCACAGCCGACACGCTTCATCTGATCTATTTAGTCACACCATACAAAGACGGAGAGGTGAAGGATTCGTTCGAATATGATTTCACGGTTCTTCCTTTGCGCTCGATTGGTGAGATTGAATTGTATGCGCCGGAGGACTCTGTGACATCCAAATACAGAAGTGTATATTTCGATTGGAATGATGTGGAGAACGCTACTTCTTATTCTTTAAGTTTCGCTGACAGTTCCAAAACTTGGATTACAGTTGAGGCTAAGACGTATACTGATTATAGGTATGAACTGGACAACCACATGAGCTATCGTTGGTTCGTCACCGCTTCCAACGAGTGTGTATCCAAATCTTCCGACACGTTATGTTTGGTGGTGGAAGAATCCTCGTTCATACGTTTCCTTGACGAATCTGTGAATATCGTCTCTAAGTTGAACTCTTCTGATAGTTTGGAAATTCACGTGGATGGAAATGAATTGGATAAGGCGATTCAATTGAAGTGGATTGGAAAGGATAGTGCTTCGTTCAGTAGTAGTTTCACAAATTATTGGGACGAAAAAGAGGGCGGATTGCTCTCCATCTACTTCCATCCGACTTATGAGAGCGAGAAATTCAATGCGCAGTTGGTCGCATTTAGCGAATCGGATAGCGATACGCTTGAAGTGATTGGTTATATTCCTAATTATTATGATTATACGATAAAGACTGATCGTCAGGCTTATGCCTCTACTGATACCGTAATCTTCTCTGGCGCCGTTTCGGATATGCATGGGGCAGCGGTGGCTAATAAGGAGTTTGAGGTCTATTTAATCGCCCAAGAGGTGGATTATCGACGCACGTTCAGTGTGACGACGGACGACAAGGGGGCGTTCTCTTTCCCATTCATTCCTCAGTACTCCGAAACGGGCAATTATACGTATGGTATTTGTCTGAAGGGTGATGGTAGAAGTGATGAGATGGGTACCTTCGATATCGTCGGTCTCCAAGTGGTGGTGGACAAGGATTGGTATATGACGACGGAGGGTGTGCTGACGGGAAAGATTTATCTTCGTAATAAGAGCCGTGACGCGTCATTGACCGACTTGAAAATAGAGACGGTTACTCTTCCTGAAAATTGTAAGGTGCAATTCGACGGTGTGGATACGCTTAAAGGTGGCAAATCTGTCAATGTGAATTATGAGGTCCAAGCAACGGATCTCTCCCAACAGGTCGAAATCTGCCAATTTAAGGTGGTTTCGAAGGAGGGGCTTTCTGTTCCGTTCTCGACCGAATTCTTCGCGAAATCTAAGGAGGCGATGTTGAACACATCTCTCGCGGGTATTAATACTACGATGACGAAGAACGCTACCAAAACCATCGCTATCCCATTGTATAATAACGGTTCGGATGCGACGGGCGAAATTCGTGCCTCTTTGCCTTCCGATTTCAGTTGGATGTCTATGATGTTTGGAGAGTCAATCCCTGAATTGAAGGCGGGTGACAGTACAGTGGTCTATTTGACGTTGTCGCCTAAAGATGATATCATTTTGAATGCGCCTTATAAGGGTACGATTTACTTCAATTGCGAGAAGGGCGAGGCTTTGCCTCTATCCTTCGAAATCGAAGCGGTATCTTCTGAGGTGGGCTCCTTGTCGTTGGAGGTTCTTGATGAGTATTACTATTCGTCACCGGAACATCCGCACTTGAGCAATGCTACCGTGTTGCTGCAAAAAATGTACGCTTCCGATACGGTGGCGTTTGACGTGACGGATGAGA
Organism: uncultured Bacteroidales bacterium; assembly: GCA_937907165.1. Lineage (GTDB taxonomy): Bacteria > Bacteroidota > Bacteroidia > Bacteroidales > Paludibacteraceae > UBA1181. The sequence goes on along the minus strand of CALCUH010000102.1, from coordinate 23,020 downwards.
CCGGCTTGCTCTCTTATGATAAGTTGGGCGAGGGAACCTATTTGTTGACTGTCCGCGCGGATCATCACTCGGAGTATAAGGAGTATATCTCCATCGACGCCTCCCGTGAGTTGAAGAAGCAGATTTTCTTGAATTATCAGGCGGTGACTTATACTTGGGATGTCGTTCGCACGGAGATCGAGGACGAGTATCAAATTGACTTGATCGTGACGTTCGAAACGAATGTTCCGGTCCCTTCCGTCACCATTGATTTGAATCGACAATTGCCTCGTTTGGAGGATATCCAAGAAAATGAGGAGGTGAATTTCTCTGTGATTATGACCAATCATGGTCTGATCGCGGCGAAAGATGTCGAGGTCAATTTCCCTGAATTGGATGGTTACGAGATTGTTCCGTTGTTCGATAAGATGGATTCACTCCCTGCTAAATATACGCAAGTCATTCCAGCTGTCCTTCGTAAGGCGAAGGTGACGACTAGGTCTGGCGGCGGTAATTATTGCGTGGGAATCAGTGCCGTTTATTCTTATATCTGCGGTGGTTCGTCACATGGCGGTTCCGCTTCCACTAAGCAGTTGTGGGATTATGAATGCTCTGGGTCTGGCTTCGGCGCTTTCGGCGGCTGGGGCGGTTCAGGAGGTGGCTATGGCGGTTTCGCTGGTACCGGTTCTGGTGGTGCGGGCGCTTCTTCGACAACTGACTTGTGCTCTGTGCTCGATTCCTTGGATTGTGATCCGATTAGCCCGATTAAGAGTTGCACGATGGACGCTTTACAAGCTTTGGCTCCTGAATTGGGTGTCATATTTAAATTATATGGTTGCATTGAGGGGGCTTCCACTGGTAGTATGGGCAGTTTTGTGGAGGGCTGTGCTACAGGTTTTGTGCCTATTCCTTTCTTCGGTTGCGCTAAGGATTTGTTGAAGTACTTCGGTTGCTTGGCATTGACGGAAGGCGGTACCCCAATCAATGCGAGACCGGGTGTCTCTCTTAGGTCTTATACAGTCTCTAATAAGTCATGGTTGACCGATCAAGAACTTCTCATTCAATCTATGATGGACGTCTATATGTTTAATCGTATCTTCGAGGATAGACAAAAAATGATGGTGGAGTGTTTGGGTAACGAGTCTGCTTTTGAGAAGAAGGGATTCAATAATTTCCTTCAGGAGATTGGCCCTAATTTGTCGAACGAGGAGCCGATTGAATGGAAGACGGTAGCGGAGATTCCTGAATCTGAACTTTCCGTGAATGAGATGTGGGCGATGGCTGAACATTGGAACCACTCTTTGGAGGCGTGGGCGCAAGGTGAGTCGGAGCCTGCGAACCTTGGTAACCTGAATGTCATCCACGCTTGTATGGATAGCATCCAAAGCAGTTTGGATTATATTGAGTACAGAGGTTATAAAGGGAATGTTGAGGCTATGATTAATGAGGCGATGGATGTGATGAAGGTGAGGGAACAGAAGCATCAGAGCGGCGTTTGCGCTCAGGTGAAGTTGCTGATTTCCCAAACGTTGACTATGACCCGTGAGGCGTTCGAAGGTACGCTTAACATTTCCAACAACCGTGACACTTCTTTGAATGCGGTGGATATGAGGATTGAGATATTGGACGAGGATGGTAATGTGGCGAATGATCTCTTCCAAATCAATGTTAAATCGCTTTCCAATATCTCTGATGTTTCGGGCGAAGGTGTTTTGTCTTCCGGACAAACTGGTACTGCGGTCTTCCAATTCATTCCTACGAAGAATGCGGCTCTTACCGAACCTAAGCATTATTCGTTCGGCGGAACGTTCTCTTATGTGGATCCTTATACGGGTGATACGATTAAGAATAAGATGGCTCCGATATGGATGACTGTGCAACCGAGCCCTAATTTAGTAATCGACTATTTCATGCAACGTGACATCTTAGGCGACGATGCCCTTACTGAGGATAGGGTGGAGCCTATTGTCCCTGCGGCGTTGGGTGTCTTGATTAATAACACGGGTGCGGGTGACGCTAAGAATGTGATGCTATCTACCGCACAGCCTAAAATCATCGATAATGAGAAAGGTTTGTTGATTGACTTCAAATTTATCGGTTCTAGTCTGAATGGCATGGATTGCCAATTGGGTTCCGAAAAGATTAATTTCGGTGATATTCCTGCCAAGAGCGCATCTGTCGGTGTTTGGTGGATGACTAGTTCCTTGATGGGCTTGTTTGTCGATTATGAAGCTTCTGTCACTCATAAGAACAGCAATGGTAACCGTTATTTGAGTCTGATCGATACCGTCCGTATCCATGAGTTGATTCATGTTTCGAGGGATTATAAGAAGGGTGATTCGATACCAGACTTCCTGGTGAACGACAAGAACGACGCTTATCATAATCCAGACATCCTCTATCTCTCTGATGGTACGACGGAAGAGGTGTCCGCCGCTAAATCGGGCTCGTTCGAAGATGTTGTCTTAAGCCAGCAGGATTCTGTTCTTCTCTTGACGGTTGAGCCTTCCAAGGCGGGGTGGAATTATTTGAAGATGGACGATCCTAGTGAAAATCGGTTCGAGATTGCCAAGGTTACTCGTCTGAGCGATGGCTTGGTTCTCCCGCTTGATAATTTCTGGCAAACGCATGTCACGCTTACCTCTTCTTCCGACCCTGTCTATGAGAATAAGTTCCATTTCTTGGATAATATTCCTACGGAGAAATCGGAGAATTATCAAATCGTATTCCGCTTGAAACGTAATACGTTGGATGTGATTAGTATTGATTCTGTTCCGGAGAATTTCACCGAAACGCCTATCAAGAGTCTGACGGTAACCTTTAACGAGCCTATCAAGGACTCCACATTCGACTTCAAGGATCTCTCTCTCATTTGCCAAGGTCAGTTTGTGCAATTGGATTCCACACTGACCATCAAGAAAGCGGGTGATGCCAGATATGATATGGATATCTCCGCATTCACCCAAGTGACGGGCTATTATGAGTTGACCGTCAATACCAACGCTATCCAAAACGAAAGTGGCTATGAAGGTTATTACGGAAAGGCGGTTTCTTGGGTACAAATGGTCGATGGCGTGTTAGTCGTCGCTGATACGGTCACGAAAATTAGTGATGATTGTTTGGTCTTGAGCGGAAAGATAGAAGGTGACACGAAGATTCTCGCGAAAGGATTCCTTTTGCGGAATGTGAAGGACGGAGAGTGGAAAGAATATCTTTGCGAAGAGGATTCGTTTATGGTGAAGATTACCCAATTAGAGGAAGAGGGCGATTATGAATACAAAGCCTTCGTCTCCACTGAAAAGGCGGAAAAAATTTACGGTAATTCGGTACGTTTCCACGCTCCTAAACTAGGCAATGGCTTGCCGACGGTCAGTGCGGAAGGCTTTGTGTCCGTATATCCTAACCCTATGGAGGATAGACTTTATCTCTCTTTGCCAGAAGGATCGCATTTTGTTAGGTTGCAGACGTTGGATGGCAAGGTGGTCTTTGCCCGCTCTTACGATATGCGTCAGGTGACGATCGACGTCTCTTCTTTACAGCCTGGAAGTTATCTGATGATTGTCAGCGACAAGGAGAATAACGGCTGGGTTGTCAAATTGTTGAAGAAATAAACACGCTGATTCTTTATATTTGGGAGACCGTATCCTTTTTTGGGGGCGGTCTCCTTTGTTTTTACGTGCGATATAGGTAGATATTATTATCTGATTTTGTTTATGTCTGAAAAAAAGAAACTATCTTTGCGTAGTACTTTGTTGAAGTATACATTGTGAATATTTATAAATTATCAATTATTAATAGATGAAAAAAATTAATTTAATCGGTGGGGCGTTACTTATGGGTATTACCCTTTCCTCATGTCAGAATGGAAGTTCTGTGTCTTCTAATGTTAAACTTACTAACGAAATTGACTCTGTGAGCTATGCTTTAGGTTTGAACATCGGATCTGGTATGGCCAAAGATTTGGAGTCTTTCCCTGGTGGACCAGTGAATAAGGATTTGTTGCTTGCTGGATTGGCACAAGGCTATATGCAGGATAGCGCTAAGTATAAAATGGAAATCGATAGCGTTAATAAAGTTTTAAGCTCTTATTATCAGAAAATGGCTGAAGAGGAGAAGCAAGCGGCTAAAATTAAGAATGACGCATTCTTGGATGAACATAAGAAACAGGAAGGTGTCATTGTTACTGAGAGCGGATTGCAATATATCGTGTTGCAGGAGGGTAACGGACCTAAGCCTTCGAAGGATGATGTTGTAAAGGTTCATTATACCGGTAAACTTACTGATGGAACTGTGTTCGATAGTTCAATTCAAAGAAACCAACCTGCTGAATTCCCTGTAATGGGGGTTATCCCAGGATGGAGCGAAGCTTTGCAACTGATGCCTGTCGGTTCTAAGTGGAATTTGACCATTCCTTCAGATTTGGCATACGGACCAAGAGGAATTCAAGGAGTTATTCCTCCTCATTCTATTCTTCAATTTGAGGTTGAATTGCTCGAAATCGTTAAGAAATAATAAAAATCAATTCAAGGCGGGACCTTTTTACGACAGGTCTCGCCTTGTTTTTTTAATGGGAGTCTTTGTTATTTAGGGAATGTTTCTCTAATATTGTCTACCCTCTAATAGTTATAAATGATGGAAATGTTACCTTTGGTCAGCGTGATTGTGCCTGCATATAATGTGGAACAATATATATTCCAATGTTTAGAGAGTCTGAGAAAACAGACATATTCTAACGTGGAGGTGGTTATCGTGAATGATGGCTCTAAAGATCGGACACCTGAAATCGCTAAGGAATATGCGGAGTCCCATCAGAATTTTGTATTCGTTCATCAGGAGAATCAAGGTTCCGGAGTGGCGAGAAATACGGGTATACAGCATGCAAAAGGTGAATTCTTTGTCTTTGTGGATCCTGATGATTGGGTGGATGAGGATTATGTCGATTGCTTTGTAAGGGCGCAACATGAATCTGATGCTGATTTGGTCGTCTCTGGTGCAACAGAACATCATTATGGTGGAGACGATACCAATACGGCGAGAAAAGTGTTACGAAAATCACAGGATTGCAGTTATGAGGGGAAGGAGTCTGTCAGAGGTGTATATTTGCAATTCTTGAATGATGGTCTTGTGAATGGTCCGTGGGGGAAATTATTTAGGGCTTCTATCATCAGAGAACATAATGTGAGTTTCCCGGATTATCGCAGATCCCAAGATATCGTATTTAATTATCGTTTTTATAATCATATATCTTCCCTAAGATGCATTGAATCTTATGGCTATAATTATCGTGTTTTCCATTCGAAGGTGGCCTCGAAAGTTCTCCCAGACTACTATCGTATCTTGAATACGATATATTCGGATGTGAAGAAGATGTGCCTCTCGTGGAATGAAAAGATTGATTTGACACCTTTGTCCAATTTCGTGATGATACGTATGTACGGCCATTTGATGGGACGTGTGGCGAATAATTTGGAATTAAAAACAGTAATGGAGGATTCTACTGTGATTGAGATCGCAGATACCGCTGTCGTAAGAAATCTACACGTGCGCATTTGTCAATTTTTACTCAAGATGAAATGTGCTTTTTTGCTTAAATGGTATTTGAAATTGGTGATAAAGATAAAAAATAAAAGTCTGTGACAGACATTAATGTGTTTTCTCTCTTGCTCTTTAAAACTATTCCCGATAATTTCCCATTGATTAATTGGTGAGATTTGTTACGTACTGGTTAATTGACTCGTTGAATTAATTTTAAACTATTTCTTATAATTTCTAATATCATAATAATCATGCGGAAATCATTATTTTTATTTTTCCTTATTAGCTCACTCTCTATTGTTGAGGTGAATGCGAAAAAAGAGTATGACTTAAAATGGAACATCTCTCCCAATGAGTCGATTTCTTATGACGTTGTGCAGTCGGATACAGTGTCTGGACAGGATCCTATGCTGGATTTGTTCACGAAAGATTATCGGGAGTATTTCGTTGGGGTGTTTGAGAGCATTCGTAAAGATTACAAAATAAAAGACCTGAAGATTTCCTTCTCGTGTTCTACTCCAGGTATTGTTGATGTTGTAATGACCAACAAACAGCCTGAAATATATAAGGATTTCTTCTTTGACATGAAATCAATTGTCAACTCTTTGAAAAAGGATTCTCTTTCTGCTCAAGAAAAGGCTTTGGTTCAGTATCTTGAAACTGGTGATGAGAAGTCTCTTGAAGGCTTGAGTGAAGAAGATTTAGCGGAAATGGAGGATTTAATCAAGACATTTAAGGAGAGTAAGAAACAAGAGGAAAAAACGATAGTTTCGTTGCGAGGATCGGTTTATGAGAATGGTGATATCCATAGTTTTTGGACAAAATCTAATCAAATGAATTTGCTTTCTCTTTTTGCTCAGCTTCCTAATAAGAAGGTTGTTGTTGGTGAGAGTTGGCCTCTTGATGTAAAACTTATTAATTGTGATCAAAATTTCACCTGTAAATCTTCTTCCCACAAGAATATGGTGACATTGAAAAAAATTCAGGTGGTTGAAGGTGAGGTTATCGCTGTGCTTAATTATGATATTCTTGAAAGTGTGCAGGGGGTATTTGATATGAGTTTAATAAAACAGATGAGTTCAATTAACCCTTTGATGAATTCTGATTCGGTGAAAGACCAAAATGATTTGTCAATAGAAATGAAGGTGGAGGGAGATTGCTGTTTCTCCATTACAAAAGGAAGATGGAAAGATTTTCAGATGGTTATTCGCACAAGGAAAAATCAAGCCGTTTCCGCACAAGTTTATTCGTTTAAGGAAAAATAATTATTCCATTATAGTGCTTGTTGTTGATATGTTGAAAACGATGAGACGTAAAACAAGCCTTTTATAATTCGCAACTAAAGAACGGGTTCCGCAAAGTTCAGATTGACTTTGCGGAACCCGTTCTAATTTCGACAGTTATTAGTTCTTTAATTCGGAAATATTCCTCTTCGTGATAGACTCGAGGAATCTCCTTTTTAATATCTGATATAAAAAGCGTCACTTGGATGCTTTCTGACTATAGTATCATTTTTGAGGTTTCATCACCACTTCGATTCTATTGTTTTGCTCGCGTAACCATTTCAAGGTTTTCCGCAAATCTTCCTTGCTGATGGATTCCAGCGTGGAAAGATAGTTGCTGGCGAGGTCCTCATTGTCGTTGTAGTAGGTTACCATGGCGTTCAGATGCCAGTTGTTGTCCTTCTGACTCTCCGTATATTTGTTGACCAAATTCTTTTTCGCCTTGTCGAAGTCTACCTCTTTCGGACCATTGGTGATGAACGTGTCTACTTCCGCATAGATGATGCTTTGGAGTTTCTCGAACATCTCCGGATCTGTATCGTAACGCATCTGCAGCGAAGCGTATCCGATAGGTCTTTTGTTGAGCGTTCCGCGTACGGAGACGCCATAGGTGCCGCTTTCGTTCTCTCTCATCGATTCGAAATAGCGTATGTCAAGTATGTCTCCGATGAGTTGCATCGTTAGGCTGTTCTTTAAATTGTATTCCATCTCAGCGCCATATACGACATAACTGGAGGTTTTCTTAATCTCCATTTCCCTCGAGAAGGTATTGTTGACGATTCCTTTCGGTCTGCGTATCTGCCTGTCGATCCATTGCTCTTTGTCTCTCCCTTTCTGGACAGGAATTCCTCCTAAGTAGCGGCATACGGGATCTTTGATTTTCTTCAAATCCACATTCCCGACAATGTAAATGGTGAAGTCTTTAGGGTCTTGGAATCTGCCGGAGAAGATGTCCAGCGATTTCTTTTGTTCCACTTGCGCCAATTGTGGAAGTCCGAATGGAATCGTTCTTTCATGGTGAGCGTTGACGGTCACTTGTACGGAGTCGCTGAAGGAGTGGCTTGGATCTTTATCCGCATTCACCAATACGGTGTGGTATTGGTTCATCAAGGCCTGATAACTCTCGTCATCGTTTCTGGTGCCGGTGAACAAGAGGTAAACCAATTGCGTGAGTGTCTCGAAGTCTTTTACCGAAGAACTTCCTGAGAACGATTCGCTGTAGGCGCTGACGGATGGACTAAGCCTTACCACTTTGCCTGCCAGTTTCTTGCCGAGGTCGATCGCATTGAAATTGCCTTTTCCGTTGTTCTGTGCGACGGATACGCAAAGGTTGGCGGAAGGCATATCCGCTACGTTTTCTATCATGGATAATCCGCCTTCGCTATATCCGAAAAGGATGATTTCGTCCTCTTTGAGTTGCGTCGGACGAACGACGACGCGCATTCCGTTACTCAGTGTCCACTCTGTCACATCCTTTAGTTGCTTCACGCTCTTCTCTTTCTTTATTTTGCCTTGCTTGGGTGTCTGGGCGACGAGTGGTGCGGAAAGGTCGTTCTCGGAATAGGATGCGACGTCTAAGTTATTCACATCTTTAAGCATGGAAAGAACCCTCTCTTTGCTTGGAAATTTGACCTCCTCCTTTTTTGGACCTGTCATGAGCACCGCTATTTCGTCGGATGAGACGGCTGCTGCTGCGAAACTGTTGATAAGGTTCAGCGAGATGGTCGGAAGCATTTCCTGCAGTGTCTTATATTCCCACTCAACGCCCGGAACCGGTTCGAAATCAAGGAAGTTGCGGATGTATTCTTGCACGTAGGAACCATTCTTTGTTTTGTTCCTTTCGTTATAGGCTTTTTCAATGCTGCTGAGCATCGCCTCTTTCGCTCTGTCTAGTTCCGCTTGTGTGAAGCCGAAACGTTTCATGCGTTCGCCTTCCTCGAGAAGTGCGGCGAACGATTTTTCCTCTTGTCCCTCTATCGGCACAGCCAAGAGTATGAACGCATCTTTGGAACGTACGATTTCTCCGTAGCCAACGGACGCACCAGCGAATGGAGCGTCCGCTTTCTGAGATATTTCATCCAATCGGTCGCTCATCATGGACTCTATCAGATTGCGTATGGTGGATATTTTGTAACCCATTTCGCTTGCAGTCACTCTGTCTGCCAGCTTATCCGCGCGGTAATCGATGCGGATGGAGGAGGTTTTCGCCTCTTCGTCGGTCAATACCGCTACGATTGGCTCTGTCGGGTGCTCCAGCATATAGATGGGTCTTGGGGTAGGGTTGACCCTTTTGGGAATATCGCTCCAAAGTCTCTTGATTGTGTTCTCCACTTTGTTTACGTCCACGTCGCCGACAATCACGATGGCTTGCAGGTCTGGTCTGTACCATTTGTGGTAGTAGGCGCGGAGTGTGTCGGGCGCGAAATTGGCGATGATGGCGGTGTCGCCGATGACGTCACGTTTCGCATATTGTGAATTATGGTATAGGATGGGCAGCGATGCTTTCCATAAGCGACGTTGCGCGTTCTGTCTGCTTCTCCACTCCTCTTTAATCACGCCGCGCTCTTTGTCAATCTCTTCCGATTTAAGGGAGATGAAGCCGGACCAGTCGTGAAGGATGAGTAGGGCGGTGTCCACGATGCTTTCTCTGATGGTTGGAACCGATTTTAGGTTATATACGGTTTCGTCGAGCGAAGTATAGGCATTGACGTTATTGCCGAATTGCACGCCTATTGTTTCAAGGTAGTCGATTATGCCCTTCTCGGGAAAGTTCTTTGTCCCGTTGAAAGCCATGTGCTCGAGGAAATGCGCCAATCCGTTCTGGTTGTCCTCCTCCAATATGGCGCCGACGTTTTGCGCGATGTAGAAATCCGCGCGGTCGGGAACCACATCGTTGTGTCTGATGTAATAGGTGAGTCCGTTCTCAAGGATTCCGTACCGTATGGCGGTGTCCAACGGAATAGGTTGCGCTATCTGAGTGTCGGGTGCTGTTCCCTTTGCTGTCGCTGTTAATGCGCATAAGACGGTCAATGCCGAAAGAATGATTTTTTTCATGCTATATCAATATTATTTTTTTTCGGAATTATTAATTACGCAAATTTATAAAATATGCCGATTCGCTTCAAGAAAATGTCTCGTCCTGTGGGCTATTTTTTTATTATTGGACTTTGTGCGAAAATTTATTATATTCGCGGTGAAAAATTTTTTTTATGAATTTTTAAGAATTATTTAATAATAAATATTCAGCGACATAAATGGAAAGACGTGTTGTTATTACAGGAATGGGTGTTTACTCATGCTTGGGTAAGAACCTCGAGGAGGTTAGGGAGTCACTCTACAATGGTAAGTCAGGTATAATTTTCGATCCGATCCGCAAGGAAATGGGTTTCAGATCAGCGCTTACCGCACATTTGGAAATTCCTGATTTGAAGGGTCAAGTAAGCAGAAACCAACGTGTGTACATGCCGGAACAGGCTAAATATGCTTATGTCGCAACAACCGAGGCGCTTCGTAACGCCGGGTTGGACCAAGATTATATCGACGCTCATGAAATCGGTCTCCTTTATGGTAACGATAGTACGGCCGATGCTGTTGTGAAGAGTGTCGACACGATGCGTGAGAAGAAGGATACCACGTTGGTGGGATCTGGCGCTATATTCCAATCAATGAACTCTACCGTAACCATGAACTTGGGTTGCCTTTTCAGATTGAAAGGTATCAACTTGACCGTTTCCGGTGCTTGCGCCAGCGGTTCCCATGCGATTGGTTTGGGTTCTCTCCTCATCAAATGGGGATTGCAGGATTGCATCGTTTGCGGTGGTGCGCAAGAGGTGAATCCTTATTCTATCGGTAGTTTCGACGGTATCAACGCTTTCTCTACAAGAGAGAGTGACCCTACGAAGGCTTCCCGTCCGTTCGACCGTGACCGCGACGGTTTGGTTCCTGGTGGTGGTGCCGCTACTGTCATTATTGAAAGTTATGAGCATGCTGTTAAACGTGGCGCTCCGATTTTGGCAGAGGTAGTCGGCTATGGCTTCTCTTCAAACGGTGACCACATGTCTGTTCCTAATGTCGATGGTCCAAGCCGCTCTTTGGAGATGTGTCTCCGTGAGGCTCATATCGACAAGAAGGAAATCGCTTATATCAACGCTCACGCCACTTCAACACCTGTGGGTGATAAGAACGAGGCGAAGGCTATCGCTAATGTGTTCGAAGGCTATAAGCCGGTTGTCGCTTCTACAAAGGCGATGACAGGTCATGAGATGTGGATGGCGGGTTCCAGTGAAATCGTTTACTCTATGTTGATGATGCAAAACGATTTCATCGCTCCGAACATCAACTTCGAAAATCCGGATGAGGATTCCGCAAGATTGAATATTCCTGCGAAACGTCTCGATATGCATTTCGATACGTTCCTCTCCAATTCGTTCGGATTCGGTGGAACTAACTCTACTTTGATCGTTAAAAGATTCATGAAATAAAGAATATTGATGGATAAGGAAACGTTTATCGGAAAATTAAACGAGTTGCTCGCTGAAGAATTTGAGGTGGAAGTTTCTACCATCAAGCCTGACGCCACCATTAAGATTACGTTGGCGCTGGATAGTTTGAGTTTCGTCGATTTGATAGCAGTCATAGAGAATGAGTTCGGTGTGAAAATACCGGGTCAGGAGTTGAAGGATTTTAAGGTTTTCTCTCAACTCTATGACTATATTTACGAAAGAATTGAACAAAAATGAGCTTGGAAAAACCATTATATCAAGGTGAACGGATTAAGGAATTGATTCCTCAACGTTTCCCTATCATGATGGTCGATACGTTATACGAGGCTGATGAAACGGATTGTATGACGGGTTTGACTATCTCCGCCGATAATATGTTCTGTCAAGAGGGTCTCTTTATCGAGCCCGGAATGATAGAGCATATCGCTCAGTCGGCTTCCGCTTTCGCTGGCGTGAAGGCGAAAATGAAGAATGAGCCTACTCCTGTCGGTTACATAGGTGAGGTGAAGAAGTTCAAATTGGTCTCAAAACCGAAGACGGGTGATGTCTTGACGACTTCCATCCATACGGTGTCCGAAGTGCAGAATGTCTCTTTGATCAAGGCTGAGACAAAGGTGGGAGATTGTGTGGTGGCTTCTTGCCAAATGAAGATTTTCATTAGGGAATAATACTATATGAAAAGCAGGGCTCATACAATTTTAGATTGCGGTGGTGATCCTTTGGTGAGCCGTATTGAGGTGAAGGTCCGTTTTAGCGAAGTGGATTCCATCCGTGTCGTCTGGCATGGCAGTTATGTGAAATACATGGAGGACGGACGTGAGGATTTCGGTGAGAAGTTCGGAATCGAATATTTGACGATTTTCTCGAATGGCTATACGGCTCCAGTGGTCGATATGAGCTTGCAATATAAACAGAGCGTCTCTGTCGGTGATACGGTCATTGTGGAGACTCGTTATGTGCCTACATTGTCGGCTAAACTTATTTTTGAATATAGTATTTTCAGAAAAAGCGATAACGCTTTGGTGCTCACTGCCACTACCACTCAGGTGTTCATGAGCAAAACGGGTGAATTGCAGTTGACAAACCCTCCATTTTTCGAGGAGTGGAAGAAAAAGTGGAATATCGGGTGAACCATTATTTTAATGTGTGTATTTTATGTTACTGAATAGTTACTTTTCAATAAAGGAGACGAAAAAAAACGATGAGGGCTATGATTTCCTTATCGCTTTGAACCCTAATCATCAGGTTTATCAGGGACATTTCCCCGGTGACCCGATTTGTCCGGGTGTTTGTAGTATCCAAACCATTCGTGAATGTGCCGAGTCAGTTTTGAATCGTAAACTCACCATCTCTTCTGTCTCCCAATGCCGTTTCTTGGAATTGCTTACTCCATCGAAGAATATTGACCTCTTGGTTAAAATCGCATTCGATGATGAGGTGGATGGTTTGATTAAGGCTCGTGCTTCCGTTTCTACGGTGGATGGCCAGACTGTTTTCCTTGACTATAAGGGCGAGTATTCTTCCCTGTGCTAAATGATAAATTACAATGACAAAAATCACAATTGCCGTCTATAAATATTTTCAGCGTCACAAGTTGGTGTTTTACCTCTCGCTGGTGCTGAGTTTCGCTTTCTTCGTTTTCTTCGGTACGAAGATGGTCTATGAGGAGGATATCACTAAGTTACTCCCTTCCGATAGTAGCTCGGACAACTCGAAGGAGATGGTTTTCGCTAATTTAAAGGTGAAGGACAAATTGTTCGTCGTCTTTAATATGAAGGATAATAGCGTGGATGTGGAAAAGCTGAAATCGGCTTGTGATAGTTTTGTCGAGGGATTGATGGAACGTGAGGTCGCTAAGGATATGGTGACGGATGTTCTATATAAGGTGGATGCCAGCCTTATCCAGTCAGGCGTCTCCGCTCTATATAATTATTTGCCTGTTTTCCTTGATAGCACCGATTATGCGATGATGGATTCGCTGACGACGAAGGAGCATATCGAGGCGCAGATGCAGAAGAATCTCATGACGCTCTATTCTCCTATGGGAACGGTGATGGGGCAGGTGATTGCTCAGGATCCTCTTGCTTTGCGTGAGATTTTTATGAGCAAAAAGGATGCTCTGAAGGATGGTCTTGGCTCTAATTATTCTTTGATTAGCCAACATTTCTTCTCTCCTGATTCTGTTATTGCGCTTGCCTTTGTCTCTCCTAATTTCACAACGGTTGATTCGAAGCTCAGTACTAAACTGATTGACCAGATAGATGCTGAAATTGCGGAATTGGGTAAAATCTTCCCTGACGTGGAGGTCCATTATCATGGGGCGGCTCCGCAAAGTTTCTATAACTCAAAGCAGATTAAGAAGGATTTGGTGATGACGTTGTCTATCTCTTTGTTCTTCGCTTTGTTGGTTATCGGTCTATGTTATCGCAACAAGTCCACATTGCTTCAGTTGTCCGTTCCTATCGTTTACGGATTCTTCTTCGCTTTGTGTGTCATCTATTTCATGAAGGGGCAGCTTTCTCTACTCGCCTTGGGTATCGGTGCGATTGTCTTGGGCGTAGCGGTTAGTTATTGCTTGCATGTCATTACTCATTATAAGTATGTGGGTAACCCGATTAGGGTATTAGAGGAACAGACGGTGCCCGTCTTCTTGGGTTGTCTGACCACCATCGGCGCTTTCATGAGCTTGATGTTCACGGAGGCTGAACTCTTGAAGGACTTCGGTCTGTTCGCTTCTCTAGCGTTGGTGGGTACTACTTCTTTCTGCCTTTTCTTCTTGCCTCAATTCTTTAACGAGGAAAAAAACAAACGTTCTGAAAAGGCGTTTTCTTTGCTCTCTAAGATCAATTCTTATCCTTTCGAAAGGAAAACTTATCTCATAGGTGCTATTGTCATCGTCAGTTTGATTTGTTTCGTCACTTCTAATTGGGTGAAGTTCGATTCTGATTTGACGCATATCGCTTATTATGACAATCAAGTCATCAGATCGCAGGAGATTTTGGCGGAACATACGACCAAGGAGTGCAAAACGGTTTATTTCGCCGCTGTCTCTGAAAACTTGGATAGCGCTTTGACTTATTCGAAGAAGATGGAGAGCGTCTTGACGAACTTGCGTGACAATTATGGCAAGGTGAAGTCTTTCGGCTCTTCCAATAGTATGATTTTCATCCCGACGGAGGAACAACAGAATCGTCTTAACAGATGGTATTCTTTCTGGACGGAAGAGAAGAAGAAACAGGTCTTCGATGATTTGTACGCAGCCGCTGAGAAAAATGGCTTCACACCTGACTTGTTCGTCGAGTTCCAAAACATGATTGAGGTGCAACGCAGCACGTTGGTTTTAGCCGACTCTGATATTCTGCCTTCTTCCCTTAAAAGTAACATGATCGAGTATACGGATGGTAAATATATGGTCTTTACGCCTGTTAATCTTTTGCCGTCTGATAAGAAGGAGGTTTGTGATGAGGTGACGGAAATCAAACATCTTGTTGTTATCGATCCGTATTACTATACTAGCAATATGGTCAAATTGATTAACGATGATTTCTCAACTACATTGCTGATTTCCTCGCTTTTCGTTTTGATTGTGCTGCTGATTAGTTATAGAAGCGTGATTCTGGCGTTAATCGCTTTCTTGCCTATGACTTTGAGCTGGTACATCGTTTTGGGTATCATGGGTATATTCAATGTCCAGTTTAACTTAATTAATATTGTTATTTCGACGTTCATATTCGGTATAGGTGTGGATTATAGTATATTTGTCATGGATGGCCTCTTGTCTGAATTCAGAATCAGGAAGAATGTCTTGGTTTTCCATAAGACTGCTATTCTTTTCTCCGCTTTCGTCTTGATCGTTAGTATCGCTTCTCTGATGTTTGCGACCCATCCGGCTGTGAAGTCAATCGGTTTGTCGACGTTAATTGGAATGTCTACCGCCGTTATCATATCATATTCGCTGGAGCCGTTCTTGTTCTATTGGCTGATTAAACGTCCGACCATGAAGAAGAAGTCTCCTGTCACGCTGTTTAATATAGCTCGTGGCGAAGTCTATTTCAAATTAGGCAAGGATCGGATGTCGCTCAAACAACAGATTCGCAATAATTATGAGTACAAAGGGTATGAGGTTGAGAAAATGCTAAAGAAGGAATTGACTATTACTCATAATTACACATTGTTTAATCCGCTTTTCCCTTTGGAGGGTAATGTCTTGGAATATGGTTGTGGTTATGGATTCAAGTCTTATTGGTTTGCTATCAACAATCGCCATAGCGAGGTTGTCGGATTTGATACGGATGAGGATAAGTTGTTGCTTGCGCAGCATTGTTATCTGAATGATGATAAAATTAATTTCTCCAGTTGCCTTGATGTCCTTGAACAACCTTATGAGGTGGTGATCGTGAACGAGGGTTGGGATGTGGAAAATGTGTCTAAGGCTCTTGAGAAGTCTCGCTATCTAATCGTATACAAGGGCTGTTCTAGCGATATTATTGATGACTTGTTCATCAAGGAGGATGAGGATGAACTCTTCACTCTTTATCGCGCCAAAAGGTTCTTTAAATAAAATCCTATGAAATACGACGTTGCCATCATTGGAGGAGGTCTCGGAGGTTTGGAGTGTGGTTATACACTCTCCAAGTGTGGTTATAACGTCTGTGTCCTAGAACAGGGTAATGTCTTGGGTGGTTGCCTCCAAACATTTAAAAGGCGTCGTACTGATTTCGACACGGGTTTCCATTACGTGGGCGCTTTGGATGAAGGTCAATCGTTGCGTAGGCTTTTCGATTTTTTCCATTTGATGGATCTGCCTTGGCATAGACTTGATGCGGATTGTTTCGATGAGGTGATTTGGAATGGTGAGCGCTTTAGGTTCGTTTCCGGTCGTGACCGTTTTGTTGAGGAGTTTTCGTCCCGTTTCCCACACCAAAGGGAGAATCTGAAAAAATATATGGCGGCGTTGTCTGACGTCGGTGATAATATCTTCAAAAGTTTTGATACGGCTGAGGCGGCTGATTTCTATCAGAAGCCTGCTTTCGTCAATTCCGCTTATGATTTTCTTCATGAAACCATAACGGACGACAAACTTCGAAATGTGCTGGCTGGTACTTCTTTGAAAATGGAACTCCATCCGAATTTACCTCTCTACATTTATGCGCAAATTAACGATTCGTTCATCCAAAGCGCTTGGCGTATCGAAGGGGGTGGTCAACAGATCGCAGACCACTTGGCGGAACATATCCGTTCCTTTGGCGGCACTGTTCGGACTAAGGCTAGGGTGACTGAACTTCTCGAAAAGGATGGCAAACTTTCTGGTGCTATTGTTAACGGTGAGGAAATCGTGGAGGCGGATACGTTTATCTCTAACGTCCATCCTGTGGCTACGCTCGATTTGGTTAAGGAGAGCCAAACACTTAAAAAGATTTATCGGAAACGCATTTCATCCATGCCGAATACTTTCGGTATGTTTACTGCTAATATTAAATTGAAAGAGGGGATTCCTTACTTGAACCGTAATCAGTATATCTATCAGACAGATGATATTTGGCACTATGCCTCTTCCGATACGGCTAATCATACAACAGGCGCTCTCGTGAGTTATCAGGTACCGGCTAATGATGCTTCTTGGGCGGCTAACGTTGATATCCTAACGCCGATGAACTGGCGTGATGTGGAACGTTGGAACGGGACGGACGTGATGAGACGTGGCGCTGATTATGAGGATTTCAAAAGGAATAAACTGGAGCAGTGTGTCGATTTGGTCGAAAAATATATTCATGGATTCCGTGACTGCGTGGATTCTGCTTATACAAGCACTCCTCTGACTTATCTTGACTATATTTCCACTTGTGAGGGAAGCGCTTATGGTCTCAAAAAGGATCATGAAAAATTAATGTTCACGATGCTTACTCCCAGAACGCCTTTGCCAAACCTACTTTTGACAGGGCAAAATCTAAATTTGCATGGTGTTTTGGGCGTTTCCATGACTTCGTTTTTTACTTGTGCCGAGCTTATTGGTATGGAAAAAGTGAAGTCTTTATTGGATATTCGTTAACGAATGTTAATTTTATTATTTAATAACCCGTTAAGTGTTAAAATATGTGAATGTGTTGATTTGTGGCACGGTATTTGTATTATACTTAGTGTACAACAAAAAAGACATACCATTAGAATAAATTTCAATTCGTTTATTGAGTAATTCATGTTGCATCCATCAGTGCGTGAGCATAGATGGATGTGCTTTTTTTATCTATATGCCTATTCTATTCGTTTTTTTAATCTTCTATAGCAGAAAGCAATCTATCCACGGATTTTTAATTAAATTCGCGTATTAAATGTCCACTAACAATGATGAGGTTTAAGGATAAGAATTTTGTTGAGATGTTGTCTCAGGAGGAAATCTCCCAAATCGTCGATCGTATGGCTGCGTCCATCAATCATGATCTGGATGGGAAAAACCCTTATTTTCTTGTGATGATGAACGGTGCCTTTGTCTTTGCGTCCGACTTGTTGCGAAAGGTTACGATTCCTTGTGGACTCGCTTTCGTAAAATATACTTCTTATGAGGGTATGAAGTCTACGGGCAAGGTGACTCCTGTCTTACCGATTCCTGCGGATGTGAAGGGTAGAAATGTGGTGATTCTGGAGGATATAGTGGATACGGGCATCACGATGGAGGCTTTCGTAAAGGAACTCAAGACTTATAATCCTGAGTCTGTGCGAATCGCTTCATTCTTAACAAAACCAGATTCTCTCCAGCGTCCTGTTTTGGTCGATTATGCGGGAAAGGAGATCGGAAACCAGTTTGTTTTGGGCTACGGTCTCGACTATGATGGCTTGGGACGTAATGTTCCATCCTTGTTGGTTTATGAGGAATAAATGATACTTTAATAATTAAGTTTTTTTAAAATGAAAAATGTTGTAATTTTTGGTGCTCCAGGTTCAGGTAAAGGAACTCAGAGTGAAAACATCATCAAGAAGTATGGTTACGCTCACTTCTCTACGGGTGATATCTTGAGAAAGCAAATCGCAGACCAAACTGAGTTGGGTAAGATCGCAAAGACTTTCATCGATGAGGGTAAATTGGTGACTGATGAGTTGATTATTAATATGCTTGACGCCGAGTTGGATTCTGCTAAGGATGCTAAGGGCGTGATTTTCGATGGTTTCCCTCGTACTTACGCTCAAGCTGAGGCTTTAAAGAAAATGTTGAACAAACGTGGTACTGATGTGGCTGTGATGTTGAACATCCATGTTGACGAGGCTGAGTTGATCAAACGTCTTCTCGAGAGAGGTAAAACTTCCGGACGTTCCGATGATAACTTGGAGACTATCACTAAGCGTATTAAGACTTATAACGAGCAAACTACTCCTGTAATCGATTTCTATAAGAAAGAGGGTACTTGCGTTGACATCCAAGGCGTGGGTTCTATCGACGATATTTTCGCTTCTATTTCTAAGGCTATCGATGCGGCTAAATAATTGTTGAATAATAAAGCGAGCCTCTTCTTTCTGAAGCGGGCTCGCTTTTTATCGTCATGTTGTCATGTCCGAACTAAAATCAAAAAGGGAAAAACAAATAACGCGAACAAGTCTTGTGGGTATTGCCGCAAATGTTCTTTTGGCTGCCATGAAGGCTTTAGTTGGTCTTTTATCTAGTTCAATTGCTATCGTTTTGGATGCGGTCAATAATTTAAGTGATGCGCTTTCTTCTGTCATTACTATCGTTGGCATAAAATTGGCGCGCCGTAAGCCCGATAAAAAACATCCTTTTGGACATGGTCGTGTCGAGTATTTTAGTGGTATTATTATAGCAGGTTTGGTGTTTTCTGCTGGTGTCGTATCTCTGGTGGAATCTGTGAAGAAGATTGTCGATCCGGAAATGCCGGAGTATGATTGTTCTACTATAATCGTCATCGTTTTGGCTATTGTCGTTAAGATTATTTTGGGAAATTTTGTTAAACGGCAAGGTGTGAAGTATTGTTCCGATGCGTTGATTGCATCAGGATCTGACGCTATTTTTGACGCATTTATCTCCGCTTCAACTTTATTGGGCGCCATTATCACTTTGACGCTGAATATTTCTGTTGACGGTTTCATCGGCTTAGTTATTTCAATATTTATAATCAAGGCAGGTGTCGAATTGTTGGGACAACCTGTTAGTCAGGTGGTCGGTGCTCGAGCGAATAGTGAAACTACAAAGGGGATAAAGGCCGATATCCGTCAGATTGAGGGTGTTTTGGGTGCTTATGATCTTGTTCTTCATAATTATGGACCTGATTATGCCGTGGGTTCTGTCCATGTCGAAGTGGATGATCGGCTTTCTGCCCGTGAAATTCATCTATTGACGAAGAAAATCCAACGTTTCGTTGTCTCGAAGTATGATGTTTTCCTTTCTGTCGGAATTTATGCTGTAGATATGTCTGATGATGATTTGGCTGCTGTACAGAGGTCGATTAAGACTGCAGTGAATAGTTGCGATGGCGTTATCCAATCTCATGGCGTTTTTATTGATTCCGCCTCGAAGTATATCTCTTTGGATGCTGTGGTGGATTTCAAGGTTGAGGACAAAAATTTGCTTCGCCAAAATATCGTAAATGAAATCCTGGTAATTTGTCCGGGGTATGAAGTGGATTTGAATTTCGATATCGATTATTCTGATTAGTGATTCCGTATTATTGTTACTGTATATGTTACTTTAGGGAATATCTAATTTGCTATTCCCTTTAATTATGAATCCATATTTTCTATTCAACTAAGATAGAATGTCCTGTTAGCGTGTTTTTTTTGTACTTTTGATTATTAATATGTATTTTACGTGTTATTATGCAGAAAAATCATTTGCTTTATGAGGTTTCTTATATTCGTTCATTCACCATTTTCTTTTTGGTGTTTGTTCACTCTTTCATAAAAATTGGCGCAGGAGGTTCCTATGCGAGAGAATATTTTCCCAATCCCGTTTATGAATTGATAGTGTATGTTTTTGCACACTTTATTGTCGAACTCTTTTCCTTCCTGGCTGGGTATGTATGGGCGTATCAATTGTTGGATTTAGGACGAAGGTATGGGTTGTTCGAATTTATAAAGAAAAAAGCTAAGCGTCTTTTGCTTCCAATGCTATTTTTCGGATTTTTCTATTTGTTACTATTCTTTTATCCGTCTTCGTATTCCATCGATTCGCTGTTTTTAATGTTGTTGTCAGGTCCGGGGCATCTTTGGTTTTTGCTTGTTTTGTTTTGGTCCTTTATTATTCTATGGTTTATAGATCATTTCCGTCTGTCTTCGGTTGGGACTTTGCTGATATTGGCTGTTTTGTCATTTATTCCTCATTTCCCTTGGCCTTTTGGTTTTGGCAAATTGCCTCATCTTTTATTTTTTATGTTCTGTGGCTATCTTTTAAGGAAGCATCATGAAATAGTTCAAAAAAAATTTATGAATCCTGTTGCTATTATTTTGATATGGATCTTATTTGTTGTTTTGGTTGTTATATTGGCAGTTGTAAACAATAATGATGAAATGATAATGCTAAGTGACGGAATATTTTCCTCCCGGATATTATCTTATGGGTTGAGTAGTATTTGGTGCTTTTTTGAAGCGTGTTGCGTTATCAGCGCTTTGTATCTTACTGTGTGTTTTTTTACGACAAAAAATGGTTTTGTGCCAAATCGTTATGTCGTTTCTTTCAATAAGTATTGTTACGGTGTTTATATGTTCCATCAATTCGTCTATGTTTTCCTATACTTTAAGATGCCGCTCTATGATATGGTCCATCCTTATCTTTTGCCTTGGGTTGGCTTTTTGATTACGATTTCAATTTCATTGTTGTTGACAAAATTAATTTTGAAAACGCATCTAGGAAGATTCTTGATCGGCTGATTTGCATGTTCCCGAATTCTTGCCTCTCGTGAATTATTTTAATCTATCCTAATGACGAATTAGTGTTATAATATTATATTATTATATCGCTATGTTATTATATCGCTATGTTATTATATCGCTATGTTATTATATTGTTATATTGTTGCATTGTTATATCAGTGTCTCTGTATAACGAATCGAAGTTCTTTTTGACCATATGGTTTGCTCTATAATCACTTTACAATCGACAATTGGTGTTTTTGTATCGTGATATGGTATTGTTGCCGTATGTGATTTGTTCGTAGAGATTTCCTTGTGGTAGTGGAGCTTGTACTCCTTCCCGCATCAACAAGTTTCTCGTTGTTTCTTGTTGTATTTCATCCCAAAGGTTGCTTTGTAGAAATGCGTTCAGAAGCGCGCCGCCTCCTTCTACGATTAGAGATTGGAGCTTTCTTTTGTATAGTTCGTGTAATAGGTCTTGAATTCTAATTTTCCCGTTGGGGAAGTCTATGTGAACGAATTCTGCGTTGGCGCTTGATGTTGCTTTTTCCTCTGTGAATACTAAGGTGGGGGCTTCTCCGTTGTATAAATTGTAATAAATTGGCACTTTCAGGTTTTGGTCTATGAGAATGCGTGTCGGATTTTTTCCTGTCACATGACGTACTGTTAATGAAGGGTTGTCTAATAGCGCAGTGTTTGTGCCTACAAGTATTGCTGATTCGTTTGCCCTTAATTGATGACAGATTTTATTCGTCTCGTCGTTGGAAAAATGGTAGGCTGGCGTCCCGTTTGATCTTTTATGGTCTATATACCCGTCTTCGCTTTGAGCCCATTTCAAGATGACGAATGGCCTTTTTTTCTCGTGGAACGTGAAAAATCTTTTGTTGAGTAACCATCCTTCTTCTTCTAATAGTCCGCTTCTTACTTTTATTCCCGCTTCTTGCAACATTTTGATGCCTCTTCCACTTACTTCTGGAAATGGGTCGACGTTCGCAATGACGACTTCCGGGATGCCTTTTTCAATAATGAGTTTTGCGCACGGAGGCGTTTTCCCATAATGTGAGCAGGGCTCAAGGCTTACATAAATGGTGGATTCTTTTAACAGTGATTGGTCCGTGACCGAGGCGATTGCGTTCACTTCTGCATGTGGTCCGCCCCATTGCATATGATATCCTTCTCCGATAATTTCTCCGTTATGTACGATCACAGCACCTACCATCGGATTGGGAGCCACATTCCCTAACCCTTTTTGCGCTAACTCGAAGCATCTGCGCATGTATTTTGTTTCTTGCATTTGGCTTTTTTTTATGTAATTGTATGTAAATAGATATTCAAAGTTAATGATTTTTGGTGAGAATTTTGTCCAATAGGGTAGTATCTGCTACGTTTTTTAGTCAGACAAGTCTCTTTGTTTTGGTATTTATTGTCTTGTAAACGGATTGTTTCGAAAAATTAAGTCTCTGTGAAATAGATGGTTGTGGATTTTATTGAAAAAAAGTCGCTAAATCATTTGGTGGATAATGTAAAAGCTACTACTTTTGCACCCGCTTTCGAGAAACAAACGAGGCAAATGAAAACAAACCAAGAGTGGTTGATTTTAAAGAAAGAAATTTCGATAAAATTTTTTAAAAAAAAGTTTGGCGGTTAAAGAAAAAGGTTTTATCTTTGCACCCGCAAAAACGAAATGACCCACTGAAGTGTTGGGAAGCTTTAAGAGAGATCTTTGAAGTATTGGCGATAGACAAAAAGGAATGACAGGAAGGCATTACAAGCAATTAAGTCAATTTCAAAAAATACGGACGTCCTAGAGATACAAGAAAAAACAATTCATACAACGGAGAGTTTGATCCTGGCTCAGGATGAACGCTA
>CALCUH010000101.1 GCA_937907165.1 uncultured Bacteroidales bacterium | reverse complement strand
CTCTCGAATATCCGTGGAATCGGCCCAAGAGATGTACCAAGCGGCTGTCGAAGCTTCCGACCATGCGGATATAGAAATACTCTGCGCCGCCGTGGCGGACTACACGCCAGCCCACAAAGAGGACCACAAAATAAAGAGAGAGAAGACGGGCGCCATGCAACTGGACTTGGTCCCTACCCAAGACATCGCAGCAGCCCTCGGAAAGAAAAAGAGGGGAAAACAAATAATGATAGGATTCGCCTTGGAAACGGACAACGAAGAGGTGAACGCCATCGGGAAATGCGAGCGCAAGAACCTCGATTTCATTGTAATGAATTCTTTGAACGACAAGAACGCTTGTTTCCAACACGATACTAATAAAATCACCATATTCGATAGAGACGGAAAGAAAACCGCATTTAATTTGAAACCCAAAAAAGAGGTTGCCAAAGACATTATCGATCATGCTCTATCCATACTTAAATAAAAATTTTATGGGAAAAAGATTGTTATTCATCACCGCATTGTTGCTGTCACTCGCCAACACTCTCATATGCGAAGCTCAGGACGTTAAAGCTTATGTCCGCATCAATACGGAAAAGATTGAAGGAACGAATAAAGATATATACAATGAACTTAGCAACGACCTGACTGAGTTCATCAACTCAAGAAGATGGACGGACGCCACCTTCACGGACGACGAACGCATCGAATGTACCTTCGTCATCACGCTCGAAAAGGCCGCGGGAGAGAGTTACTCAGGCTCTCTACAAGTACAAGCAAGCCGTCCAGTCTACAATTCAGGCTATTCCACCACCCTATTCAACTTTCTAGATAATAATTTTACCTTCACATACGAGCAATATCAGAAATTCGAATTCAACGAAAACGTTTACGAAAGTAACCTGCTCTCAACCATCGCTTATTACGTCAACATCATATTGGGTCTGAACTTCGATTCTTTCAGCCGCTACGGAGGTAACCGTTACTTCGAGAAGGCGGAACTAATCGTTTCCCTTGCCCAAACATCGGACGATATCGGTTGGAAAGCTTTCGACAGCGACAGAAACAGGTATGCGCTTGTGAGCAACTATCAGGACGAAAGATTAAAGAAACTGCGTGACATCATATATGAATACCACAGATTCGGATTGGACGAAATGGTGAATAGCGTGGAGAAAGGTAGAACGAACATCTATAACATTCTTCCTTATCTAAAAGAGATGAATAGAGCGGTACCTTACTCAATCGCACTACAACTTTTTGTGGAAGCGAAGACGAATGAATTGCTGGATATGTTCAAACCTGCGACCACAAAAGAGAAAAAGGATGTCTACGATATCCTACAAAGCATCATGCCGACGCAATCCAACAAATTTCAAGAGTTGTTGAACTAATTCATCCCACACAACATGTTGAAGTCTTTATCTGTTGAGAATTATGCGTTGATCGAAAAAACGGACGTGCAATGGAAAGAGGGTTTCTCCGTCATCACGGGAGAGACGGGTTCCGGTAAATCCATTCTGCTCGGCGCATTAGGACTCATCCAAGGACAAAGGGCGGACACCAAATCACTAAAAGATACGGAAAAGAAATGCGTCGTGGAAGCCGAATTCGACCTCTCCGCCTACGCTTTACAACCTTTCTTCGAGACGAATGAATTAGATTACGACGACAACTGCATCATACGAAGGGAAATCGCCCCTAACGGGAAATCAAGGGCGTTCGTCAACGACACACCCGTTCCCCTCAACATACTCAAGGAGATCACCGCCCGACTCATCGACATCCACTCCCAACATGAAACTTTATTGTTGAACGAGGAATCTTTCCAACTTCACGTACTGGATGCCTTATCGGACCTAAAAACGTTGACCTCCGCCTATAGTCCACTCTATAAAAACTACCTACAAAAAAAGAAGCAACTAAAGGATTTACTCGCTCTCATCGAAGATAGGAACACCAATAAAGATTACATCGAGTTCCAACTGAACCAACTGCATGAGGCGAACTTCTCCGAAGGCGAACAACAAGAGCTGGAGGAGGAGGTGAACGTGTTGTCCCACACAGCGGAGACAAAGGACGCACTCACCCAAGCGATATGGCTGCTTTCCGAAAAGGAGGAGAACATCTGCTCTTCCCTGAAAGAGAGTTCTATCGCCTTAAGCAAAATAGAAGGAATATCGTCTTCCTATGCGGATGCGAAAAACCGATTGGAGAGTTGCCTCATCGAACTCAAAGATCTCGCCAGAGGCTTGGAACAAAACCTCGCCGACGTGAATGTTGACCCGCAACGACTGGAACAAGTCAACGAACGGTTGGACCTTCTCTACAGTTTGGAGAAGAAGCACCATGCGGAAGACCTCGCCGAACTGCTAAAGATACAGGCATCATTCGAACAACAACTCTCTGATATGGAGAATTCCCAAGAGGAGACGGAACAGCTCGAGAAAGAAATCGCAGCTTGTGAAAAGCAACTGAACGAATATGCGGCAAAAATATCGGAGAAACGGAAGACCGCAAAACCCGCATTAGAAAATTCCATCAGCCAGATTTTGCATGGATTAGGCATGCCTAACGCAAAATTGGAAGTTGAAATTGACTCGTTAGCTTCTCTTAACGCCACGGGTAAGGATGCAGTCCGCTTCCTTTTCGCGGCAAACAAAAACAGCGCTTTGCAACCCATCTCTTCGGTAGCGTCAGGCGGAGAACTCTCCCGCGTCATGCTAGCGCTTAAATCTATCCTCTGCCAATCGGAAGAGCTGCCGACCATCATTTTGGACGAGATAGACACGGGCGTTTCGGGCGACGTGGCGGACAAAATGGGCGCATTGATGCAACGGATGGGTGAGAAGATGCAGGTGGTCAGCATCACGCACCTGCCCCAAATCGCCTCCAAAGGAGCTACCCATTACAAGGTATACAAAGAGGACAACGACAAAACAACGAACTCGCACATCAAAATGCTGAACGAGTCGGAACGCATTACGGAAATTGCCCAGATGTTGAGCGGTTCGGCACTCTCGGACGCCGCCATACAAAATGCGAAAGAGTTATTAGGGGAACGCTAAGAAACACTAGCTATTATTCACGCACCCGCAAGAAATGCTCCACAAACTTCACCTTCACATCCGAGAAACTACTAAGTTCTCCACCAGTTTAACCTCTACGTCCGAGGACTATTTTTTTTGTTTGTCATTATGAATCCGAAACGCCCAAGGGGATTTGTTCCAAGAACTGATTATGGGGCGGTGATATAATAATATACAATAGGAAGACATTCATAAATCCAAATATTCGACAATACAACACAAAGAAATCATTCAACGTCCCGCAAAAAAAACTTAACTTTGTCATATAAACCCAAAGGAATCACATCATGTTACTTCCCTTTCTCAAAGAACATGCCATAGAAGCCGGTTGCGACGAGGCAGGCAGAGGATGTCTGGCAGGACCCGTTTTCGCCGCCGCCGTCATATTACCAGAAGACTTCACGAACGAATTGCTGAACGACTCTAAGCAACTTACGGAGAAACAGCGCTACGCCCTCCGTCCCGTCATCGAGGAACAAGCCATCGCATGGGCGGTAGGCATCGTCTCAGCCCAAGAGATTGATAAGATAAATATCCTAAACGCATCCTTTCTCGCCATGCATAGAGCCATCAACGAACTATGCGTGAAGCCGGAGCACCTGATTATAGACGGGAACCGTTTCAAACCCTATGAGGGCATTCCGCACCAATGCGTCGTAAAAGGAGACGGGAAATATATGTCGATAGCCGCAGCCTCCATCCTAGCCAAGACATACAGGGACGACTACATGAACAAGATAGCGGCAGATTATCCCGCCTACAAATGGACGAAGAACAAAGGTTATCCCACAAAAGAACACAGAAAAGCCATCGAAGAGTTCGGCGCCACAGAGCACCACCGAATGAGTTTCACGCTCATTGACCCACAACTGAAGATAGATTTTGGAGAATAAAAAAGGCGATCGGAAAACCAACCGCCTTTTTTATAACAAAAATACAAGGATTATTTGTTACCAGAATAATCCATGTCAAGGTTCACAGCATCAGACTTCACGTTTACAGTGAAATCAAGTTTGCCACCCTTAGAGAATTTTCCTGACTTAACATCTACATCAGCCTCAATCGCTCCACCCATCAACTCGACATGTAAACCCTCAGCTGTGAAATTCCAAGTAGAAGTGCTATCGTTATAAGCACAATCGATATTAGGGAAAGACAATTGATCAATTGTGATACCCATAATCACGATAGGCTCCAAAGACAAATTGATTTTGTTGTCGCCTGCGCTTTCTACAGTCACGCCCAAAGAATCAGCCACAGGAGCACCCATGGTAAGCAATTGACCATAATAAGTACCCGGAATTTCAGAAATTTCAAACTTTGACTCTACAGTAGTGTTGTTGTCATCATCGTCGTCTCCACAAGCAGGTAACATAAAGAAAGAAACACCTGCCATCAAAAGCATTAATAAACTCTTTTTCATATCAAAAAAAATTAGTTAAACAAAATACGATATTATCAATACAGAACTTGGACTTTCAAATTATTGAGCGAATTCCATGTTTCTCGCCAAGTCATTGGCAAAATCAACTCCTTTCATCTGAGCGGACAAAGCGAAACCAAACTGCAAAGCGGTTCCGGCGCCACGACTTGTGACAAAATTATGGGAGACCACCACAGGATCCTTCTTGACATCTGCGCCAATCAGATAATCCTCAAAACCGGGGAAACATGTGGCTTTCTCACCATTCAGCAGACCCAAGTTACCGAGAACGGAAGGAGCCGCACAAATAGCGCCGATCACAACATTCTTTTCAGCGGCAGAGGAGAGCAAGTCACGCAATCCCTCATGCGCATCCAAATTCTTAGTACCAGGCATTCCGCCAGGAAGCACCAACATAGCCGCCTGAGAAAAATCAGTCTCCTCAAACAAAGCGTCAGCCTCAACAGGAATACCATGCGAGCCATTCACCATCTTCCTACCCATAATAGAGACAGTTGTGACCGAAAGGCCGCTTCTACGTAATATATCTATCGGAGCGATAGCTTCAGTCTCCTCGAAGCCATCCGCCAAAAAAACATAAGCGTTCATACTTAATTCAGTTTAAAGTTATAAGTGATTGTTCCGAATTGGTCACCATCCCTACCATCCGCACGTGGAGAGAACTTAGTCTTCTTCGCTGCAGCTTGCGCTTCCCTCAACAAGGAAGGGTCAGAGACATTCGTACCACGACCGATACTCGTATTCACCACATTGCCATTTTTATCCACCTTAATATCGACGACCACCTTACCCTCTTCCTGAGAGCCATAATTAGGACGAACGATAGTTCCTCTGACGGAACGACCCGCCAAACTCCAAGAGAGGTTGCTACCCGAGTTAGCGGCGCCTTGCGTTGAGGTGGAACCATCCTTACCGAAAGGATTACCCTTCGACCCCTCGCCTGTACCGTCGCCCACGCCCTTGGCGTTAGGATCAGAACCGTTTCCGCCCGCCCCAAAGCCTTTCAAGCCCTTTGTACGTTGGGCGATAGAAGACTTGATACTATCCTGCTTACGTTTCTCCTCCGCCAATTTGCGAGCCTCCTCCTTACGTCGGTTCTCCTCAGCGACACGTTTCTCACGCTCCTCACGTTCCTTACGCAGCTGTTCCTCCGTTTTCTTAGGCGTCTTATCCGGCATCTCCAACGACTCCTCGATATCTTGAGTCTGATAAGACTCATTAGCCGGAGCAGGCGTCTGCGGAGCTGGAGTAGGCTGAGCGGCAGGAGCTGCGGGGGCAGCATCCGCCACGTCGGCGCCCGAAGTCAAGGACTCGATGCCCAACGCAACCTCCAAGCCCTCCTCGGTATCGGGGACGACATGTTCAAGGTAAATATTTAACATAAGAATGATCAGCAACAGATGCAACACAAGGGAAACAACCAGTGCGATGATCTTCTCTTTTTGTCCGTTATCCTCCATGGGCTAATCTTTCTGAGGTCTCGTAGCGATAACCAGTTTGAATTTATTCGCGTTGCAGATATTCAACACCTTTACGACTTCACCGTAAGGAATCGTCTCGTCGGCATAAAGCGCGACATACATATCCGGCTCGTCCAACACCTGCTGCTGCAGGAAAGGCTCAATCTCCTCGAAAGAGACAGGACGTTCCTTCTCATTTCCGGAAGCCACATAATAATTAAGTTCCTTGTCGATTGTCACACGGGTAATCGGCTTAGCGGAAGTCTGCTGTTTGCTTTGCGGCAACATCAATTTGATGGCGTTTGGATGCACCACCGTGGAAGTCAACATGAAGAATATCAGCAACAAAAAGACGATATCCGTCATGGACGACATATTGAAACCCGCTTCAGCTTTGCTTCTTCTTTTCAGTGCCATAACTAATTTCCATTAAAGAATTACGCTGGCTCGTTAAGAATATCCATGAATTCCATGGAACGAGCTTCCATGTTGCTCACCACTTTGTCCACGAGGGATATCAAGTAGTTATACGCGAAATAAGCGATGACACCTACGATCAATCCGCCGACGGTCGTCACCATAGCCGTATAGATACCACCAGCGAGCAGACTGACGTCCACATTGTTACCAGCGTTAGACATATTGAAGAAAGCCTGGATCATACCAACAACCGTACCCAAGAAACCGATCATAGGACCACCGCCGGCCGTAGTGGCCAAAAGGGAAAGACCCTTTTCCAACTTAGCGACCTCCAAGTTACCCACATTCTCGATAGCGACCATCACGTCGTTCATCGGGCGACCCAAACGCATGATACCCTTCTCGATCATACGAGCGTAGGGAGTATCGGTCTTTCTGCAAAGGTTAAGGGCAGCGTCGATTTTGCCCTCATTGATATAATCCTTAATCTTATCCATGAACGTAGGATCCTTAACGGAAGCCTTACGAATCACAAGCAGGCGCTCCACAAAAATATAGACTGCCAAAATACACAACAGAAGTAATGGAATCATAATCCATCCGCCAGCCTTGGCCAATTCGAACAAGTTCAGGCTCGCCACTTCCGGTTCAGCGGCAGCTGTAGCCTCAACCGCTTGTAATAATACATTTAAAATCATTTTCTTTATTATTTACGTTAAACGTTAAAATTAATTCTTTTCGATTAGAGATGCAGTTCGTGCCCCATACGTTCCTTTTTCGTCTTGATATAGAACGCGTTAAACTTATTCGGTTTAATCTCTATAGGGACGTTTTCGACAATTTCCAATCCGAAGCTCTCAAGACCGATTCTCTTCACTGGATTGTTCGTCATCAAACGCATCTTCGTCACGCCCAATTCACGCAAAATCTGCGCACCAACACCATAATCACGCTCGTCAGGTTGGAAACCGAGATGGATATTAGCGTCCACCGTATCATAGCCCTCCTCCTGAAGTTTATAAGCCTTGATTTTATTCATCAGACCGATACCGCGCCCCTCTTGGTTCATATAGATGAGAACGCCTTTCCCCTCCTGTTCGATACGTTTCATAGCCTCTTCCAACTGTTCGCCGCACTCACAACGCAAAGAGCCGAAGATGTCGCCCGTAGCGCAAGAAGAGTGGACGCGTACAAGGATAGGCTCGTCATGTTTCCACGATCCCTTTACCAAAGCCACATGCTCAAGCCCGTTCGATTTCTGGCGGAAAGGAGTGAGCATAAAATCACCATATTTAGTAGGTAGGTGAACTGTTTCGCCTTTTTCCACGAGCGACTCTGACTTTATCCTATATGCGATCAAATCCCTAATGGAGATGATTTTTATGCCATATTTCTTTGCGCGTTCCATCAATTGAGGAAGGCGCGCCATTGTACCATCCTCGTTCATGATTTCAATCAATGCGGCGCAAGGATGCAGGCCGGCCAAACGAGCCAAATCCACAGCAGCCTCCGTATGCCCCGCACGACGCAAGACGCCCTTGTCCTGAGCATAGAGCGGATTGATATGCCCCGGACGGCCGAACGTGTCAGGCACGGACTTAGGGTCAGCCAAAGCGCGGATAGTAGCAGCACGGTCGGCAGCAGACACACCCGTCGAGCAACCCTCCAATTTATCCACCGTGATAGTGAACGGAGTACCCAATACAGAAGTGTTATTGAACACCTGTTTGTCCAGTTTCAGCTCCTCACAACGAGACAATGTGACAGGGCAACAAAGCACACCACGACCCTCCTTCAGCATGAAGTTCACCTTCTCAGGTGTGATTAATTCAGCGGCGGTAATGAAGTCACCCTCATTCTCCCTATCCTCATCATCAACAACAATCAAGAATTTTCCTTCTTTGAAATCCTCGATAGCATCTTCTATATCATTTAGCTTATATGTTTCCATTTCTATTGGTTATTATTTTTATCATCTAATTTTGGAAGATTTTCTCCGGAGCTGAGCTGATTGATCACATCCGATAAATCCAAAGATTTTTCATCATCCGCTTCGGCTTCCTTCTTCTTGAAAAGTTTCGGAAATATATTTTTCAGATTAAACGATTTGTCCTTAGCGGCGAAGTAAGTCAATATCAACCCTAACGGCAGTAACACGAACGTGCTCAACCAAACACCTTGCCATACCACCCACATGCCGTCTCTCGCCACCTTATAGCCGGAATTATCAATCACATAGTATAAGATGAAGAGCAAGACAGAATAGACGACTGGACCACCGATTCCACCCTTTTGCGTAATAGCTCCAAGGGGGGCACCGATTAAAAAGAACACAAGGCAAGCTAACGAGAGTGTGAATTTTTTATGCCGTTCGATATCAAAACGATGGGTACGTTTCACATCCGTCTTTTTGGAGTCATGGACAAATGGCATGTCAATTTTCAAACGATTTGCCGCCCGTGTCGCACTTTTACACACCTCCAACATTTTTGTGGAGGTGAAACCCGCTGTCAATTTTTCGAAAGTATATTCCGTATGGGAAGGCAACGAATCAAATTGCGACAATGAATGAATGGAGTTTAGCCCTCGGTCGAAATAGGTCGGCCAATACAACGCCAGCATGGCATTATCCAAGCTATCAGCATGCGCCATCATGGAATCCATGTCACATGTCAACTTCGCCAAATTCTTACCCATATACTTGTTAGAAATGACAGACTCGTCCATTTGATTGAAATTTGCGTCGAAGTCTATCACAATCTCCTTATAAGAAAAAGTCTCGCGACGATAAGGGACACTCTTGCTATCAACCTGCTGATCTTTCAAATTTTCGAAGGATTCACCGGAATAGAGCATGAGTAACATACTCATTTTATCATCAGACGATTTCAATCTTCCCGAATCGGCAGCCATAACGACCGCATTATTAAAGCCATCAGAGAAATCATAGATTTTAATGTCATACAACAATTTGGTAGTGTTGTCTTTCTTCCTAACATAGAAATTGTAACCATCTATTCCCGAATAGAAAGAACCCTCCGGAATCTCCACCTCAGGAGATTTATGTTTCATAGAGAAAAGGAGAGTGTACAATTTTGTCTGAATCGCAGGAATCGCAATCTCGGAATATAGGAAAACCCCCACGCTGAGGAGACTCATCACTACAATAAAAGGGCGCATAATCCTAGTCAGCGATATACCGGCCGCCTTCATCGCCAAAAGTTCCAACCTCTCTCCAAATCCACCAAACGTGATGAGAGAGGCTAACAATATAGACAAAGGCAAAGCCATAGGCACCAAAGAGAGTGCCGCATAGCAAAAAAACTGGAACAAGATGGAGAACTCCAAGCCTTTACCGACCATCTCATCGATGTAACGGAATAGAAACTCCATCAAGACAATAAAGAGACAGACGAAGAATGTCGCCCCGAAAGTGCCTAAAAATTCTTTCAGTAAGAACGAATATAATCTTTTTAAACGCATCACTAAAAAATAAATACGGCGCAAAGTTACCAAAAAAACATCAAGCGCCCAACGCCTTTTTCAAAGATGAAATTTGTTCGTTCCACAGACTAACAGCATCCTCCTTCTCTCCAGGAGCGCAAAAATCCGTCACAACTAGCACAACGTCCATCGTCAATTCATCGCACAACATCTTCAACTCGAAAAAACTTTTGGGGTCCGGATCGTCCAACCAATGGTAACGCACATAAAATCCGCTACGGTGCTGGAGAATCTCTGCTTTCATCGCCTCGGCCTTTCCCCACACAAAATTCAAGACCCCATTCTCAAGGAACACCTTGTCCGCAAACCAGCAAGAGAGCCCGTTTGGCGTACTAATATCAATCCACAATCCCTCCGGAGAAACATGTCCGAAAGAATATTCCAACAGAAACTTTTCTTTTCCCATGAACAAAAAATTGTGTTATGGAAGGTTCTATAAATGGTTTTCAGATAAATTCGATTCCCTCCCATAAGCCAGCAAGAGCGAACGAAAAAAACCGAAAAGTTTATATTACCATCAAATTATAAATCAATATAAAATGGTGAATTAACACTCACACTAAAAGTGTACGCAATATATGCGTTTTTATTCTATAATCAAATAGGATGAGATAAAATATCACGGCAAATTCATTGAATCCTCCCTTAATGGAAGCAAACACCTTATATCGTAAAAAAAACTAGAGAAGGAACGAATCAGAAGATTGGGAAATCCGGATTGTTTTCCTTGACCGCCGCCATGCACTCCATCTCGATAAGCCATGCGGGGCGACATACGGGTGCCAGCAAGAAAACCTTAGGGACCATCGGGAAACGCTGTTCGAACATGTTTCTTACCGTTTCATAATCCGCCACATCCCGAAGATAAACGAGCATATGGGCGACATCGTTAAAAGTGGCGCCTCCCTCTTCGAGAAGTTTCTCCACATTCTCCCACATTCTTTCCGTCTGCTTACGGATATCACCGATATGCACCACCGCACCCTTGTTATCTATGCTAGCGGTTCCGGAGATGAATAAGTGGCTACGGTCTCCGTATTTCACCTTGACCCCTCTTTCAAAAGTGACTCCGTATTCGGATGTCGGGTTGAGGTGTGTCTTCGCATAAAGGTATTGCTGCTGTCCGGGTTTCAGCCCTGCGATAGCATAGGCATCCATTTTCACGAGGGCTTTCGGATCGGAAGAGCGTCCTTCGATTCCCGTACTGGCGATGTAATGCGTATGCTCCGTCAAACCGATCTCCGCAAAGTTTTCCCGACGTCCGACCACCACGCCATGGTAGTTCACGTCGACATTTTGGACAAAGAACCAAGTGCGCACACAATTATCGGCGAAAGCACACCCCACCTTACCAAGCTCATTCTCGTATTTTTCAAGTAGCGATGCCGTCTGACTTTGTGAATCGCCCTCCTGGGAAGTTTCGTTTCCCAACCAATAATGGTCATAGCCATCGATGCGAGCACGATGCAAAGCACCAGCCACGGAGAGTTCGGCGCCAGCCACGGAATAGACACCGGCCGCTATCTTCGTACCGTCCAACGGTGGCTGCTGCACTATTGAAACCGCGCATGGGATGCCCAAAGACGACCATCGGTCAAGGACATCACGCTCCTGATTGGCGGCGTCGCTAAGGAAGATGCGTACAAACACGGGAATCTGCCTTCCTTCCCGCTCCACAAAACGATACTTCAACATAAGGAACAGGGCATCCGCTTGTTTTCGGAAAGGAAGCGTGACATTCGTTATCCGAAGCATAGTGAACGCTTCGTCGGGACCCCGCATTTTCCCCCAGGCGGCACTATCCACACGCACATGCTCCAAACTCTGCATATATTTGTCAGATTCAAATTTCACGTATTCCATAATGACTCTAATCCTTTTTATTTTTTTCTTCTACTAATTCCTTCCAACCGCTCACCCGCTTTTCGTTTTTCGCCGCAAAATCTTTCCAACTATTGAAATGTTTTTCCGGCACCGCCCTATTTATCTGGAAGAAATGGCACAAAGCCACACCCAAAGCGTCGGTGGCGTCCAGATGTTTCTCCATGGATTCGTCAGGAATGTTCAGCTGCCGTTTCAACATATAGGCCACCTGCTCTTTGGAAGCGGCTCCATTGCCCGTAATAGACATTTTAATCTTCAAGGGAGCATACTCCGCAATGGGCAAATCTCGCTGCAACGCCGCTGCGATCGCGACACCTTGCGCTCTACCCAATTTCAGCATGGACTGCACATTCTTTCCGAAGAACTGGGACTCGATGGCGAACTCATCGGGCAAGTAAGTCTCCACCAACTCTATCACCTTGTCGTAGACTGCCTTCAGTTTCATGTAGGTATCTCCCACCTTCCGGATGTCCAACACCCCCATCTGCACGAATTCCGCCTTGTTGCCCATCGTGCGTATCACTCCATACCCCATCAGGTTGGTACCCGGGTCAATTCCCAAGATGACACGCTCCACAACCGTTTTCCCCACAGGACTCATAACTCACATGATTTCAGATAGGAAGAGAAATGGAGGAGAGCCTCCCCGAACTTTTCAAACACCATCCGCTCCATCTCGGGCAAACAACGTTTTTTGAAATCCGCCATCTGCGACACGCCCTCCGCATCGAACTGTAAAGAATAGGTAATTCCCTCATCCTCATTCACTAAGACCTTGTACAACCGAGGCGATCCCAACAAATGGGTATCCATGACAGCAGGCACATATTCCGCCTTCATCCACGCCAAAAAAACAGTCTCCAAATTTTTAGGCACTAAATATGTCGTGTTAAAAACAATCATAGATGCAAAAATAACTACCTTTGTTAAAAATAAAAAGTCAGAATGGAAGAATTAATCGCACTTTTCAAAAAAGTGACAGGTGAAGATCCCCACTGCGAAAAAATCAAGGGGGAAGGATCGAACAGAAAATATTGCCGTCTCCAATCCGCCCATCATTCCCTAATCGGGACGGAAGGGACCAACAGGGAAGAGGACGCCTCGTTCGTCTATCTCGCCCAACACTTCTCCCAACAGGGCTTAAACACGCCCAAACTCATCATAGCCTCTGAAGATGGCTTGCACTATCTCCAAGAGGATTTGGGAGGAACTTCCCTATTCAGCCTTATTCAAGGGGGCGCTAAGAGCGGACATTTCAGCGAGGAGGAGATAAATTTAATTCTTAAAACCATCACCTTGCTACCCGACCTCCAATTCAAAGGAGCTCAAGGGTTGGACTTCTCCCTCTGCTACCCTATCCCGGAAATGGACCGACGCTCCATCCTTTGGGATCTGAATTATTTCAAATATGACTTCCTGAAATTCACCGGATTGGAATTTTCCGAACCTCAATTGGAAGAGGATTTCAACCGTCTTTGCGAATTCATTCTGCAAAATTCCAGCGACACATTCCTCTACCGCGATTTCCAGTCGCGCAACATCATGATAAAAGACGGGAATCCTTACTTTATTGATTTCCAAGGAGGTAGAAAAGGACCGATTTACTACGATGTGGCTTCGTTCGCTTGGCAGGCGAAAGCGAATTTCCCCGAAGAACTCAGAGAACGTATTGTGGATGCATATATCCAATCCGCCAGCCGCTACAAGAAGATTGACGCAAACGAATTCAAACGCACGCTTTCCGTATTCGTTCTATTCCGCACCATACAGGTGTTGGGCGCCTACGGGTTCAGGGGACTTTTCGAAAAGAAGCCTCACTTCATCGAAAGCATTCCGTTCGCTCTCTCGAACTTAAAGGATTTGCTAAAGAGGAATTCTTACAAAGATTACCCTTACCTGGTTCGAATTTTAAGCCAAGTGGCGGAACTTCCGCAATTTCAAAAGAAGACGTTGCCAGACAATAAATCGTTGGTTGTAAAAGTATTCAGTTTCTCCTACAAGAAAGGTATCCCAGCCGACGACTCCGGCAACGGGGGCGGTTATGTTTTCGACTGTCGCGGCGTGCACAATCCGGGTCGCTACGACCAATACAAGCCACTGACGGGACTGGACAAAGAGGTGATCGACTTCATAGAAGCCAACGGGGAGATGAAAAACTTCTTGGAACATATCTACGCCTTGGCGGACGCTCACGTGCTCCGCTACATGGAACGGGGGTTCACCTCTCTCATGTTCTCGTGCGGATGTACTGGCGGCAGACACCGCTCCGTCTACTCCGCGCAACACTTGGCGGAACATATCTCCCAAAAGTTCGGCGTGGAGGTGAGACTGGAACATATCGAGCAGGGCATCAGCCACATTTTCCCCGCAAAAGAATAGAGAGGACTTCTTATGGCAAATAAATTATTGATTCACATACACCTCTACTACACGGAGCAAACGGATTTCTTTTTAAAAGAATTGTCTAACGTCTCCGTGCCTTTCGATCTGATTGTCACGCTCACCCACGAGGATTCCGACGTCTCAAGTAAGATTTCCGCACAGGTTCCGAACGCCCAATTCCTTGTGGTGGAGAACTGCGGATATGACGTCTATCCCTTCTTCCTGGCAATGGGCAAATATGACTTGAACGAATACGATTACATTCTGAAAATCCATACCAAGAACTGCAACACGTCGCCTTCTCTCAACCATATTCATTACCATGGGAACGGGTTCAGGAATGGTCTAATCACTCCCCTATTAGGCTCTGAATATAACTTCAAGAAAGCGTTCAAACGCATCTCATTCCCGAAAACAGGGATTGTCTGCTCCAAAAATTTCCTGATTAAACAGGAGAGCGCGACAAACAACGCCACCACGGAACTGCTCTGCGAGAAATATAGTGTGCCCTACAAAAAGGATTATGTGTTCTGCGCCGGCACCATGTTCCTTTGCCGAAGCGAGATTATCAAAAAGATACTTGAGAAAAAATACACCGCGGAAGATTTCCGTTCGAACCTCAAGACGGGCGATTCCGGCACCTTGGCGCACTCCATGGAGACACTATTCGGAATCATCTGCCACAACATGGGCTATAAAATCCAGGGGGTGCATAGTTGGACTACTTTCAAGGATTTTCTCCGCATCATTCTTAAAAGCATCGTCCACAAAGATATCCGCTGGCTCATTTTTTACTAATCGTCCCCACGGAGAAAAATCTCCATCGGAGATACCACACGCCTAATTTTTAGTAAGTTCGCGAACGTATAAATGTTTTTATAAAATAATATGGACAATTTTTCTTTCCAATGCATCACGAAACTCTGCTTCGGTAGAGACCAACAAAAGAAGATCGGTTCACGGATCAAACCGTTCGCCGATAAAGTGTTAATCGTCTACGGTGGCGGCAGCATCAAGCGCAGCGGACTCTATGACGAGGTTATCACCTCGCTCAACGAAGCGGGCGTAGCACACGTGGAACTTTCGGGCGTACAAGCCAACCCAACCTACGAAAAGGTCTTAGAGGGCATCGCATTAGCTAAGAAGGAGAGCGTGCAACTGGTTTTGGCGGTAGGCGGCGGCAGCGTCATCGATACCTCCAAGGCAATCGCCATCGGCTTCTACGAGACGGACGCTTGGTCGTTCTTCGAGAAAGGCGGAGATCCAAGCGACGTGCTCCCCGTAGCGACCGTCCTGACCATTCCGGCGGCGGGCAGCGAGGTGAGCCCCGATGCGGTGATCACCTATAAGGGCAGGAAGCTGGGCTTCACCAGCCTAAAAATCCGTCCGGTCGTCAGCGTCATCAACCCGGAAATCTTCTTCACATTGCCGTCGCTCTGGAGGTAGGAACGGGAGACGTTAAGAGGGATATCGGGAGAATCCAGCACACCATGGAGGAGCATAAGATACTCGGGGACAACGCCTTCTACACTATCGGTAACAAAGACCTGATTGCAGTAGAGTTGAATCTTGTTTCTATGCACATCCAAGTTGCTCTTGATCTTGGGGAAATACAATATACCTGTCAGGTTAAACGGATAATCCACGTTGAGATGGATATG
>CALCUH010000100.1 GCA_937907165.1 uncultured Bacteroidales bacterium | reverse complement strand
AATCGGCATGCCCCTTCCCTTTTTATCTATCAACGCAAGAAGATGAAGTTGCTCTATCCCCTTGAAAAATTTTATTCTCCGACAATCTGTTTCACAATTTCCATTCGTCCGGACTGGTGACGAACCGACACAATGTTCACACCGATTTGAGGACGAGCCAATCTCTGACCGCTTACGTTATAGTAAACAACCTCCACGATTTCGTCGTCAGCCAAAATATCCGAAACAACAGTCGAATCAACTATCACAGGTTCGAAAATAGCGGTGAATACACTATCGCAAGTGACAACAACCTCACGAGAAGCGTTCGTCTCTCCATCGCTCCATTTCACGAAATGGGAACCCTCTTTCGCCGTGGCGGTAAGCGTAGCAGTTGATTTTGCGGTATATAGGCCAGCTCCAGTAACCTCACCGTCTCCATCCGCTTCAACGCTAATATTATAGTCAGCCAAGACAAAATGGGCGGTAAACCACACTGTATCGTCAACCACATTGTTCGCCGCCAAATCCGGAATAATAGACCAAACTGCCCTATAAGGCCTTGAATCAATAGTGTCAAACGTCTTCGTCGGAGCGACATGCTTCAATGTCCAGCGGTTGAATCGGTAATTCTCCGCAGGTTGAGCCTCTATAGTAAACTTCTCTCGATCATCATAAACACCTTCACCTGTAACCGTTCCGTTACCATCCGACTCCACATAGACCACGATTCGGGATGGGGAGAATGTAGCGGTCAAATCCGTTGTGTTGTGGACATATCGAACTTGATCCTTCACGCCATCGCTCCAACCTCTAAAGTTTATATTTTTATCAGGAGTAGCAACCAAGCGAACGGAATCACCGAAAGCATAAGTACCAGCACCCGTTACCGTTCCGTCTCCATCCACGTTCAATGTCACGTTGAAAGTACCCGCCATGTCACGGAAAGTAGGATAATCATCCGTACCCAGCTTCTGTCCCCAAACGCTGCCATCATAATATTTGATAGAAAAATGATGGAGTATGAACGCCAGTTCTCCATTCTCAAAATCAGATGCGTTCATTGGGATCGCATTTCCATCATTTTGCATCGCCAAAGAGGAGAGATAATAGCATGAAGACAAGTCTAAAGTCGACGATGCAGTTCCAACAATATTTCCACATTTGTTACTTCCCTTTACCGTTCCCATGTTATAAGAATTTAGGATATTACCAGATTCTTCAACAATACGATCAGAACCAGCCAACCCTCCGACAGAAGTGTTTCCCGACACAGCACCCAAATTAAAGCAATTAATTATATACAATCCACATCCGCTAATACCACCAATATTGCTACTAACTAATTCGTCATCCTCACCAACGATTGAACCTCTGTTGAAACACTCCTCAATCTTGCCTCCATTTCCATATGCACAAATTCCGCCCACACATTCATTTCCGGAGACTTCGCCTGTGTTATAGCAACGGCAAAAATAGATGTATGTAGACTCACCATGAACTGCATTATTAATAATTACTGCACCTCTACCGGTAATTCCTCCCACATAACTTTCGCCAGTCACCTTTCCCGTGTTATAGCAAGTATCAGCAACACCCATTCCGCAAATTCCACCTACATATTTTCTGCCTTGGACGGCATTCTCATTATAACAATTTACAATACCACGAGCATAGCCAGCAATTCCTCCCACATAATTTTCACCAGAAACAGTGAACGTACCATGGCAATTAGAAATATAATCATCGGTAGATCCGCAGACTCCACCCACGTAATCTTTTCCTTTCACGATAGCCTTACCGGAACAATTCGTGGTCTTACCTTCTCCACAGAATGCGCCGACATAATTCGCACCTTCAAAATAAGAATCCTTCAACTTCAAATCAGAGACCATGCCATGTGCCAATAGTCCGACATAATCCACAGTCGCATCTTTGAAATAAACACCGCTGATGGTATAGTTATTTCCCTCAATGACCAAGTCATCTTTCGACAAAATCCACTTCCTGAAAGAACTCGTTTGAGCAGTGTTTAAAGTACCGGATGTGTTTAACACATTGGAATTGATGGTAATATCCGTCGTGAGAACCGCTTTGGCACCAGGAACTTCTGTATGTGCATTCTGAATATACCAATATAAGTTCCCCGCATTGGTAATTTGATACTCGTTATTGTTTTTTCTTGTAGGTTTTTGGTATGCGCCACACTCAGTACAAAAACCATTGACCCATGTATGTTCTTGGACTATATCACCATTAGGTCTTTGAAACCAAAGCCAAAGGTCTTCACCACCAGCCGTTAGATTCAGATCAGCTTTTTCTCCAGTGAAGGAATAACCATAAAGATTATCCCTTTTCACCATCTGTGCGATATATTTGTCCGTACCCTGTTGTATTTTGTTAGAGAGACCTATGCCTGTAATCGCAGGAGCTCCCGAACGCGCACAGTACAAAAACAAGGCGTGCGAGTCTGCGCATCCTTGATTCAAATCACCATTAGATTCTCCCAAACATTTTACCGGGTAATAGTCTATTTCATTATTATTTTCATCTATTACGGTAAAAACATGATACGAAATATAATCATTCCCCATAAAAATGCCATCATCATAAACAATCAAATCACAAATGGGTTTACCATTCGGTTCATCCTCATTGGTTTTATAACCAATGTAGATAAAATCAGTATATTTACCCGCACCCGCATTGGCATCTTTATCGATTATTCTATATCCAGCTTTTGTCAAAGCACTTTTCGCTTCATCCTCGTCACTTGCAGCAGAGACAGCGATATCAGTAATGTACGTACCCGTTGCCGCGAACAGATTGAACGCAACCCCCAAAATGAATGATAAAAAGAGTAATGTTCTTTTCATAAGCAATTCCGTATTTGATTTTATTATTGTTTTATTATTTCTTTCACACCTTTTAATTTAACGCGTAATTCTAAAGTTAATAAAGAACTTCTGATTATCCTAATAAAAAACTATTTATCATCAGTTTTATAGAAAAGACCTTCTCCCAAAACGAAGGTCGTGTATCGACAACTTTCCCATAACGCCGCAAAGATACGATATTTGCGGGAGATTCATATGTTTTTCGATGGAAATTAGGCTAAAATCTAAAACCGCATCCTTACAAATGATTTTTTAAACATAACTTATAGAAAATTAATTAATATTCAAACACAAAAAAAGCCGTACGTTTCCGCACGGCTTTATAATCATTGTTTCTTAAAATCATCAAATCAGCTCTACGCTGCGACGGATGAACGCGCTGAGCGCCTCACCCTTCAACAAATTATTGGAAAGGAGAGCCAAATCGACCAACTGACGCAACTCCTTGTTGTCGGACGCATACTTTACGTAAACATCCTTCTTGTCATCGCGCACCTTCTTGGTCTCGTCGTCCAACTTCTTCACCTCTTCCTTCACCGGATCCGGCAAATCAGCTTCCTTCTTGTCGCCCATCAGTTCGGCGCGCTTTTTAGAGAGCTCGTCCAACTTAGCCACCAACGGATTCACCTTCTCCCCGCAAGCGGATTCCTCGCCCTTCAAAATGCGGGAAATCAACGGATGGGAGGTGTTGACCACCAAATTATAGGAATCCGGCATCTCTCCGTAGAAATTCATGCCGCCCTGCATAGCGGACATCTCCTTCATACGACGCATGAACTCGTTCTGCGTGATGCAAACAGGAAGGCTATCGGCGGACAAGCTTTCGAATGTGATGATGAAGCTTGTTTTATCATTGTTCGGAAGTTGTGAGTTGAACATATCGATAAGGGCGTTCTGCTGCTCGTTCGGCAACTCGACCTTCTTCATATCCTCCTTCATGATCAGCTTGTCGATGACGTCGGCGTCCACACGGGTATAGCGAGCCTTGCCCTCAGACTTCTGCTCCAAGCGGCTAATGAAATGAGGATCCAATTGTCCGTCCATCATCAAGACATCATACCCTTTGCTCTTAGCGGCCTCGATGAATGAGTGTTGCGCCTCCTTGTTCGTTGCGTAGAGATAAACGAGATTACCATCCTTATCCTTCTGGTTAGGCTCAATCAAGGTCTTATACTCCTCAAACGTGAAGTATTTACCGTCCACGTTTTTCAGCAAAGCGAACGACTCGGCGCGCTCGGCGAACTTCTCGTCGGTCAGCATACCATATACGATGAAGATCTTCAGGTCATCCCACTTGCTCTCATACTCAGGACGTTGTTGCTTAAAAATATCCTGCAAGCGGTCTGCCACCTTTTTGGTGATGTGGCTGGAAATCTTCTTCACATTGCTATCGCTCTGCAAATAACTTCTAGAGACGTTCAACGGAATGTCCGGAGAATCGATGACACCATGAAGCAAAGTCAGGAAGTCAGGCACGATGCCCTCCACGGAATCCGTCACAAAGACCTGATTGCAATAGAGTTGAATTTTATTCTTCTGAACCTCGAAATTATTCTTGATTTTAGGGAAATAGAGGATACCCGTAAGGTTGAAAGGGAAATCCACATTCAGATGGATATTGAATAAAGGATCATCAGCCGTAGGATACAACTCCTTGTAGAACGACAAGTAATCCTCATCCTTCAGTTCGGCAGGCTTACGCGTCCAAGCCGGGTTCGTATTGTTGATCACGTTCAACTCATCCGTCTCGACCTCCTTGCCGTCCTTCCACTCTTTCTTCTTGCCATAAGCCACAGGCACAGGGAGGAACT
The DNA here is from genome assembly GCA_937907165.1 of uncultured Bacteroidales bacterium. Classification (GTDB taxonomy): domain Bacteria; phylum Bacteroidota; class Bacteroidia; order Bacteroidales; family Paludibacteraceae; genus UBA1181. Next base: position 7,018 of record CALCUH010000100.1, on the reverse strand, counting down.
TGCAATACTTACGAAGCAGTTCCGTGATTTTATAGTCCGTAAGGAAATCCTTGTTCTCATCATCGATATGCAAGACGATATCCGTACCGCGGTCCGCCTTGTCCACATCCTCCAATGTATACTCAGGACTACCATCGCAAGACCATTTCACAGCCTTGGCACCCTCTTTGAACGATTTCGTGATGATATCCACACGCTTGGAAACCATGAAAGAGGAATAGAAACCTAAGCCGAAATGACCGATAATCGCGTTAGCGTCATTCTTATACTTCTCAAGGAACTCCTCAGCGCCGGAGAAGGCGATTTGGTTGATATATTTGTCGATTTCCTCCTCGGTCATACCGATACCACGATCGGAGATGGTAAGCGTTCCGGCATCCTTGTCGGCCTTGACATTAACAGTCAAGTCGCCCAACTCACCCTTATACTCGCCCACAGAGGCGAAAGTCTTCAGTTTTTGCGTAGCGTCTACCGCATTCGAAACCAACTCACGGAGGAAAATCTCGTGATCACTGTAAAGAAATTTTTTGATGACGGGGAAGATGTTATCCGTCGTTACCCCAATGCTTCCTTTCTGCATATCGTATATGTTTTAGTTATATTATTTTCAACATATACGAATCATCAAGATTCGTGCCATCCGTTCATTTGTGACAAAATGGCAGAATTTTCAGAGTAAACCATGCGATTTGCGCACCAACCAACGATTCAGGGACAACAAAACCAAGCCAAGAACGACAGAGAAAGAGGCGATGGAGATAAAAATCACGCCTGCGCCCACTTGGGTCGTATAGGAAGCGAGGAATCCACCGAGGATATTGGCGAAGAAACTACTCAGTAACCAGACCCCCATCATCAGGGAAGCCAACTTCACAGGCGAGAGTTTGGAGACCATGGAGAGACCTATCGGAGAGAGGCAGAGCTCACCCAACGTGTGGAAGAAATAGGCGAAAAGCATGAATAGGATGTTAGCCTTGACAGTCTCATCAGGTACATCCCCACCCCGCGCGCAAACCGCGCCGTACAACACAAGGAAACCGACACCTAACAAAATCATACCCATCGACATCTTCAAAGGGATGTTCGGTTCCTTACCGACGGAAGAGAGTCTCTTCCACAACAACGTCAACAGAGGCGCCAAAACCACAATCAGCAAAGGGTTCACAGACTGGAACCATTCGGTAGGCACCACAAAGGAACCGAGCGTGCGGTCGATATACTTCTCCGTGTAGAGCGTCATGGAACTACCCGCCTGTTCGAAACCGGCGAAGAAAAAGACACTGAATAAGACAAAGACGACAATCGCCAGCGTACGATCCTTCTCCTCCTTCGTCAAAGGAACGTTTTCCTGAGACTCGTCGGACTTGACGACAGAAGGAGCCATACCGATATCACCTAAATACTTACGACCCAATCGAGTGAAAATCAGCAGACCGATCAACATACCGATACCAGCCGTCAAGAAGCCATAGCGATAGCCGTAATGCAAAGCCATGTAGCCCGTCAAGAGAGGTGCGAAGAAAGCGCCCACATTGATACCCATGTAAAAAATGGTGAAGGCGGAATCCCGACGGTTATCGTCAGGGCGATAGAGTTTGCCCACGATGACCGATATGTTAGGCTTGAAGAAACCATTTCCGACAATAAGGAGGAATAATCCCAGATAGAGACAGGTGACATTAGATTCATAAGCGAGGCTAAACTGCCCCATCATCATCGTGAAGGCGCCAATGGCGATCGCCTTGCGCTGCCCCAAATAGTTGTCAGCCAACCAACCGCCGATAAGCGGAGTGAAATAGACAAAACCCGTAAAGAATCCATAAAGAAGAGAAGCATATTCTTCCGAAAAGCCCATACCTCCTTCGAGGAAAGACTTGGTCAAATAAAGCACCAACAGCGCCCTCATGCCATAATAACTGAAACGTTCCCACATCTCGGTGGCGAACAGCAAATATAAACCTTTCGGATGTCCTTGTCCCATTACAAAAAATAACTAGTTCGAATAACTAAAACACGCCATTCTCATGACGAATGATTCTTATATGCAAAATTAATATTTTTCGTGAAGCATAACACAAATTAGACGAATAGATGCTTACGGAAAAATTCCCACACAAAAAAGACGGTCCACCCGAAAGCGGACCGCCTAGATTATCAAGCAACGTTAACGTTTATTTCTGAGCGTTATTATTAGCGGAAGGACCACCAATCGAAGCCCTCATGTTCGTGTCAGCCTCGATATTCTTCATACGATAGTAATCCATGATACCCAAGTTACCATTTCTGAACGCCTCAGCCATAGCCCTAGGGACGTCAGCCTCAGCCTCAATAACAAGCGCGCGAGCCTCTTGAGCCTTCGCCTTCATCTCCTGCTCTTGAGCGATCGCCATCGCGCGGCGCTCCTCAGCCTTAGCCTGAGCGATGTTCTTATCAGCCTGAGCCTGATCCATCTGCAATTGCGCACCGATGTTCTTACCTACGTCGATATCAGCGATATCGATGGAAAGAATCTCGAAAGCGGTACCTGCGTCCAATCCCTTGCTGAGCACAACCTTAGAAATAGAGTCAGGGTTTTCCAACACCATCTTGTGAGTCTCACTGGAACCGATGGAAGAGACGATACCCTCGCCGACACGGGCAAGAACGGTCTCCTCACCCGCACCACCGACCAAACGTTCGATGTTAGCGCGGACAGTCACACGAGCCTTAGCGATCAACTGGATACCATCCTTAGCCACCGCCGTAACAGGAGGCGTATCGATCACCTTAGGGTTAACTGACATCTGGACAGCCTCAAACACATCACGACCCGCCAAGTCGATAGCCGTCGCCTGCTTGAAGTCAATGGCAATGTTAGCCTTAGAAGCGGATACCAAAGCGTGAACGACACGTACGATGTTACCGCCAGCCAAATAGTGAGCCTCCAAATCATCCCTCGTGATGGTCTTCAAGCCAGCCTTGTGGGCCTCGATCATACATTCGACGATAACACGAGGAGGCACATTTCTCAGCCTCATCAGGAACAACTGGACCAAAGAGATCGAAACGCCGGAAACCTTCGCGTTGATCCACAACAAAACCGGCACGAAGTGGAAAAAGATACATAGTAGTATAAACGCTACTACGATCAAAATAATTAGAGTTATTGCCATAAATAATTAATATTTAGAATTAATAATTTTCAAATTTTATAATGTCTACACATTCCCATAGGTGAAGTAAAAGACAACACTATATGCGACACACAACACCGCGATTATCTTTGCGACAAACGACACGTTCTTGTAATCCTCCCTCACATTCGCCTTGGCTAACAAATAACCCACACCAATGGAAGGCACCAACATAGCGCAAATATAATACCTCATGGAAGGCATCAATTCGATTGAGATGGTAGGCAACATGCGGAAGACCACATGAGCGCAAACCGCATTGAAAAGAAGGATAGCGGCAAACATGATCGCCTTCGCGACCGTATGTCCCCAAACGATTGGGAACGAGTGACATTCCAACTCACGGTCGCCCTTCTCCTCTTCGAAATCGTCCGCCACCTCAGCGACAAAAATCCACATGAACACGCAGAAAGAGAAACATGCGACAATGAAGAACAAACGATGACTGAAATCAATAACGTCAGCGGCCGCCCCGAACTTCATCGTCAAGAAGAAGTTGAAATAGACGGGTACCAACATAGGAATCAAGGCATACAAGGCGGAAGCCATGAAATTGCCCAACACCAAGAATCGTTTATAGGAAGATGAATAGAACCACAAGATTCCCATCAGCACAGGGAAGAGCAACATGTAAGTGGAAGCCAAAGAGAAAGGTACATCCAACTCAACTAAAGCGTAGAGTCCGATCGAAGCGCCCGTTAAAATAGCCACGACAGACAAAACAATGAAAATAGCCATCGTCGTATGTTTAGAAATGGACTTTCCGACCAAGTGTTTGAGCGGATGATTGATTTCGTCTATCTTCACATCATAATAATCATTGATAACATAACCTGCCGCCGCAGTAAAGATGGAAGCGGTCACTAAAAGAATCAGAATCGGCATCGGGAAAACCTTATCCGCAGGCACACCCGCCATATTCGCCACGGGAGAGACCACGAAAAAGAAAATCGCCAACTGCGTCAACGCAATCGCCACCAAATAAGGGAAACGAATCAGTTTTAAAATATTCTTCATAACATTACAACACAATATAATCACCAACCGAAAGCGACATTGTCAGACATCCAATCACCATTCGCCTTCATCACCTGCTCTATCACGTCGCGCGCACAACCTTGTCCGCCACATTTCGGAGAGATATAACAAGCGATTGCCTTGATCTCAGGCGCCGCATCCGCAGGGCAACAAGGGAATCCGCACTTCTGCAGCACAGGATAGTCCGGAATGTCATCGCCCATGTAGAGCACTTCGTCGGGCGAAAGCCCATGTTTGCTCACGAAATCGTCGAAATCATTCATTTTGACGGCAGAGCCCATATAGACATCCTGAATGCCCAAACCTTCGAAACGCTTTCTGACAGCCTCTGTCTTTCCACCCGTAATGATAGCCAGATGGTAACCCTTTTTCACGGCCAACTGCATGGCGTATCCATCCTTGATGTTCACCATACGCATCGGTTCGCCGCTGATATGCAAAGGCACACAATCCGAAGATAGTACGCCATCCACATCGAAAGCCAGCGCTTTCACTTTCATCAAATCAGACTTAAAATCCATCATTCTCAAACCTTAGGGTTATCCGTATGTTCCAGAGCCATCTCATGAATCGATTGGCTCACTAACTCATAAATCTTCCGTTGCAACGGGTTCTCTATACGCTTGGTCTGGGCCTCAATGACATTAAGGTCATAACGCACGGCGGGACCCGTTTGGGCATCGACAGGCGATAAGGTATGAATCTTACCGGACGTCTCATCGATAAGAGGAAGCAAAACCTCGAAAGGCAAACCCAGCTTAGCCAACTGCTCATTGGCGATAGCGTACATGTGGTTACTAAAATTAGAAGCGAACACAGCCGCCAAATGCAACTGTTTCCTACCTTCCGTATCCAAAGGCATGACACTTTTGGAAATATGCTTCGCCATATCAGTCAGTTTCTCCATCATCTCAGAAGTAGAAGCCTCGACGAAAATCGGTATTTTAGAGAAATCGACAGGTTTCGCCTTGGAGAAAGACTGCATCGGATAGAGCACACCACCCTCCTCCGTAAACTCTTCAAGAAGAGAAAGAGGCATACTACCCGCCGTATGGATGATAGGCTTTCCGCGAAGAGGAGTCTTCCGCAAGACATCAACCAAGACGGAATCCTTCAATGCGCAGATATACAAATCAGCGGAGAGGTCGATTTTCGACAAATCCGTCGTGAAGGGAGCCCCGCCTACCAAGTCGGACAAAGCGGTGGCAGACTCCACCGTTCGGCTGAACAATTGCAGAATCGGATATCCCGCATGATATAACGCCTGCACCAAATGGGTACCCAAATTGCCGCACCCAAGGACACAAACCGAAGGCAATCCTTTTTTACAAACTGAATGATCCGCCGTTACCTTCATCTTCACTATCCTCCTCTTTCTTATCCTTTAATTTCTTGAAATTAACGACACCAGTTATCAACAACACGCCCAAGACGACAAGCGCCAACGGCCAAATGAATTTGAAATAGCTGCTTAAATAATAATAGATTTTATCGAACCATGCGATAACCGACAAACCCAGACAAACCACGGCGATTTTGTTCTGTTTGCCGATATAGAAAGCCAACGCTGCATACAAAGGATACATTCGAGGGCTCAATAAGATATTATCAGCCTCTATCACATCCGCCGCGCGCAGGAAGAACAAAAGTCCGAACAGGACGAGAATTCCGCCAAGAATAGCTTGTCTATTAGGTGTTTCCATATCTAAAATTTATTTTGGTATATACGATCCAATTTCAATCTTGTCTCATCGAAAGGATTCTTCTCCTCTCCCTTATAGCCGACGCCGATGATACATTCGACGCTCAAATTTTCGGGAGCGTTCAACAACTCTCTAATATAATCGTTCGTCGTAAGCGTACCTTCAGAACCCTTCATACGATTACGAACTTGAACCCAGCAAGAACCCAAGCCCAAATCTTCAGCCTGCAATTGCATGTAGGCAGCGGCGATGGACGCATCTTCCGTCCACACATCGCTCAAGGAAGTGTCGGCCAACACGACAATGGCGGCAGGCGCCCCCTCCAAAAATTTGGAACCCGCTTCGCGGCAGAGAGACAACTTCACCAACGTCTCCTTATCGTCCACGATGACGAAATGCCAAGGCTGGCAACGCTTCGACGACGGCGCCATCAGAGCAGCCTTCACTATCGCCTGCAGCTTATCCTGTTCCACCACCTTATCCTCATACTTACGGATACTTCTTCTTTTTCTTACCAAATCAATAAATGCCATATGCTTAGAAAAATAATTTCACGAAACAAACTTAATCATTTTTTCATGAAAAAGATAATTAAACCATCGAAAAACCAAATCATATCTTCAATATGCCCGCCAGCATCCTTCCGCAATGGAAACCGTCGCGCCTCGCCGAGAAATAACGGGCATCGGAATAGGTGCAATCGGGGCTCGACCAGACATTATCCCCAGGAAGTCCCCAAGAGAGCAACTGCAGCCGCACAGCCATCCGCAAATCGATGTGAGGCTTCGCATACTTTCCCGTAATGACAAAACGATCCATATCACATGTCGGGAAGACCTCACCGAACTTTTCCACCACCTCCTCGCCCACCTCGAAGCAAGGAGAGGAAATGGAAGGTAAAATTTCAGCCCTTATTTTGTCTGGAGTAACGCCGTAGCGCATCCGCATCTCACTAATCGTCTCACCCAACACATTGGAAACAATCCCCTTCCACCCCGCATGAGCAGCCGCAACGACACCGCCGTTCTCCTCATACAATAGAACCGGCACGCAATCGGCGACCGTGACGCCCAAGCAAATTCCCGGCTGATCGGTAACCAAAGC
>CALCUH010000099.1 GCA_937907165.1 uncultured Bacteroidales bacterium | reverse complement strand
GGTAAGAGGAACGTGGCGTGACTCTTATCCTTATAGCGCTATATCCGTCTATGCGCTCCATCCGATGTATCTGAACGTTGAGGCGATAGGGGAACTGAAGAATAGAAAGAAATATTTAACCCAAAAGGATAAATTGAACGCTGGTCGTTTCGTCGATTATGAGGCGGTCAATAAGTATAAATGGACGTATATCAAGGAGTTATATAAAACTTGTGCCAAAGAGACTTTCGCCTCGAAGGATTATGCGGATTTCTATGGGAGAAACCGTTTCTGGCTCGATACCTATGCGGTCTTTTGTTTCCTTCGCGACAAGTATCAGACCTCCGATTTCTCCGAGTGGGGGAGGGAGTCTGTTTGGTCTAATAGGATAATTGAGGAGTATTGCTCTTCGACCGCTCCTGATTATGATAAGGTGGCGATCTATTTCTTTGTGCAATATCATTTGCATAAACAGCTGCATGAGGCTGTGAATTATGCGCATGGTCTCGGTGTGGCGATAAAGGGAGATATTCCGATCGGCGTGAATCCGAAGAGTGCGGATGTATGGGAACATCCCTCTTTGTTCGACCGCTCTGGTAGTGCGGGCGCTCCGCCGGATTATTTCTCCAAGACGGGGCAAATTTGGGGATTCCCTATCTATAATTGGAGCGAGATGGAGAAGGACGGCTACACTTGGTGGCGTGACCGTTTCCAATGTATGTCGCATTGTTTCGACGCTTATCGTATCGACCATATCCTCGGCTTCTTCCGTATCTTCAGAGTGCCTTCCGATGTGGAGATGGGGCTCTTGGGACAGTTCGACCCGGCTTTGCCTCTGTCCGCCGAGGAGATACGTAAATGGGGCATTACCTTGGATGAAAGCGATTTCTGCAGACCTCATATCAACGGCTGGATGTTGGACGAGCTTTTCGGAAAACAGAGCGCTTCCGTTAAGAAGAAATATTTGAAACGTATCGGTGACGATTCTTATGCCTTGAAGGAGAACGTCTCGACGCAAGCGAAAATCGCCGCGCTTTTCGGTGAGCCGAAGAGTGAGGAGGAGAAAAATATAAGGACGGGCTTGATGTACCTTGTCTGCCAAGTCTATTTCGTGGAGGATTGTCATCGTAAAGGCTTTTACCATCCCCGTATTTCGTTGGACCAAAGTCTCGCTTTCCGCATAGCGGACGACGGATTGAAGAATGCCCTTCGTAATTTATATGAGTATTTCTATTATCATCGTCATGAGGAGTTCTGGAAGGAGCAGGCGGTGAAGAAACTGGAGTTGTTGACGCGCTGCACCAATATGATGGTGTGCGGTGAGGATCTCGGCATGGTGCCGGGTTGTGTTCCATCCGTTATGCGTGATTTGGGTATTCTCAGTTTGGAAATTCAGCGTATGCCTAAGGAGATGTACGTGGAGTTCGGCTCGTTGGAGCGTATGCCTCGCATGTCTGTTTGCACGACCTCCACACATGACATGAGCACGATGCGGCAATGGTGGCGGGAGAATAGGACCTCCACGCAGAACTATTTTAACAATGAGTTGAAACAATATGGGGAGGCTCCGGAATCTTGTGAGCCGTGGATATGTCAGCTGATTGTCGAGAGACATTTGGCTTCTCCTGCCGTTTGGGTCATTTTGCCTTTGCAGGATTGGCTCTCAATCGACGCGAACGTTCGTTGTGCGGATTATGAAAACGAGCGTATTAATAATCCGTCTGACCCTGATAATTATTGGCGCTATAGGATGCATCTCTCCATCGAGAAATTGCTGGAGCGCGCTGATTTTAATAAGATGGTGAAGACAATCATTTCAAATAACGGAAGGTGATGTTGCGTAAATTCTATTATACATTCCATAGCGGTAAGAATTGTAAGTTTTGGTATTATTTCAAATGCTATATGAGGCTGCTTACGCCTCGTTGCATATTGCGTTGGCGATTGCCGCACCTCTTGGCTGAGATTGACGGACGGGAGGATAGGGATTACATCAGGAAACGTGTGGATTACTATTGTGGAATGCAAGCTCCTTTTGAGATGCCTGAAACGGCGGAGAGTCTCCGTCAGGCGTGGAAGAAGGTGTGCGGTGGCAACGTCTATAATCATGACACGTATGAGTTTAATAGATATTTCTCGCCTGATTTTCGCTGGAATTTGCAGTCGGGTGACGTGACCTTTGTGCCTAAACTCCCTTCTGTGGTGAAGAGCAGACCTCTTTCTCCGGACAATGGCAATTCCGTATTGCTCAATTTGGATAAAATCCGTCATTTCATCTTCGTGGATGATGAAAAATCGTTCGAAGAGAAGTCGTTTAAGGTGATTTTTAGGGGGAAGGTGACGAATAAGCAAAGCCGCAAGGATTTTTTGCGTATGTACTATGGAAATCCGCTCTTTGATGTGGGTGACGTGGGACGTAAAACGGATTCTCCTATGGAGTGGCGAACTCCGAAGATGACGATTCAAGAACATTTGGATTACCAGTTTATTATGGCGATTGAGGGGTATGACGTGGCGAGCAACCTGAAGTGGGTGATGTCTTCCAATTCCGTGGCGGTGATGCCCCAACCTACTTGCGAAACGTGGTTTATGGAGGGGACTCTTATTCCTAATTATCATTACATAGAGGTGAAACCTGATTTTTCGGATGTGGAGGAGCGTGTCACTTATTACCACGAGCATCCCGATGAGGCGCGTGAAATCATCAAGCATGCGCATGAATATGTGGATCAGTTCAGAGATAAAAAGCGTGAGAAACTGATATCTTTGGCGGTGCTGGACAAATATTTCAAATTGGTTCATTAGCGCTCTTTTTGTATATTCGCGTATATTTTGTCGTTTTTTTATTATGGATTTTCAGGAAGCACAAGATGGCGCGATTGATTTGCTAAAGACGTTGATCACGATTCCCTCTTATAGTAGGGAAGAGGTGAGTCGCGCTGATTACTTACAGAATTTTATTGAATCGATGGGCTATTTGGTCCATCGTCGTGAGAATAATCTTTGGATCATAGGGGCTGGCTTTGACGAATCGAAACCTACTTTAATGCTCAATTCCCATATCGATACGGTTCGCCCTACCTCTGGCTGGACGAAGGATCCGCATGAGCCGTTGGTGGAACATGGTTCCCTTTATGGCTTGGGCAGTAACGATGCGGGAGCTTCTCTCGTCTCTTTGCTCTACACGTTTTTCTTATTGTCCGAAAAAAAACAATCCTATAATTTGATATTTGCCGCTTCCGCCGAGGAGGAGGTCTCCGGAAAGAACGGTATGGAACTGTTGCTGACCGAATTGCCTCATTTGGACTTCGCCATCGTGGGCGAGCCTACGAGGATGAATATCGCTATCGCCGAAAAGGGGTTGATGGTGGTGGATTGCGTTGCTCACGGAAAGTCCGGTCACGCTGCCCGCGAGGAGGGCGTGAACGCTATTTATAAGGCTATCTTAGATATCGAATGGATACGAAATGAACGTCTACCGAAGGTCTCCGAGTTCTTAGGTCCTGTGAAGATGACGGTGACGATGGTGCATGCGGGCACTCAACATAATGTGATTCCCGACGAATGCTCCTTCGTGATTGATGTCCGCACCAATGAATGTTACTCCAATCAGGATGTTTTCGAAATCTTGGAGAAGAGCCTGGAGTCTGAAATCAAGGCTCGCTCGTTCCGCCTGACTTCTTCGGGTGTCTCTCCGTCTCTGCCAATCGTGCGGAGGGGTGTGGAGATGGGTATGTCCACTTTCGGTTCTCCGACATTGTCCGACCAGGCGTTCTTACACTTCCCTAGCATTAAACTGGGTCCAGGCGATTCCGCACGTTCCCATACGGCCGACGAATATATCATCTTGAAGGAGATCCGTGACGCTATCCCTGCTTATGTGCAACTGCTGGATGGCATGACTTTCGATAAATTTGCGGGCGAACAATAATGGCGAAGAAAAATAAATATTATGTTGTCTGGCAAGGAAGGGACATCGGTGTCTTTTCGTCGTGGTTGGAATGTGAGATGCAGATAAAGAACTTCCCGGGTGCGAAGTATAAATCTTTCGAGACTGAGGAGGAGGCTGTCGAAGCGTTCCATAGCGGATATGAGGAGAACCGTAAGAAACAGGCTTCCGTCAATCAAATATATCCTGATTACCGTAACCTGACGTCGGGCGGTCCTGATCTCGAAGCGCTTGCCGTGGATGCGGCTTGTAGCGGGAATCCGGGAAAGATGGAGTATCGCGGTGTCTATCTCAGGTCGCGCGAGGAGGTTTTCCATCTCGGTCCGTTGGAACAAGGCACGAATAACATCGGGGAGTTCCTGGCCATCGTGCATGGTCTGGCTTTGATGAAGCAGAAAAATATATCTTTGCCTCTCTATTCGGATAGCGCTAACGCTATCTCTTGGGTCAAACAGAAGAAGTGCAAAACCAAACTGGAGCGGACGAGCAAGAACGAACAGATTTTCGATTTGATCGCCCGTGCGGAGAAATGGCTGCATGAGAATAGTTACACCACTCAGATTCGGAAGTGGGAGACGCAGGATTGGGGGGAGATTCCCGCGGATTTCGGTAGAAAATAAAGCAGTTCATAGTTATGTCGATAACGGTAGAACATTTGTATAAGAGCTATGGAAAGCAGTTGGTCTTGAACGACATCAGTTTTTCCATCAAGAGCGGGGAGATTGTTGGTTTCCTCGGTAATAATGGTGCGGGTAAGTCCACAACCATGAAGATTATCACCGGCTATCTGAACGCCGACAGCGGTAAGGTGGACGTGTGTGGCATCGATGTGGAGAAGAATTTGTTGGAGGCGCACCGCAAAATCGGTTATTTGCCTGAACATAACCCTATCTATCCTGATATGTATGTTCGTGAGTATCTGCGTTTTGTGGCGGGTATGTACGGCTTGGGCAAGGAGGCGAACGCAAGGGTCGACGAGATGATTGAGCGGACGGGGCTTACCCGTGAGTTCAAAAAGAAAATCGGTATGCTTTCGAAGGGCTACCGCCAGCGTGTGGGCTTGGCGCAGGCGCTGATTCCTAATCCGGAGGTGCTGATTTTGGATGAGCCTACGACGGGCTTGGACCCGAACCAAATTGATGAGGTGCGTTCGCTGATTAAGGAGGTGGGCCGTGAGAAGACGGTGATGTTCTCCACCCATATCATGCAGGAGGTCTCCGCTATTTGCGACCGTGTGATCATCATCAATAAGGGGAAAATCGCGGTGGACGACAAGGAGAGCGCGGTTGTCTCTTCTAATGGTGACGCTGGTCTTTTCATCGAAGCGGAATTCTCTTCTTCCCAGTCAGTTGAGGCTTTGTCGGCGCTGGAGAGCGTGCTTTCCGTCACGGAGACAGGACTCAACACCTATTTGTTGCGCTGCTCCGACGATGTTCGGGAGCGTGTCTTTAATTATGCGGTGAATAACAGGGTGGCTTTGTTGACACTCAAATTGCAGGAGATGTCGATGGAGGATGCCTTTAGAATTTATACTAAACAGCAGAAGGAGAATGGCGGGAAAGATTCAAAAAACTAACGCCGCTAGGTTGTTAGATAGTAAGAAGATAAAATATGAGCTTGTCCCTTACGAGGTGGACGAGTCTGATTTGAGCGCCATTCATGTGGCTGCCCAATTGAATGAGCCTATTGAATTGGTATTCAAGACATTGGTATTGCGTGGTGATAAGAGTGGCATCTTCGTTTGCGTGGTTCCTGGCGCTGAGGAGGTGGATTTGAAACTGGCTGCTAAGGTCTCTGGTAATAAGAACTGCGCCTTGGTGCCGATGAAGGAGATTCTCGGTTTGACGGGCTATATCCGCGGCGGATGTTCTCCGTTGGGAATGAAGAAGACCTATCCGCCCTTTATCCATACCACCGCTACGAATTATGAGTTCATCTATGTCAGTGCTGGTGTGCGTGGCTTGCAGATAAAGATTGATCCTAAGGATTTGATTTCCTATTGCGACATTACGTCCGCCGATTTGATATTAACCGTTTAAAACTTTTAGTGGCATCTGATTGTTTACTCTGCAGGGGAGAACTTGTGGATTTAGACTATGATGGATTCGATATTACGGATATTGGTGCGAGTTTTAGAGACTATTGGCTGGACTATTCTATGTTCTTTTCTCCTAGGGGTCGGGTTTGGGTATTGTTTCATCTTCAATATCCTCTCTATTTGCGATGAGACGCTGTCCACAATGGCGTTGTCGTCCCGGCAAAAGTGGTGAAAGAGGGGTCATTGTTTGACGATAAATTTTCTCCTTGTGTAGAGGCCGATGGGGTGACGTACTCTTTGGTGGCTGTGTTGGGCACCTCGTGTGAGATGGGAGGTTCTCTAAATGTTTATGTTAATAAAGACCAAAAAACATGGAGATTTTTTGCTCGGTATCCAGTTGCCGTTGAGAGTAGTCACTATATTCTCTCCTCTCTGGTTCGTCTGATTTTCGTGCTAATTATGGATAGTGCGATCGTTGCTTATCTCGTCTTTGCGTTAGTCTCTTGTCTGAAAGATCAGGTGCGTAAGATCAAGAAGAAGAAATAATGCATTTCCTGATATCTGCAAAAAAAGAGGATATATCATGATGACATATCCTCTTTCTGTTTTTTAGAATCTCTCTTTAGCAAATCTTGCCGTATCCTACGCCCATCTTGTTTTCGTTCAGTTTCTCCTCCAAATTCGTTTGGACGTGGCGGATGCGCTTCTCCTCGAAAATCTCTTCGATGGTGATCATCAGACCCGTCTCGATGACGTCGTTGAACTCGTCGTTGATGCAGGAACCGAAAGTACGCATGGTAGGCGAGAGCGCCATGTAAGCGTTGATGAGCGGCGGGATATTATGACCTAATAGTTTTATCTGTTTTTTCAGAATAGCATAATCCTCTTTGTAATTCTCTCCGCAGAAAGCCTTCTCGATCTCCTCGATGTTGTCGTTGTAGTAGATAGGTTTCTTTGGGAAAATAAGGTGATCCTTGTCCGGAAAATACTTCTTCATGAAATACATGATGTAAGCCCTCGCCTCCTTGACGAAGGAAGGGTAAATCGTCGCCTTTCCGAAGAAATATTTAGATTGTGGAATCGATACCATCAAAGCGCCTAATCCGTCCCAAAGGTTGTCCAGCGCATAAAGGCTCTTGGCGCCCATACGGGAGGATTGGTATTCGGGGCGGACGAACGAACGTCCTAGTTCTATGGTGTAAGGAAGATAATCTTTGATGAATTCATCCGAGTAGGCGAACAGGTGCGAAGAGGTCAGTTTAGGCGTTCCGTCCTCGAAAAAGGAAGCTTCGGAGCCGTGGAGGTAACGATAACCTCCGATGATTTCACGCTCTTCTGGATTCCATACGATAAGTTGGTGGTAAGGCTTATCCATCGTGTCGTATTCGTCGATGTCGTAAGATAGACCGACGCCCCCGCCTGCCGTGCGGAATGATATTTCGCGCAATCTGCCGATCTCCTTCATGACGTTGGGAGAGTCGTGGTGCGTGACAACGTATATTTCGTTGTCGCACTTGTTGGTCTTGCGCAAGAATTTGTCTTTCGAAAGTTCCTCAACCAGTATGTCGGGGTTGATGGGTGCGATGATGTCTTCCATTTCATTTCGTGTTTTTCGGTGGAATTCCAAGACGGATTTTGTGTTATAGTTGATAAACTTTCTCCTTAACCCATTGTGCCCAATCCGTTTCTGCTTTTTCTTTTGTGAATGTATCGTACGGTATAGGTTCTCCTACTTTAATCGTGAACGTTTTGTTTTTTTGTTTGAAAAGCTCGTTGACGAGAAATAACATCTCTATGTTGATTTTCACGCCTAATTTTGATCTATAGTAGGCAAGGTTGTAAAAGAACTTAGAATTCTCACCCATGAAATACAAAGGTATAATATTTCGTTGATATTCTGTCGCCTTTTTTATGAAAGTTTTTTTCCAGACGTTATCTTTTATGCGTCCGTCCGCTTGTCGACGCGAACATTGTCCTGCGGGAAAGAACAAAATCGCCGCGTCCGAAGCGCAAGCGTCGTTGATAAGCGCACCCGTGTTCTTCGCCTGCCCCCCGATTTTGCTGATGGGGATGAAGAAATCTTTCAGGTTGTCGATATACATGAGGAAGTCGTTCACTGGCAGTTTCAGGTTGGGATAGTGCCCGCTGAGCACCTGTATCAGTGCGATTCCATCGGCTCCGCCTAACGGATGGTTGGAAGCGAAAATCACCTTGTCGCCCTCTTGGGGGAGGTTTTCTTCCCCGATGATGTTGAATTTGATGTGGAAGTAGTCTCGGAGGATCGCTTCCGCGAAATCGTGTCCCCATAAATGACCATATTCCCTAAAAATAAAGTTCAAATCATCTTGGTGGATAATTTTTTTTACGTAGTTGATGACGAATTTCGGAATCCTTTTGCTTGCCTTCGGAAATTTTTTCGCTAATATTTCGTCAATATTTATTTTGTCTGTTGACTTATTTTTTTCTTCCATTGTGTTTTCCTTTATGAAAAATCATTGCAAATATACGCGTTTTGTCTGAAAAATCAGCGTTTGCTGAGGTGTTGAGTGGTGTTTGTAAGTTGTTGAAAAATAGTGAATGTAGAGTTGAAAAAAAGTGAAGTGGGGCATTGTGGGGGAAAAGTAAATTATATATCTTTGTAATTGTGAATTAATAGATAATCGTATGCAGCAGTTTTTAGGTAACATGGAGGCTAAGTTGGATGTCAAGGGACGTGTGTTCGTCCCCGCAGCCTTTCGTCGCGCTTTGGAAAAGGAGGGCGACGCCGCTTTGTACCTGCAGCTGGATACGGTTACCAAGTGTGTGAAACTCTATCCTACATCCGAATGGACGAAGCGTAACGAACAGTTGTCCGCTAGCTTGAACATGTGGAACAAGGACGATCTCCGTCTCTATCGTCAGTTTACCGCTGGCGTGGAAATGGTGGAATTGGACGCGAGCGGTCGTGTCCTCCTGCAGAAGAGGCATATCGACGCTATCGGTGTCTCTTCCGATGTGCTTTTCGTCGGAGTGGGCAATTACTTCGAAATCTGGAGCAAGGCTAACTTTGAGGCGGATTTGTATGGCGAGTCCGATTTCTCTGAGGCGTTGCAATCTAAAATGGGTAATCTTAATTTCTGATGTCTATGGAGATTGTTTATCACACACCGGCGCTATTGATTCCTTGCATGGAGGGATTGGACATCCGTCCTGACGGGACTTATGTGGATGT
The DNA here is from genome assembly GCA_937907165.1 of uncultured Bacteroidales bacterium. Classification (GTDB taxonomy): domain Bacteria; phylum Bacteroidota; class Bacteroidia; order Bacteroidales; family Paludibacteraceae; genus UBA1181. The sequence goes on along the minus strand of CALCUH010000099.1, from coordinate 7,006 downwards.
GACTTTCGGCGGTGGCGGACATTCCCGCGAGATTCTCAATAGACTCTCTCCGAAAGGTCGTCTCCTTTCGTTCGACCAGGACTTGGACGCTGCTAAGAACGCGTTCGATGATTCGCGCTTCACTTTCGTGAGGGGCAATTTCAGGCATCTTTCCAACTTCCTGAAATATTATGGTGCGGAAAAGGTGGATGGCATCTTGGCTGATTTAGGTGTCTCTTTCCACCATTTCGACGACCCGACGAGAGGGTTCTCTTTCCGTTTCGACGGGGATCTGGACATGAGGATGAACCAACAGGCTCGCTTGAGTGCGGCTGACGTGCTGAATGATTACGACGAAAATCGTCTGACTGAGATATTCCGCCTTTATGGCGAACTCGCTTCCGCTAAGCGTTTGGCTTCCGCCATCGTGAAGGCGAGGACGACGAAAAAGTTCGCGAAGGTGGCTGATTTGCTGGAGGTGGCTGACCCTTTGGTGGGCAGGGACCGTCAGAAAAAGGATATGGCAAAGGTGTTTCAGGCCATTCGCATTGAGGTGAACGGCGAAATGGAGGTGCTGAAGCGTTTCCTCCTTCAAACGGTCGATTGTTTGAATCCGGGCGGGCGCTTGGTCGTGCTCACTTACCACTCTTTGGAGGATCGCCTCGTGAAGAATTTCATGAAGGCGGGCAATTTGGAGGGTAATGTGGAGCAGGATTTCTATGGTAACAGATTGTCTCCTTTCCGTTTGGTGAACAATAAACCGATTGTCCCTGATGAGGCTGAAGTGGAGGCTAATCCAAGGTCGCGTAGCGCTAAGTTGCGTATCGCCGAATTGTTGGATACGAAAGAGTGATAGTGTCATATGATGTTTAAACGACAAATAGATAGTTTGAAGGGCTTCGCTTCCATGATGGGCGGTTCCGCCAAGGAGGTCATGTCGGGAAGGGTATTTACCAAGGATTTCTTCAAAAGTCAAGCGCTGTTGATTGTCTTGTGCGTCGTTTTGCTCTTCTGCCACATCGGTCTGCGCTTCAGTTGCGAAGACCAAGTAAAGCAGATTGATTTATTACAGAAACAATTGAAGGACGTGAGGTTGGAGTATTTGTCCCGTTCCGCTGAACTGCAGGGTATGGGCAAGCAGTCGCAGATCAAGCGCATGGTCGCTGAGCGTGACTCTTCGTTGCTATCTTCCGAAGTGCCGCCTTTCAAAATAAAAAAATGATATGCTATGCCGATTACGAAAGAGATGAAGAAGTTGATTAAGACGAGGACCTTCGTGGTTTTCGGCTTGATGCTTTTCTATTTCTTGCCTTTTTGCATAAGCATGTACAATACGATGGTGAGGGATGGCGACGAGTGGATCAAACGCTCCAAAAAAATCGCTGCCGATAGTTTGGCTGTCTTGCCGGTGCGCGGCAATATCCTCGCTTGCGATGGACAACTGATGGCGAGCTCCATCCCTGTTTACGTCTTATATATGGACTTTAAAGCGGATGCTCTGCAACGCGACACTTTTTTTTCTTATGTCGATAGCCTCTCTGCTTCTCTCGCCACCATCTATACGGATAAGTCTCCGTCTCAGATGAAACAGCATCTGATGAACGGATTCAATAAGGGAAGCCGCTGGTTTTGCGTGGGTAAAAGGAATCTTTCCTATGTGGAGATGAAACAGGTGAAGACCTTCCCGCTGTTTAATAAGGTGAAGTGCTTCGCTTTTAATGAACGCGTGAACCGTAAACTTCCTTATGGGGATATGGCTTCCCGTACAATCGGTGGCCTTTATGCCGAACTGGATAAGGGTGGTAAGAGTGGTATCGAAAAGTATTGCGACTCGCTTCTCCGCGGTCGTCCGGGTTTGGCCTCTCGCATAAAGGTGGCGGGAGCTTATAGAAACATTAATGATGTGGATGCGGAGAACGGACTGGATATCATGACGACCATCGATGTGAATATCCAGGATATCGTGGATAGCGATTTGCGCCATAGGTTGTCCGTGTCGGAGGCTGAGTTCGGTTGCGCAGCTGTCATGGAGGTTGCGACGGGCGAAATCAAGGCGATGTCTAACCTGAAGAGGAGATCGGATGGTTCTTATGCGGAGGGCGAGAATTATGTGACGAACGGTCATTATAAGTGCGAGCCGGGTTCCACGTTCAAAATCGCAAGTGCGGTGGTCGCCTTGGAGGCTGGCGTTGTGGATACTTCCACAATGATAGACACGGGCAATGGTACGTGGCCTTTTTATGGCAGGACAATGCGTGATTCGCACGCGAACGGAAAACTTTCGTTCAATCGCGCGATTCAGCAATCTTCTAATATCGCGATGGCGAAGGTCATCGACAATGCGTTCAAGGATAAGCCTGAGGTTTATATCAGCGCATTGCGCGATCTTGGTTTGATGATGCCTCTCGGATTGGAGATTCCGGGTGCGAAATCGCCTCATATCAAGAGCCCTGACGATAAAAAGAATTGGTACAAGACTTCTTTGCCTTGGATTGCCCACGGGTATGAGACGGATATGCCGCCTATCCAAATCCTTTCGTTCTACAACGCCTTGGCTAACGATGGCGTGATGGTTCGCCCTCATCTCATTAAGGCGGAATCGGTGAACGGTAGGATTGTTAAGTCTTACGGCAGGGAGGTGCTGAAATCTGATATCTGCAGCAAGGGGACGTTAGGCAAGGTGAAGCAGATGATGGTTGATGTGGTGGAGTATGGTACCGCTACGGCGGCTAAGTCCAAACACTTCAAAATCGCTGGAAAAACGGGTACCGCTAACCAGGAGTATAGAAGAAGCGATAGACAACAACTTACGTTCTGTGGTTTCTTCCCGGCGGATAATCCGAAGTACAGTATGATTGTGGTCGCTTGGTACCCTCACGCTAAACCTACGGGCGCAGGCTCTTTGTCTGGCGCCACTTTCAAGGATATCGCGGAGCATATCTATGCGCAAAGCCCTTTGCTTGAATTGCCGCTTTCTATGAGCAGGGATACTTCGAAAATCTTTTCCCCCGCCACTAAAGATGGAAGCCGCAAGGAGTTGGAACTGGTGATGAATGAGATGGATATCGATTATCGTCGTAGTGATGTCTCTGGCGAATGGGTGAGGACACAGGCTTCGGGAAAGGGGATCCATGAGAGCGTGATCGCCAAGTATGCGAAAGATCGTGTCCCGAACGTGATAGGAATGGGTCTGAAAGACGCTGTTTTCCTTTTGGAGAATAGGGGATTGAAAGTCTCGATTGAAGGCGCTGGCGCTGTGGTCTCCCAATCGTTGGAAAGCGATAGGTTCATAAAAAAAGGAGATCGTATTAGTTTGGTATTGAGATAAATAAAAAATATATATGAATGGATTAATCGACATATTGGCTACGGTTGACGTCTTGGAAACGGTCGGAAACCCGGATGTGGAAGTCTCTTCCCTCCAATTCGATTCCCGCAAGGTTGAAGCGGGTTCCTTGTTCGTCGCCACGTGCGGAACTCAGGTGGATGGTCATACATTCATCGGCACGGCGATCGAAAAGGGCGCCATTGCTATTGTTTGTGAAAAACTTCCGGATGTTATCAATCCTGACGTCGTTTATATCCGTGTGGCTGATTCCAATGAGGCTTTGGGCCGCATGGCTTCGGCTTGGTTCGATTATCCTTCTTCTTCCTTGCGTTTGGTCGGTGTAACCGGCACGAACGGGAAGACTACCATAGCGACATTGCTTTATCATCTTTTCCGTAGGGCTGGACACAAGTGTGGCTTGCTTTCCACGGTTTGTAATTATGTGGATGGTGAGGCGGTGGCCTCTACGCATACTACGCCTGACCAGTTGGAACTGAACGGCTTGTTGTCTCGTATGGTGGAGGCTGGCTGTGAATATGCTTTCATGGAAGTGAGCTCTCATTCTGTGGACCAACGCAGAATCGCCGGTCTTGACTTCGACGGCGGTGTGTTCACGAACCTTACCCGCGACCACTTGGATTACCATCTGACGATGGAAAATTATCTGAAGGCGAAGAAACGGTTTTTCGATGATTTGTCCGACGAGGCTTTCGCCCTTACCAATGTGGACGATAAGAATGGCATGGTGATGCTCCAAAATACGAAGGCTCGCAAACTTACCTATTCGGTGAGGTCTATGGCTGATTTCAAGACGAAGATTGTGGAGGATTCCTTTGAGGGCATGTCTTTGAATATCAATGGCAAGGATGTGTTCGTCTCTTTCGTCGGCAGATTCAACGCTTCGAACCTTACTGCTGTCTTGGGCGCCGCTGTCGCTCTGGGCATGGACGAGGAGGAGGCGATGCTTCATTTGAGCGCCATGACGCCTGTAAACGGAAGGTTCGAGTGTATCTCCGCTCCTTCGGGTTATAAGGTGATTGTCGATTACGCGCATACGCCGGACGCTCTGACGAATGTGATTAACACGATCAATGACGTGCGTCGTGGTGAGGGTAAACTTATCACAGTGGTGGGCTGCGGCGGTAATAGGGACAAGGGCAAGCGTCCGATTATGGCGCGTGAGGCTGCGAATGGTAGCGAACAGGTCATCATCACGTCCGACAATCCGAGAAACGAGGATCCTCAAGTGATTATTTCGGAGATGATGGCTGGATTGGACCCGGTCTCCCTCAAGAAGGTGATTACCATTCCGGACCGTTATCAGGCTATCAAAACAGCTTGTGTGCTGGCTCAGCCGGGTGATGTCATCTTGGTGGCAGGAAAAGGCCACGAGAATTATCAGGAAATCAATGGAGTGAAACATCATTTCGACGACCATGAGGTGGTACGTGAGGTGATGGGTTGAATAGAATAGTAACTTTTTATTTGGAATAGATTATGTTGTATTATTTGTTTAACTTCTTATCCCAATTAAATGTGCCGGGTGCGGGTGTGTTCAAGTACATCTCTTTCCGCTCCGCTTTGGCGTTCATTTTTGCGTTGCTGATTGCCACATTCATCGGTAAAAGAATTATCCAATTCCTTCAGCAAAAACAGATTGGTGAGACAATCCGTGATTTGGACCTTGCCGGACAAATGGCTAAGAAGGGAACTCCGACGATGGGTGGCATCATCATCATCATCGCGATTTTGGTGCCGGTTCTTTTGCTGGGCAAATTGGACAACGTATATATCCTATTGATGATTGTGACTACCCTTTGGTTGGGCGCTATGGGCTTCTTGGACGATTATATAAAGGTTTTTAAGAAGGACAAAGAGGGATTGCATGGTAAATTTAAAATTTTGGGACAAGTCGGTCTGGGATTTATTGTTGGGTTGACACTCTACCTGAGCAGCGATGCTGTCATCTACGAGAATACGACTACCGTGTCTCATAATACGGAAGTGGTTCAATATGCTAAAGTCCCTGAAAAATCCACGAAAACGACTATCCCATTCGTCAAGAACCCTAATTTCGACTATGCCGACCTCTTCAGTTGGGCCGGCCCTTACGCTCAAAGGTTAGGTTGGATTTTCTTCGTCATTGTTGTGATTTTTATTGTGACCGCCGTCTCTAACGGTGCGAATCTGACTGATGGACTTGACGGCCTCTCAACGGGTGTCTCCGCTATTGTGGGAGCCACCCTCGGTATTTTGGCGTACCTCTCCAGCCACGCTGAGTTCGCCAGCTATTTGAATATTATGTACATACCATATTCTGAGGAACTTGTGATTTTTATCTGCGCCTTCGTCGGTGCCTTAATCGGTTTCCTTTGGTATAATGCTTATCCCGCACAGGTATTTATGGGCGATACGGGTAGTTTGATGATTGGCGGTGTGATAGCTGTCAGCTCCATCATCATCCGTAAAGAGTTGCTCTTGCCAGTTTTGTGCGGTATCTTCTTCATGGAGAGTCTCTCCGTCATTATCCAAACTTCTTATTTCAAATATACAAAGAAGAAGTATGGGGAGGGTAGACGTGTCTTCAAGATGGCGCCTCTTCACCATCATTATCAGAAGATGAATATTCCTGAGCCGAAGATTGTGGCTCGTTTCTGGATTGTGGCTTTGCTTTTGGCGATGTTCACGATTGTAACATTAAAAATCAGATAATTAGGTCATTTCACATAAAATTATGAAAAAAATTGTAGTGTTGGGTGCTGGGGAGAGTGGTGTCGGTGCCGCTATCCTTGCGAAACAAAAAGGTTTTGAGGTATTTGTTTCCGATAAGTCGGAAATAAAACCTATGTACAAAGAGGAACTGAATTCCTACGGTATCGAATGGGAGGAGGGAAACCATACGGAGTCTCGCATTCTCTCTGCCGATGAAATCGTTAAGAGTCCGGGAATTCCGGAGAAAGCTCCGCTAATCAAGACCTTGAGGGCGCAGAACACGCATATCATCTCTGAAATAGAATTCGCCGCACGTTATACGAATGCTAAGATGATTTGCATCACGGGTAGTAACGGTAAGACGACTACCACGATGTTGATTCATCACATCTTGAAAAATGCGGGTCTGAACGTGGGATTGGCTGGAAACGTCGGTTTCAGTTTGGCGCGCCAGGTGGCTTTGGAGAACCATGATTATTATGTGATTGAGTTAAGCAGTTTCCAATTGGATGGCATGTATGAATTTAAGGCTGATGTGGCTATCTTATTGAATATCACGCCAGACCATTTGGATAGATATGAGTATAAGTTCCAAAACTATATTAATTCAAAGTTTAGAATTGTCCAAAACATGAAGCCTTCTGACTACTTCGTCTATTGGAACGATGACCCAGTCATCCAAAAGGAGTTGAAGGATCGCACCATCGACGCTACTGCTTGTCCGTTCTCTTTGAACAAAGCCGCTGGTTTGGCCGCTTATATCGAGGATGAGCTTCTGAAGATCCATACGCCTAAGCGCTCGTTCGAAATGTCTGTCTCCGACCTCTCGTTGCGCGGACAGCATAATATGTACAATTCTATGGCTGCCGGTATATCGGCGAAGATTGCCGGTATTCACAAGGATACCATACGCAAGGCTCTCCAGACTTTCAAGGGTTCTTGCTTCTCTGTTTCTGTTTCCTTTTCCCATAGTAGATAGGACTCCTT
>CALCUH010000098.1 GCA_937907165.1 uncultured Bacteroidales bacterium | reverse complement strand
TTGTGATAAGTGGTCTCCCCTTTTTTAGGGACGCTTTGTAAAATTCAGATATAAAAATCAGGCGATGGGAGCCTTTATTAATCCCAATTCGGGGTTTCCCGACAAAAAAATCAGGACCGAAAGATGGGTCCTGATCTCCTTAATATCAGATGAATAGACGGCGCTTAGCCGTCGGTGCGGAAGGAAGAATTATATTTTCCCCGCTTCCAAGTCAGCTATGAATTGGCGTATGATAGGCATGCACTCCTCTGCGGTGGCGCACTCCTTAACGCGTTTCTCCAACGGGCACCAGTCGGTTTTCGTTCGATTTTCAATATGGTCCACCTCCGTTTCAAAGATAGTTTTCACATTATATTTCTTTAGCATTTCCAAGGCTGATGTGCAGATCACGTGTGTACGTATCGTCTTCACTCCGCAAACTATGGCGAGCGCTGCGGCGCCTTTGCCTATGATTTTGTCGGCGAGTAACGCACCTTGCGTGAAGCCATCTCCGCTCTCCGCTAATTGGTAAAGGTCTTTCACCCCTCGTTGGTTGTAGGTGCGTATTTCATCGTTTTTCTCGATGACGCAGGAGTAGTTACCCTCGTCCAATTGGCGAAGGAGTATGGCTGATTTGACGCTAGTTCCGAAGTCGGCGCCTCCGCGCTTCAGCGTTTCCGCGAAGTGGTCGATTCGTTGCATCTCTTTCGGAATGTCGATGCGTTGTGGACAGGCTTCCAGACACTTCCCGCATCAGATGCAATGGTTGGCTTGGCGTAGTTTGGGTACGCTGCGGTCGTAGCCTACGAGGAACGCTTTCCTCGCCTCCTTGTATTGCTCGCTGCCTCGGTTTTCGATGACGAGCCCTTCGTTCAGACATTTATTGTAGTGCATGAATATGCCGGGAATGTCCAAACCATAAGGACATGGCATGCAGTATTGGCAGGTGTGGCACGGAACGGTCGGATACTTGGCGAATATCTCTGCGATTTCATCCAGTAACTTTTCCTCGTCCTTGTCGATAGGCACGAGCGGGGAGTAGGTCTTGATGTTGTCTTTCAGATGCTCCATATAGGTCATGCCGCTCAATACGCTTAATATTTTCGGTTGGCTTCCCGCAAAACGGAAGGCCCATGATGCGATGCTTGCCTCAGGATCTCTTTGTTGCAACAACGCTGTGGCGTGTCTGTTCAGTTTCGCGAGGTTTCCGCCCATGAGCGGTTCCATCACGAGTACGGGGATGTCGCGTTTCTCCAGCTCTCCGTAAAGGTATTCGGAGTTGGTGTTCCGCTTGTTCGTCTCTTTCGAGTGCTTCCAATCCACATAGTTGTGCTGGATGAGCACGAAGTCCCAATGAATCTCTTCGTGTCTGGATAATAGGTAGTCGAATATGCGCACGTCTCCGTGATAGGAGAATCCTAAATTTTTGATTCTCCCTTCTTTACGCTCTTTTAGGAGAAAATCTAGCATTCCGTTGTTGAGATATCGGTCCGATAGCGTCTTCATGGAATCTTCTCCACCGCCGACATTATGGAGGAGATAATAGTCGATTTGCTCCACCTGCAACTCCTTGAACGAGTTATTGTACATCTCCAAGGATGCCTCAGCGGAGTAGTCTCCGAAATTGGACATCTTCGTGGATACTTTGTATCGCTCGCGCGGATGTCTGCTAAGGGCGATGCCGACCGCCTTCTCGGAACGTCCTTGACAGTAGGCTGGGGAGGTGTCGAATAGGTTGACGCCATGGTCGAGCGCATAATCCACCATCTTGTTGACCTCCTCTTGGTCTATGTCGTGCTGGCGGTCTTCCCTCCCGCTGCCGCCGCCCATGGTGGGCAGACGCATGCAACCGAAGCCTAAGAGGGAGACCTCCTCTCCGTGGCTGTCCTGACGGTAGGTCATCTTACCGTCTGTAATCTCTTTCTTTACGTTTGAAGATGATTCGTTCTCCTTGGCGCATCCTGTTAGGAATGCGGAGGCCGTAAGGGCCGTTCCGCCTAATCGTTTCAGAAAGTCTCTTCTTGAAATCTTTTCGTTCTCCATCGTATGCTTTCTATTGTTGTTTTTTATTCCCATGAAAAATTTTCTTTTCCCGCTATCGTCTCGAAATGGTACTTGGCGATTCCTAAGTCCACTTTCGCATAGAATCCCCAACCGTTTTTTGCGGAGACGTGGTCGCCTGACAGACGGAAGGTGAATTTCTGTTGGTTGATGGCTGTGGGTGCTAAAAGAGCGGCTTCCACGCCTGCTTTGAACCACTCGGGTGCTTCTCCCTCGCATTTTGTCACGTCGGCGAAGCGTTTCGATTTTCTTGCCACTCCTTGTGTCTTCCCGTAACCTAAGGAGATGACAAGGCGAAGCTTCTCTCCGTCACGGATTTCCGCTCTCGTCTTCTTCTTGGAGTAGGAGAGACCTACCCAACAGGTGTTCAGCCCGAGATGTTGCGCTTCCAGCACAATCTGCTCTCCGTAGTAGCCGATAAGTTCGTCGAACCGCTCGTCTTCTTTACCGACGCAGGCGATGTAGTTGCGCACTCCGGAGAATTTCCCGTAATGTGCAAGTATAAAATCGAAGGCGTTGGGCTCGTCTGTGATGAGCTGAAGGTGCAGCCCGCTCTCTTGGTTGCAGCGGTCTATCACTTCGTTGAGGCGTGCTTTCGTCTCCTCGTCTATTCTTTGGTCTGTGTAATGTCTGACGGAATGCCTCGCTTGGATGGAGGCCCATGTCTCTTCTTTCGTCATCGGTCTTGTTTATACTTTTTTGTTCTTATGAAAATGTTTTCAACCATTTTCTTCACGTTTCAAAGATAATAATTTTATGATTCATATAAATTAATTCGGAGGAAGGAATCGATGTTTTTATGAACATATTGTTGTGCCTTCGCTCTCCTATTCTTATATTTGCATTGTCGGGTAAGTCTGACGTTATGTAGGTATTATTAATCGATTAAAAATAAGAAATGAAGCAGTCTAAATTTTTGAAGTTGTTAAGCTTAGGTTTAGTATTGGGAATGTGCGCTTGTGGGGATGACGATGATGATCCGGTCAAGGGCGATTCCGATAATGGTAAAAAGGAGCAAGTGGACAATACGGTCTATAGGTATTATGGGGCGGAGCTTTATACGACGCAGTCTTTCATGTACGGCCGTTTCGAGGCTAAGATGAAGATGGCGTATGCTCCTGGCTGTATCAGTTCCATGTTCTTGTATTACAATGATTCTTACATGGGTAACGGTAAGAGATGGAACGAGATAGATATTGAGGTGATCGGTAAGGAGTCTTCTGGTTTCCAGACGAATATCATCACGGGAACCGCTGAAAGCCAAAGTACTTCCGAGAAGATGTACAAACTCTCTTCCAATGTGAATGAGGATTACCATATCTATGTGGTGGAGTGGACACCTGAATATGTCTCTTGGTCTTTGGATGGTACGGAAGTTAGACGTGACCAATCGAACGTTCAGGTCTCTTCGTTGGTCGAGAAGCAAAGCTTGCGCTTCAATTTGTGGGCAAGCGACAACTCTGCTTGGGTGGGCTTGCTGAGCTCAAAGAATATTCCTATTACGCAATATATCGATTATGTGAAGGTCTCTTCCTATGATGAGGAGACTAAGGAATTCACGGAGTTGTGGACGGATGAGTTCGATTCGTTCGACTCTTCTCGTTGGAGTCGCGGCAATTGGGAAATGGAGCGTGTGACGGAGACGCCTAGTAATGTTGTGGTGGAGGATGGTGTCCTTCAGTTGAGGCTGACGAAAGAACCGGTTAAGACACAGAATTAATCTGTATAGACTTTATAAAAAACATGAAGCGGCGTACTGTGATGGCAGTGCGCCGCTTTTATTATTGTCATGTCTCCTTCAAACCGGGCTCGAATTCATGCACTTTTTCTATGGCGGGCTCGTAGGATTGGTCTGCCGCTTTTTTGAACCATCGGAAAGCCTCTCTCATGTCTTGCCCGACTCCTTGACCGTCGGCGTAGCAATATCCTAAATTATATTGCGCCTCTGCGTGTCCTTGCTCCGCCGCCGCTTGGTACCAACGAATTGCCTCTTCGAAATCGCGTGTCGTGTTTTCTCCTTCGTAGTAGATTACGCCTAAGAGAAATTGCGCTTCGGCATTACCGGTTTCCGCTGCTTTTATGTGCCAGTTTATGAGTTTTTCATCATCGCTTGGAGACTCTTTTTCTATATGATCGGTCGCTCCGAATGTCCCTTTAATCATTTCCTCCGCTTGGTTAGGGTCCGTATCCGTTCCTTTCCCTTCTAGTAAGGAGATGCCCCAGAGGAACCGGGCGTTTGGTTCCCCTCCTTCTGCCGCCTTCTTGAGCCATGCGGCTGCCTTCCCGAAGTCTTGCTCCATTCCTTCTCCGTAGTAGAGACAATGGCCGAGTCTGTATTGGGCGTCGACGTTTCCCCGCTCGGCGGCTGCCAATAGTCGCTTTGCCTCTTTCGTTAGCGGTTTTTGGTTACCATCTAAATCACTTTTGGTCCCTATTAGGACTTCCTTTATTTTCTGAACGAGTCCCATCTTTTACCAGCCGATTCCTTTGTTCTTGAGTACTCTTTGGGAAGAGGTGTCGCCTTGTTTTGCCGCTTTTTTGTACCAAACTAAGGCCTCTTTATGGTCTTGCGGGATGCCGTAGCCGTTATCGTAGCAGACGCCCATGTTGTGTTGGGCGTTGACGTGGCCTTGTTCGGCGGCTTTTCTGAACCAGTTGACCGCCTCTTCGTAGCTTTGTTCGATTCCGTTGCCTTTGTAGTAGCAGATGCCTAATTTGTATTGTGCTTTCGCATCGCCTTGTTTCGCCGCTTTCCCGTACCAGTTGGCCACTTCCTCTTCGTTGGGTTCCACGCCGACCCCGTTTTCGTAGCAATAGCCGAGGTAGAATTGTGCCATGGCGTCGCCTTGCTGCGCCGCTTTTTTGAACCAATCGACCGCTTCGGTGGCGTCTTTGTCCACGCCATAGCCGTTATAATAGCAGAATCCGAGGTTGTACTGGGCGGTCGCGTAGCCTTGCTCCGCCGCTTTGCGGTACCAATCGATTGCGGTAGGAAGGTCTTGCTTTGTGCCTAATCCGTTGTAGCAGAGGTTGCCTAAGTGGAATTGCGCCGCCGGATATTGCTGCGCCGCCGCTTTCCTGTAGTAGAAGACCGCTTCGGAATAGCTCTTCAATACGCCGTCGCCCCGTTCGTAGCAGTTCCCGACACAACATTGTGCCATGGCGTTCCCTTGCTCCGCCGCTTTCTTGTACCAGGAAATCATTTGGGTTATGTCTTTCGCCACGCCGCATCCGCTCTTGTAGCAGGCGGCGAGGTTGCATTGCGCCAAGGGGTTCCCTTGTTCCGCCGCCTTTTTGTACCAGTTGAAGGCTTCGCTGTTGTTCTTCGCCACGCCGTAACCGTTTTCGTAACATTCTCCGAGCTTGCATTGTGCGTCGGTATTTCCGTTTTTCGCCGCCTTCTGGTATAAGTTGAAGGCTGATTTCAGATCCTTGTCCACGCCCGTCCCGTTGGCCATGCAGTCGGCCATTTCGTTCTGCGCCTCCGCCAATCCTTGTTCCTCCGCTTTGCGGATCCAGTAGACTGCTAATCTGATGTTTTCGTCCACGCCGATGCCTTTTTTGTAGCATTTCCCTAAGGCGCATTGCGCTTTCGCATAGCCTTGGTCTGCTCCTTGCCTGTACCAATGCGCTGCTTCTTCGAGGTTGACGACTGTGCCCCAACCGTTGAGATGGCAGTCGCCTAATGCGTTTTTCGCTTCGGCTAATCCGTTCTCCGCCGCTGATGTGTACCATTTCACCGACTCTTTCTGGTCTTTCTCCACTCCGTTCCCTGTGAAGTAGAGGTCGCCTATGGCTTGTTGCGCTTGCGCGTATCCTTGTTCAGCCGCTTTTTTGTACCATGGTAGGGCTTCTTCCGGCTTTTTCTCTGTCCCGATTCCTAACTCGTGGCAGCGTCCTATCTGGTAATGCGCCTCGGCGATGTTTTCTTCGCTCGCTTTGGTCAGCCAAGTAAGGGCTTCCTTCTCGTTCTTCTCCGTGCCTTTCCCTTGAAGTAGGCACATACCTGTTTTGAGGAAAGCTTGGGGAATGTTTTGTTCAGCCGCTTGCTTGTATAGATTATATGCTTCATTGACGTTGCGGTTTGTGCCCGTTCCGTTTTCTTTGCATTCTCCTAATTCCAGTTTCGCTTCCGCGATTCCTTGATCAGCCGCTTTTTTGAGCCAATCGCATGCTTCTTGAACGTTTGTCTCTCTTCCTTTCCCTTCTTTGAGACAGCGTCCGTAACGGTATTGGGCGTCGGCTAAGCCTAAAGTGGCCGCCTCTTTGTATCGATCGGCTGCTTCCGCATAGCGTTGTCCGTAGAAGGCTTTCTCGGCGTTTTGAAAGAGGTTGTATGCTTGGGGTGCGCATTGTGGACAGATGTCGCTGACACCTTTCCCGCATCTCTCGCACTTCTCCCCGCTGATGGAGGCGCCGCATCTCGGACAACCTTTGACCAACGTGTCTCCGCATATTTGACAAATGGAATAGGCTTTTTGTCCCTTCTCGTTTTTATCTTCTTCTTTGCTCGAAGCATTTCCACAAACGTAACAGGTAAGGCAGCCTAGCAACGCTAAGATCTGTCTGATGTGAAAATGACTAATCATGGTAATAGTGTTTTGGTTAAAAATTCGGCGCAAAATTAATTAAATCAATTGAATATTAAAATATTAAACATGATTCTTTATGGTTGTTTCCTTTATGTCCAATTTTTAGTTGACCATATAAGTTTGTATTTTATAAAACGTTTAATTGTTTATTGAAGAATGTCTGCCATTCATTGAATCATACGGGTGGATTTATTATTTTTGTTGAAGTAAAGAAAAAGTGATAGATTGTGAATGGATTTAGAACTTTTTTGTGGATTTTAATGGTTTCTATTTTGGGACTAAAATGGCAGTGAAGCGTATAAAGGATTATTTCCGGGAATGGGAAGCCCAGTCTATGTTGGACGATGAAGGGGCTCTTGTGATTGATAATGGAGGAAGCACCTTCCGTAATCTCTCTATTTTCCTAATATTGGGAGCTGTTGGTATATGTGGTTGGTTCGATATGATGAGCTATTTGGTTCCATTTATTGTTGCTGGCGTGATTCTCGCGCTACTCATAACGCCCTTGTTTCGACGTAAGCAGATTAAGTTTTATAGCGATGGCTTCGTATATGGCGGTCGTATGGGGAAAAGGTATTCGTATGATGATATTTTGACTGTAAGGAAATATTCTGTCATTAATAGCGACGAGGATAGTATATTTCGGCAAGTCGGTCAACAAATTGTTGTGGGTTTTGATGGTAAAACATTTTGTATAGACGGCAAGTATGCCTATTTCAGGCAAATCAATTCGTTCTTTTATGATTTTTTGAAGCCTCGTTATTTTAACTATGTCTATTATGACTCCTTGATGTACTTTTTTGCGGCTCTGATTTCGTCGAAGGAAAATGAGGATTATCGTCAGATTGGAATTGATTATGTATGGAGCTATATGGAGAAATCCCAATATCGTGAATATCCTTACAAACAGGATTTGAAAGAATATATGGATCGGTTTGGAGCATCAGATAATTGGAGTGCGGCGCACAAGAAAAAATTAGATGACATCGCCTTTATTTCAGGATGTGGCGGTATGGATTATCGGGAATTGCTAAAAGCCATGGAGGTCTTGATTGGTTGCGCATATGCCAGTGATAGGGTGGTGGATCAGGATGAAATCAAGTGCCTCAGTTCCATTGCTGATTCCATCGGTGTCATGGAATGGGACTTTAATAGGCTCTTACTCGATTTTACGAAGAAGAAAAAGAAGCAAGCGGAAGAAAAAGATTATGCGAATCGGACTGAGTGGAATGAGTCTTTCGAGAGGGTTCACTCTTCTCTGCATTCACGGGCGTGCGCTCAGTTGGCGGTCGACGAGAATGCTTCGTTGGAGGATATCAAAAGCGTTTACCGCTTGAAGGTGAAGACCTGCCACCCGGATGTGTTGCCTGCCAATGCGTCTGATAAGGAGAGGGAGGAGGCGGCTGTCAAGTTCCGTACTCTGACGGAGGCGTATGATTTCTTGTGTGAGGAGTTAACATTGAAGTCTGAGTGATTTTGGGTGGACTTTTATTCTTAGATAATTAAAGCGATGGATGAAAAAAAAATAAAAAGTTATTTCCAGACATGGGAAACCCAGTCGTTGTTGGATGAGAATGGTGCTCTCGTAGTCGGTGATAAAAAGAACAAACTGCGTGTTATTATTATTGCGGTTGTGTCGCTTGTGGCAATACTTTGTGTTTACATATATCCCCCTATACTTTTAATTTCGTTTTTTTTCCTTCGATTATTAAAACAATCTCCCTCAAAATATTCTTTTTATATCGACGGTTTTTTGGGGGAGGACAGGAAGAAGTATCCGTATAGCAGTATTTATGCCATCCGTATATTTTCTTCCTATGAAATGAAACATGACAAATTGGTTACGAGCAGGTGTGTCGTGATTAATTATGATAAGGAAAGCGTCTTGATAAGTAACGACCAGAAGAATTTTGATCTTATCCTCTCTTTTTTGAAGGAATCGTTTGAACCGATCGTGTTGGATGCGACTTATTATCACACGATGGTGGATCTCTTCGCGGTGGTGGTCTCTTCGGGACCTAAAGGTGAAGCCTATCGTCGGACGGGGCTGAAATATGTAAAGCGTTTCTTTTCGCATACAAGGTATAAGATAAATTCTTGTGAAATTGATTTCTTGGACTCATTGCAATTTTATGATGCGTCGGAGAACCCATTCCTCAACATAGAGAATGATGCTTTTATTTTGAGGCAAAACGGTGCGGGTTATGATGAGATGCTGCAAATCTTGTCCGCCCTTTTCGGCTGTGCTTTCGCAAGTGAAAATTATGTGGACGCTGGGGAGTTGAAGTGCCTCGAACAAATCGCTCATGCGTTTGGTATCACGGAATGGGACTTCAATTCGTTGAAATATAAATATCTTAAAGACAAGAAAGAAAAGAGCCAAAAGAAGAATTCGAAGGATCAATCCAAGTGGGAACAATCATTCGAAAAGACATACACGTCTCAGCACAAGCAGGCGTGCGCATTGTTGGATGTGAAAGATAACGCCTCGTTGGAGGATGTCAAGAGCGCTTACCGCGCGAAGGTGAAATTGTGTCACCCTGATATGCTGCCCGTCGACGCTTCCGAGAAGGATCGGAAGAATGCTGCTGTTGAGTTCCGTAGCCTTACGGAGGCGTATGATTTCTTGTGCGAGGAGTTGGTGACTGTCGTGAAATAGTTTTACTTTTGACATGGAGATGATTATATGGTATTGTTCAATTTGTCTAATTAATAATTAAAATGATGGATGCGAATACAATTGAAGAGTTTTTCAAGGAGTGGAAAGAAGAGTCGAAGCTGACGAGTGAGGGTGTACTCAAGGCTGTCAATAAAAATTCGGTCTCTTGGCTGTATAAGATTATTGTCGTTTTTGTGGGTGGCATTTACACATTATATAAACAAGGGGCGGGCTTTTTCCCCATCCTTGTAATGGTGGCGATTATCGCCATCCTTATCTATTTGTTTTACCAAAAAGAATATTTTAAATTATATCGTGACAAATTCTTGTCGGTACGGTATTGGCTTTCCCGAAAGGAGTATGCTTATTCCGATATCGTCTCTATAAAAAGAGCGAAGAAGTCGTATGAGAGGAAATATGAGAGGGTCTATTATGATGTGCTCTATGTTAAAATGAAAGATGGCGCGGAAGTAAGCATTTCTGATTTTTTCACAAGATTTGATGATGTCAATTATTTTTTCGTGAAAGCGTTCCAATCGATTTATTGGAAGGAACCGGATCCTGAAAATGTGACTTTTTACAATGTGGCGAAACTTTTTGCCACGATGATAGCCATGCGTGCGGACGAGTCTTATCGTAAGGCGGCGCAAGCCTACGCTGTGGAGTATATCTCAGACAATGAGATTGATCAGAATAGCGTTAATGGGGTGTTGTCCGAATACGTCTCCCAAATTGATGCTCATGAATTTGACACCAATTCAAGGGATATATGTCTTGAATTGCTGAAAGGGAAAG
>CALCUH010000097.1 GCA_937907165.1 uncultured Bacteroidales bacterium | reverse complement strand
AACACGTTCGAGGCGCGCGGTTATACGGCTTGGGATCTCTCTTCCCCTGCGTTTGTTGTAGGTTCCACGCTTTGTATTCCTACTATCTTCATCTCTTACACGGGTGAGGCGCTCGATTATAAGACACCTTTGTTGAAGGCTATTTCTGCGGTTGATAAGGCTGCGGTGGCTGTCTGCCAATATTTCGACAAGAATGTGACGAAGGTGAATACCAACTTGGGTTGGGAACAGGAGTATTTCCTTGTCGATTCCGCCCTTTATAATGCTCGTCCTGATTTGAGTATGACGGGTAGAACATTGATGGGACACGCTTCCGCCAAGGAGCAACAATTGGACGACCACTATTTCGGCTCGATTCCTGAACGTGTCACCGCTTATATGCGTGAGGTGGAGATTGAAGCGCATAAGTTGGGAATTCCTTTGAAAACCCGCCATAACGAGGTGGCTCCTAACCAGTTCGAATTCGCTCCTATCTATGAGGAGGCGAATTTGGCGAATGACCATAACCAGTTGATGATGGATTTGATGAAGCGTATCGCTCGCAAGCATCACTTCCAAGTGCTCTTGCACGAGAAGCCTTTCGCTAGCGTGAATGGTTCGGGTAAGCACAACAACTGGTCATTGACGACTGATACGGGTATCAATTTGCTTTCACCTGCCAAGAATCCGAAGGGTAATATGCTCTTTATCACTTTCTTGGTGAACGTGATGACGGCTGTGTTCAAACATCAGGATTTGTTGCGCGCTTCCATCATGAGCGCGGGCAACACTTATCGTTTGGGCGCCAATGAGGCTCCTCCAGCAATCCTTTCCGTTTTCTTGGGTCAGAATCTTTCCCGTATGTTGGATAATTTGGCTACCCAAGTGGGCGATAGCAAGATGACGCCGGAGGAGAAGACTGCCTTGAAGTTGGGTATCGCCCGTATCCCTGATATTCTGTTGGATAATACGGACCGTAACCGTACCTCTCCGTTCGCTTTCACTGGTAATCGTTTCGAGTTCCGCGCTGTGGGCTCTTCCGCTAACTGCGCCGCTTCCATCATCGCTTTGGATGCTGCGGTGGCTCATCAGTTGAATGATTTCCGCAAGGAGGTGGATGAGTTGATTAATGCGGGTAAGGGAAAGGATGAGGCTATCTTCCAAGTTTTGAAGAAGCTGATTATCGAATCCAAACCGGTTCGCTTCGAGGGCGACGGCTATTCTGAGGAGTGGAAAGCTGAGGCTAGCAAGCGTGGCTTGACTAACATCACAAGCGCTCCTGAGGCTATTGGTAAGTATCTGGACAAGGCTTCCCGTGAGGCTTTGATTGGTGAAGGTATTTTTAATGAGGTGGAATTGACGGGTCGTGTCGAGGTGGAGTATGAGAAGTTCACCAAGAAGGTGCAGATTGAGTCCCGCATTTTGGGCGACATCGCCATCAATCATATTGTTCCGACCGCTGTGGCTTACCAAAACCGTCTGATCGAAAACCTTTGTGGTCTGAAACAGTTGTTCGATGAAAAAGAGTATGACGAGTTGTCTGATGATAGGAAAGATTTGATTCGTCAGATTTCATACCACGTTACTGCCATCAAGAAGTTGGTGAAGCGGATGACGGACGAGCGTCGTGTGGCGAACATGTCTAAATCAAAAAGCGAGGCCGCTACTGCGTACGACTCGGTGGTGCGTCCTACGATGGCTGAAATTCGTTCGCATATCGATGATTTAGAGTTGGTTATCGATGATGACTTCTGGCCGATGCCTAAATATAGGGAGTTGTTGTTCTTGTAATATTTCAAAAACTCTTTTGCTAAATAGAGAGGATGTGTCGATGATGCATCCTCTTTTATTTTTGCGCTATACAAAAAAAGTGTGCTAAAGAAATGATTTAGCACACTTTCCCACGTCCGTCTAATTCTCTTAGAAAGAGACCGCTAATTTAGGAGGATTGAACGGTGTCGGACGATTATTCTTCAACAATGATGATACAGTTGGCGGTTTTGTTCTCCGCTGTGGCGTGGATGATAGTCTCTCCGGAAGCAATCGCTGTAATCAGGCCATCTGTCGTTACGGTGGCTACCGCATTATTTTCCGAACTCCAACTGATGGATTTGTGGTAGGAGTCTTCCGGATAGACGGCGGCATTCAGTTTCGTCTTGTCGCCCACTTTCATGACGAGCTCGTTTTTGTTCAGAGAGATGTTGTCGATTTTCACGATGAAGCTGTCTACCACATAGACGCTGTTGCCCCTCCAAGGAAGTGCGTTGAAATACTCTTTGTAATAGAGGTCCACCGTGCGGTTGCCCATCTGCATCAATTCTTCAGCCACTTTATCATCCTCTATGGAAAAGATGAATTCGTTGGATTGTATAGCTCCGTTATTAGGTCCGCTTTTGAATCCGTTTTGAATCATTTTCCCTTCGTAGGTTTTAAAGATATAGCCTTTTTTGACGACGTAGTTCAGTTCGCCGCTCTTCACGCCTTCGCCGAAAACGTAATAGTAACTGATGAAAAAGTATGCTCCTAATCCGAGGAAGAGGGCGATGATTACCAATAAGACGATTTTAATTTTCATAATACACAATATTTTCCGCGAATTTAGTTCTTTTCGTTCACACTGCTCCTAAAAACGCAAATTTCTTGTTGTGATAATTTGGATGATTTTATCGTTTTAGTAATTGTTTTTATCTTCTTTGTTATAACCGATTACGACGCCTAAACCAAGGGTCACTCTTGTGTCGCGCAAATAGCATGGGACTTTTGCGTCCGACATCTTCGCATATCTGAGCGGAATATGGTCCATCGCGGCGAAAATGTTGATTGGGCCGGCGTTGCAGTTCAGTCCTATACCGATGTTGTTCCATCCATTAAAGAAACTATAATTGAAGGTGCCTGAGAAGTGTTTGTTTGGACGCACGCCTCCGGCTATTATCAATTCTTCCCTTGTCGATTTTCTCTTGAAGTAAGTCTTTGAAAGAAGTCCGGCGCTAAGTAATCCGTCAAGGAAGGTGTATTCGCCACCAATCAAGAGTTTGGTGCAAAGCCAATTGGTGTATTTCTCAGGGTTCTCGTTTTCTTTCAGAAGATTTTGAAATTGTTTCTTGTACGGATCCCACCAGCCGCTGGCGGCGTTGTTTTCGCTTATTTCGAACGGAACGCCTTCGTATACGAAATCCTCTCTGGTGTTGATTTCCTGAATATTGTCGGACCATGAAATGAAACCGAGATCCAACACGCTGGCGGATACGTTGAGTTCCGGGGTTATTTGGTAATTGGCGCCCGCATCGATGGCGAAACCATGACCTAGCCCGTTTGTTAGTTCGTCGTTGTATTTCTCGTCATCGTCAAATTTCACGTCGTCTATTTTGCCATCTTCGTCTGTGGTGTATTCCATCTTGTATATGGACGATTTAATGCTGGCGCTACCGGTGATTTTCCATTGCTTTTCATTCGCCTCGATGTCCAGGTTTCTGAAATTGGAGGTGATGTTTCCGTTTCCGATTAATAACTTCGCCTTGGCGCCTATTGTGATTTTATCGTCAAATTTAGCGGAGAATCCTCCCGCAATTTCCGTGTATAAAGTTGCGGAGAGGTCCATCTTATCAATCTCGAAATCAAAGTTCTCGCCATTTTCCATTCCTTTAAAAAGGAACTCGAAGATTTTTTCTGGAATGACGACGTTCGCATCAAAACATTTTGAAATGTTAAATGAGACATAGAATTTGTCGTTGATTCTGTAACCAGCGTCGACATAGTCGAGACGCCCGTTAGCGTATATCTGTTCTCTTCCGTGAAGAGCGTCCATGAAATCATCCACACCGCTCCCCGCGTTTTTGTCGCAGAACAATACGGTTTCCTCTTTGCCATTGACATTCACTTTCCTGAATATATCCGTCAACGTGAGGTCGGTGTTTCCTCCGCCGACTGAAATGGTGGAGAGGAACGGAACCCCCACATAGAACTTCCCGATGGGTTGGAAGGATGGGTTCAGATGGTGTTGCCTATAGTTATATTTGTCAAAATATATGGTATTTGAAGTCTGTGCGAAAATGCCGCAGCTAAATGCGCACATTAATATGGTTAATATAGTTTTTTTCATGCTGCGTCGTTTTAAAAATTATACTCGTTGACCAAAATGCCTCCTTTGAAATAACAGGATACGTTCATGTTAATTCTTTCTTTTCCTGTCAGAATGACATTGTTGTATTCATCAAGATGGAAACGGTAGTCTACTTTTATGTGGTTTACCTTTTTCAGCGCTTCGGTGAATTCATTTCCGTAGGTGAAATTGTGTTTCGTGACTGCGTTACCTTTGATTGTTTTGCTCTCTTTGTCTAATTTTCCCGGCTCCGCCTTGAAGAAGTTTTTCTCGCATAATTCGGGAATCTCCGAGATGACGCCTGTGACGGAGTCTTGATGAAGGAATATGAGGTTGTAATCCACGGAAAGTGGCATCCCGTTGTCTACCGTCACTTTCAGTTCGCATTCTTCCAAGTAATTGATCGCTTTCCCTTCTCCTATCTTATCGTCAAAATTGAGGTACATGAACGAGTCGGCTTCTTCTATGTAGGTCCCTTCCAATATGTTGATAGGATAAGGAATTGAGTCGTAGACACTTTCTTGGACTGGAATGGTGTAGTCTGGCGTGACGATTTTCCCTTTGCAGGCTGTGTGTTTGATGATGTTTTCCAACGAAGCCCATACGTGCGCCACTGGGAGGTCGACGGCTGATTGTATATACAAGCTATCCGTGTTAAGATCGTCGACATCTAAATCTTCAACTGTGCATGATGTGTGTCCCCAAAACGTCGCTAATGCAATGCCAATTGAAATTGGTAATAAAAATCTTTTTTTCATATTGTTGCGTTTTTTCCTTAAAATTGCTGTAAAGCAAAGATAAAATAATTTTCCAAAATCCAATCATAATAGGTCCAGTATTTTGTGGGGAAAATGCTTTTGCGTCCGTAAAGTTTTTGTATTTTTGTCAAAATTTATGTTTAAAGGGATCGCAAATCCTATTCACTTAATAAAGATAAAAAAATGGATTTTACTGGTAGAATTATCGCCGTGTTGCCTAAAAGGACGGGAGAGGGTAAGAATGGTCCTTGGATGAGCCAAGAGTATGTGATGGAACATGATACGTCTAATGCCCAATATCCTCGTCGTGTGTGTTTCAACGTATGGGGAGAGCAGAAAATTAACGAGTTCAATATTCAAGAAGGTCAATTTTACACGGTGAGCGTGGATGTCGATTGCCGTGAATGGCAAGGCCGTTGGTTCAATGATATCCGTGCGTGGAGAGTCGCTCCCGCAGGTTCCCAAGCGTCTCAACCAGTTCCTCCGGCACAACCTGCGATGCCAGGTGGTATGCCTAGCGTTCCTACGTTCGATGCTCAGTCTAACGCTAACCAAGAGAGCGAATCCGACCAGCTTCCTTTCTAATTTGTGAAACTACTCCCCCTTTCGTGGGGAATGCCATAAAAAAAGCCCATTGTCTTTTCAGATAATGGGCTTTACTATATTCGGAAGTTTCTTTATTTTTTCCCAGTGATGATGGCAGGCAACTCGTTGCGTGAACCGTCTGGATTCACAACTGGGAAGTCTCCCTTGTAGCACCAGTGGCAGTTGGCGATGTTGTGCTCGTGGAAGATGGAGCAGATGTCTCTGTACCAGCGAAGGCGAATCTCCTTGTCGATGAATACAGGGTAGACGCCGAATTCACCGCAGTATAGCTGAAGACCGAGCGAATCGGCCTTGTTGATGGCTTTCTTCATGTGGTCATACATGATTTCTTTATTGTACTCACCATTCATGGATGCTATCTTCTCTTTTTGTTCTTGGGTCAACGAATCGATGGCTGCGGAGTCTGTCACTTGTACGCCAGGATAGTTTACTTGTCCCATGTAGAAGTTGTAGTCGGTCCAAGGAGCGCCATGGTGCGTCACGAGGCTAGGCTCGTAGAAGTGGTAGCTGAGGACGATGTATTTGTCGTTTTTCGGCACGCGTAGGGAATCGAAGGTGGAAGGAATTTGCCACATGTTCGAGCCGAAGATGATGGTTCTCTCTTTTTCTGTCTCCCTGATGCCCTTCACCATCTTCTCTACCAAGAGGTTCCAATCTTCGTGGGTTGGTGCCACTGGTTCGTTCATCAATTCGTAAGCCAGACGGTCGGTCGGGTATTTGTTCAAGTCCTTCTGCAAGTCTTTCCAAATGTTTACGATCTTCTCCTGTTCTTTCGGATCTTGGAAAAGAGTGTTCGGATGCCCGTTCTCGTTGTTGAAGTGGTGGGAGCGGACGATATGGAGGTCGATGACGATGTTCATGCCTTTGTCGAGCGTCCAGTTGATGGCGTTGTGCATAAGGGCGAACGCACTGGAGTCACGGTTCATCTCCTCGTCGTAGAGTTGCTCCTCGTCGACAGGAAGGCGCACGAAGTCGAAGCCCATGGCTGCGATGGAGTCGAAATCCTTTTCCTGTATTTTATTCGCTCTAGCTTCCCCTCTTTCCCATGATTGGGACAACCAGTGGCTGACGTTTACTCCGTTGTGTAGTCTAAGAGTTGCGAATGTGTCTTGCGCCTCTTCCTCGCTCTGCGTTTTCTGGACTGCTGGCTTGTCGCATGAGACGAGTGCCAAAGCCAATGCCGCGATGCTAAAAAAACGTGTTTTCATACTTGATTAGTTATTGATATTATCATTAAACGTTTATACTTATGTCGAATCTGTTTTTGTTATCGTGCGGTTACGATTAGTGTTTCGGATTTCTCTCCGTCCACGCTTTTGAATTTCTGGACGGATTTGAAGTTGAGAAGCCAACCGGTTCCCGCATCGTAGGTTGCCGTCTCTTCAACTTCGGTGCTGATTTTCGCTTTCTTAAATTCTTTTACAGCCTCCTTGGTTTTCTTCGATATCTCTTTGGAGTCTAAAGGCATTTCGCTCTCTTGTGCGATGCTTTCCGTATATTTATTCATCCATGCGGTCAAAGCCTCGGCGCACTCTTTCGTTGATAGCTTGCTTGTGGCGGTAATGTTGATTCGGTTGTCGCTTTTTGACACTTTGATGATAGCGTCAGCGTCTCCAAAATTGATGGTTTGGACGGAGACGTTCAACTTGCCATGGTTCTCTGTCTCGGTGTCGTATGTCGCTCCGAAGAATTTATGCATGGCGAGCACCTCTTTCAGGTTCAATTCCATAAAACCCTTTTCGTCTGCCGCCACCATGGATTTCATGATGGTGGACATCATCCCTTTCATCATGCCTGAAAAATTGTCGGAAGTAGTGTCTTGAGATACGTTGAATATCTCTTGATACTCCTTGAAATTGTCGGCGGAAGAGATGACACCCTCTTTAGTGACAGTGTATTTTGGAACGAAATTTTCTATCTTGTTGAATATCTCCTCGCCGATTAATGTTTTCGCCATCTCTATCATTCCGGTGAAGTCTTGATGTTTGCTATAGGTGCATGACATTTTGTAGCCGTCGTTTTTATCCAAGACTTCTATGGTCATGTCAACGCTGTTCGTTTTTGTCGTGTCAGTGTACTCTTCAGCGTAGTATTGCTTTGTCTCTCCTTTCGTCCAATTAGGCGCAAGTGTGATTTTTTCTGCGTGGATGACTGAAATGGAAGCCATCATGCAGAGAATTGCAAGTTTTCTTTTGTTCATTTTATTTATGCTTATCAATTAATTATTACAAAGATAATGTTTTTTATTTTCGCAAGAAGAAATTTGGTGGTTTACGGATGAATTTCTAGGGAAAATTTTATGAGATGCTCCGTGAGTTTTGTTTGCGGATTCAAGCAATGTTCAACTCTTATTGAATATGCCAATTGCATTTATTGTTACCTTCCATATTTGCTTTTTTGATTAAAAACAATGTGTTTTGTCTGAATTTGAAGGTGTGAATGTAGTGGCTTCAATTTTTATTTGTAATTTTGCGGATGAAATATTAGTGTTTCCCACATGTGGTGTTTGACGGGTTTTCTTATTGCCACAGAATGTTTTTTTAGAAAATATTTTATAGCGTATTTATGGATTACTTGCCATTATTAATTCTTGCGGGTTCCGTTGCCTTGCTCATGTATGGTATGAAAGTCATGAGTGAAGGCTTGCAGAAAATGGCCGGAAGCAAGTTGCGTCAGGTCCTCGGAAAGATGACAACCAACCGTTTTACGGGTCTGATAACCGGCGCTTTCATTACCACCTCCATCCAGTCTTCAACTGCCACGACCGTCATGACGGTCAGTTTCGTGAGCGCCGGGTTGCTTACCTTGACGCAGGCGATTTCGGTCATCATGGGCGCCAATATCGGTACTACGGCGACGGCTTGGATCATGGTTTTGGGTGGTAGCGGCAATTATATGCAATATGTGGTCTATGCGGCCATCGTGGTCGCCATCGCATGCATCTATACCAACAAGAGGAGAAACTTAGGTGAGTTTATCATGGGTCTGGCGCTGTTGCTGTTGGGATTGACTACATTGAGCGCTAACGCTAAAGGAATGCATTTGGACCAGAATGTGGCGGTTCAGGAATTTTTCGGGAAGATGAGTAGCATGGGCTATGGTTCCTATCTTCTTTTCTTGGTCATCGGCGGCTTGCTTACTTGCTCGGTACAGAGTTCCGCAGCTATTATGGCGATCACCATGACGCTTTGTTCGGCTGGTGTTTTGGATATCTATATGGGTATCGCTTTGGTGATGGGGGAGAATATCGGTACTACTGTCACTTCTAATGTTGTGGCTCTCTCCGCTTCCACGCAGGCTCGTCGGGCGGCGATGGCTCACATGGTTTTCAACGTCTTCGGTGTCATCTGGGTATTCTCGATTTTCCCGCATTTCGTGGATTTTGTCTGCTGGATGGTGGGCTGCGACCCTCATTCCGAAATTCAGGACAAGTCTATCCTGACGGTTGTTTTGGCTGCCTTCCATACCTCTTTCAATGTCTGCAACGTGTTGATACTTATTTGGTTCATCAAACCTTTGGAACGCCTCGTTTGCGCCATCATCAAGGGTAAGCAGAATGCCGAGGAGGATGAGTCTCGCTTGACGTACATCGGCGGCGGACTTCTTTCTACCGCAGAGCTCTCTTTGCTGGAGGCGAGAAAAGAGGTGAATGTCTTTGCTACCCGTTGCCATAAGATGTTCCGCTTCGTCCCTGACTTGCTTCATGTGGAGAAGGGGGATGATTTCAATAAGTTGTTCACGCGTATTGAAAAATATGAGAACATCACTGATAATATGGAGGTGCAGATTGCTAATTACCTTAACAAGGTCTCCGAAGGTCGTTTGAGTGCTGAGAGTAAGACGGAAATGCAACATATGATGAAACAGATTTCCGAGTTGGAGAGTATTGGTGATAGCTGCTACAATCTGGCGCGTACCATTCGTCGTAAACGCCAAAATTCCCCGCAGGTGGACTTCACAGAGAAGCAGTACGAACACATCCATAATATGCTGAACTTGGCCGATCAATCTCTTGAACAGATGGAGATTATCGTGAAATCGAACGATGTGAGGGTGAAGGATTTGAATGCGTCTCAAAATATTGAGAACGAGATTAATAACTACCGTAAACAACTGAAGAACCAAAATATCGACGATGTCAATAACAATCTGTATAATTATCAGTTGGGTGTCTATTATATGGATTTGATTTCCGAGTGCGAGAAGTTGGGCGACTATGTCGTCAACGTTATCGAGTGTTCGGGAACCGTGAAGATTTCTTAGTATGACGAAAAAGGAGCGGTATCGGGTTGTGATGGAGTGGTTTCTCCATAATATGCCGGATGCTGAGAGCGAATTGAATTTCAGCAGTCCGTTTGAGTTGTTGGTCGCGGTGATGCTCTCCGCTCAATGCACGGACAAAAGAGTCAATATGGTCACTCCTTCTTTGTTCGCTCGTTTCCCCGATGCGCATAGTATGGCATCTGCATCTCTTGATGAGTTGTTCCCTTATGTGAAAAGTGTCTCTTACCCTAATTCCAAGGCTGCACATCTCTTGGAAATGTCCCAGATGTTATCTTCCGAATTTGATGGAGTTGTCCCTTCTTCGATGGAGGATTTGACTCGTCTGCCCGGGGTGGGGCGTAAGACCGCTAACGTTGTGCTCGCTGTCGCTTTCGGTAAGGCTGCCATGCCTGTCGATACGCACGTTTTCCGTGTGTCTAACCGTGTCGGTCTGACGGATAATTCCAAGACGCCTGAGGCGACTGAAAAGATTTTGACTAAATATATTCCCTCCGATATTTTAGGACGCGCCCATCACTGGTTGTTGCTTCATGGCCGTTATGTTTGCACGGCGAGAAATCCGAAGTGCGGTGAGTGTGGTATCTCGGAATGGTGCAAGAGTAGGGGGAAATCTTTTAGATAAATTCTGTTTGTCAGTAATCATAAAAAGAAGGAGATCAATGTGATATTGACCTCCTTCTTTTTAATCGTTTATTATCTATTATCCTAAGTAGGATTTCAATAATTTGCTTCTGGAGTTTTGTCTCAGACGGCGGATTGCCTTCTCTTTGATTTGGCGGACACGCTCACGGGTCAGACCGAAGTTCTCGCCAATCTCCTCCAAAGTCATCTCTTGGTAACCGATGCCGAAGAACATCTTGATGATTTCGCTCTCACGTTCGGTCAGTGTGGAGAGCGCTCTGTCGATCTCTCTTGACAGCGACTCGTTAATCAAGGATTTGTCTGCGATAGGAGAGTCGTCGTTCACCAAAACGTCCAACAAACTGTTGTCCTCGCCCTCTACGAACGGAGCGTCCACAGAGATGTGGCGACCGGATATCTTCATCGCCTCGGCGATTTTGTCGGCAGGCATGTCCAAGATACCTGAGATCTCGTCGGTTGACGGTCTTCTCTCGTTCTCCTGCTCGAATTGGGAAAGCGCTTTGTTTATTTTGTTGAGGGAACCAACTTGGTTCAACGGCAAACGCACGATTCTGGATTGCTCAGCCAACGCTTGAAGGATGGATTGGCGAATCCACCATACGGCGTAGGAGATGAACTTGAAACCTCTTGTCTCATCGAATTTTTCGGCGGCCTTAATCAGACCTAAGTTACCTTCGTTGATGAGGTCAGGAAGACTTAATCCTTGGTTTTGATATTGTTTTGCAACAGAAACCACGAAACGGAGGTTGGCGCGTGTCAGTTTTTCCAATGCTTGGCGGTCACCTTTTTTGATCCGCTGTGCTAACTCGACCTCTTCTTCCACTGTGATCAGGTCTTCGCGTCCGATTTCCTGAAGGTATTTGTCCAAAGAGGCGCTCTCTCTGTTTGTGATTGATTTTGTGATCTTTAACTGTCTCATTTAATCTTTACTCCTTACTTAAATGAAAAATTTGGGAACGCAAAGATATGGAAAAAAATGAATTTTTCCTACTTTGGCTCCCAAATTTTGAGGAACTTTTCTTTTATTATTAACCTAAAATTCCTAATTCATGTCGACTGCGAAATAGACTACCTTCCCGTTCGGCATGATGCCTGAAATGAACAACGCTTGTTCCTGTTGCTTTTTGAGGTTGTTGACGATTCTGTCCACATCTGTCTGACTGTTCACTTCCATGTTGTTGATTCTCACGATGATATAACCGTTCGGTATGCCCGCTTGGTTGAATTTTCCGCCTTTTACGACCTTGGATACTTCCAGACCGTTATTAAGACCGAATTGTTGCAACTTTTGTGGACTCATCGGCGTGAGTGTGGCGCCCAATGAGCTGGCGGAAACTTGCTTTATCATGCTTGTCTCTCCGTTAACATTCCTTAGAGTCACGTCAGCGGTTTTGCTCTTTTTATCCCTTATGTAGGTGATTTTCACCTTGTCGCCTGGTCTGAAGCGGCTGATTTGGTCTTGCGTTTCTGAAACGCTCTTCACCTTGTTCCCGTTGATATGGGTGATGATGTCGCCCTTCTCGATTCCAGCCTCTCCCGCAGCGCTATTTTCACCTACGGCGGCTACATAAGCGCCCTCAAGGATGTCAATCTCTTTTTCCTTGGCGAACTCCGCGTTGATGTCTTGGATCTGTACGCCCAACAATGCCCTTTGGACCGTACCGAACTCCTTTAAATCAGCCACGACCTTGCTCATGATGCTGGTCGGAATGGCGAACGAGTAGCCCGAATAGGAACCAGTCTGAGAGGCGATTGCGGCGTTGATGCCGACCAGTTCGCCACGGGTGTTGACGAGCGCGCCACCGCTGTTGCCTGGGTTGACGGCAGCATCGGTTTGGATGAATGATTCGATCTTCATGTCGGAGGTGAGTATGTTGATGTTACGCGCTTTGGCGCTGACGATACCCGCCGTGACCGTTGAGGTCAGGTTGAAAGGGTTGCCCACGGCCAACACCCACTCGCCGACTTTAAGTTCGTCCGAGTTGCCTACGGTAAGTGTTGGCAAGTCCGTCGCATCGATTTTCAGCAACGCCAAGTCTGTGTTGGGATCTGTGCCCACGATGGTCGCCTTGAACTCACGTTTGTCGTTCAAAACCACTGTCACATTGTCAGAACCATCGACCACGTGGTTATTGGTGACGATGTAACCGTCTTGCGAGAGGATCACACCCGAACCGGAGCCCATCTGTCGTTTAGGCGCTTGGCGTTGGTTGCCCCTCTCCCCGAAGAAGAATTCGAGGAACGGGTCGTAGCTATATTCGCTTTGCTTGGATTCGATGATGGTCATGACGTGGACTACGGCGTTGACGGATATTTCGGCGGCTTGGGTGAAGTCTACCATTCCCCCGTTATTGAATGAAGAGTAACGTGCGGGTGTTTGTTTCTCGATCACGATGGTCTCTTGCGGTCCGAATTTCTTGTAGCAAAAACAGGAAACTCCGGCGCTCAATGCTACGACCGCTAAGGTCGCTCCTATCAATTTCAAATGTTTCATGTCTTCAATTGTTTTTATGGTTAATATTTATGTTCTCGTTTTCTAAAACAACGTACAAATTACGTGCAATGTTTTGCCATTTATATTGATTTTAAATTGATTTAACAACAACCCTATTTTTTTAACTTTTAATATGCGGATTTGTCCCTTGAAATGTGAAAAATGCTTTTCCTCTTTGTGTGACATTTTTGTCATTCGTTGAGTAAAATGGAGAATTTTTGAAGCTGAAAGTGACGCATATCATATGCTGATAGTGTGATAAAAAACGCCACGTCGGAAAAATAGGTATATTATCCTTGAAAAATATCGCAGAAAACATGGCGGTAAGAGGATATAAAAGAAAAAATGATTAATTTTGCGGGTAAGAGTAGGAGGGTTTGTCGCTGGCGGAAACGTCAGAGGAAAGTCCGGGCAACAGAGGGCGCCGCGCTTCCTAACGGAAAGTCGTCCGCGAGGGCGAACTATCGCAGAAGAGAATGACCGCCTGCGTGCAGGTAAGGGTGAGAAGGTGGGGTAAGAGCCCACCAGTTCCGCCGGTGACGGTGGAAGCTGTGCGAGTCGCGGGTTGTAAGATCGAATATACCGACGCATGTAGGACTGCCCGTCCGATGTCGGGGGGTAGATTGCTTGAGGCTTATGGTGACATAAGTCCTAGATTAATGACAAACGCCCGTTTCGGCGGGTACAGAACTCGGCTTATACGCCTACTCTTTTTTTCATGTAAACACATGGTGGGGAACGTCCCTTGTCTGATGGTCCGTTCCTTTCCCGCAAGATAATTTTTATTGCTGATGAAGAAAATCATACGATTCATTTTGGATCAGATTAAGTTTGTCACCATCGACATCTGGCAGCTCACGAAGCGCGAGGAGGTGGGGAAGTATGGTTTTTTGATTCTTTTCGCGAAAACGCTCAGCCTCTCCATCCGTAATTTCATCAAGGGGAAAATGCCCGTCAGGGCCTCGGCATTGACTTACTATTCCGTTTTTGCCCTCATCCCTATTTTGGCTTTTGTCTTCGGTATGGCGCGCGGATTCGGCTTTGACAATTATGTGCTGGATTTGGTGCGTACCCGTTACGCCTCCCATGCGGAATTGGTGGAGGTGGCCCGCGAGTTCGTGCAGAATTATCTGGACAATGCGACCGGGGGCGCTTTCGTCGGCATCGGTGTGTGTGTGCTCTTATGGTCCGTCATGAAGGTCTTCTCCCAGATAGAGATGTCTTTCAATGAGATTTGGTATATCAATAAAAACAGAAACTATATCCGTAGGTTCACGGATTATATCTCCCTCGTCTTGGTGATACCGATTTTCGTGCTCATCTCAAGCGGTGTCTCTTTCTACTTCAACCACGCTATCAGTTATTTCCATGGATCATATATCATCTCTCCGACTTTGAAGGTGGTGCTAGCGGCGATGCCTCTGCTGATTTCATGGATTATCTTTACGATGATATATCTGGTAATGCCTAA
The DNA here is from genome assembly GCA_937907165.1 of uncultured Bacteroidales bacterium. Lineage (GTDB taxonomy): Bacteria > Bacteroidota > Bacteroidia > Bacteroidales > Paludibacteraceae > UBA1181. The sequence continues at coordinate 6,639 of CALCUH010000097.1, read as the reverse complement.
CACGAAGGTGAAAATTGGTCCCGCGATGATGGCGGGCGGTTTCTCTTGCATCGCCTTTTATATTTTCAAGTGGATTTACGTCTATTTGCAGACGATGATGACGACCTACAATGCCGTCTATGGTGGTTTGGCCGCCATTCCGTTCGCATTGCTCTTCATCCAGACCACATGGATGATTGTGCTTTTTGGTGCGGAGATTTCTTTCTCCTTGCAGAATGTGCGGAATTTCGAGTATGAGAACGATGTCAAGAGCATCAGCCACCGCTATTTCGAGTTCGTGTTACTTTCGGTCACTAAAATTGTCGCGGTTCGTTTCCGTGACGGGGAGCCGCCTATGACGCTGAACGAGATGTCCGATACCTACCGTATCCCGCTACGCCTGGCTTCGGTGATCGCCCGTCGTCTTTGTAAGGCTGGCATTTTGGCGGAGGTGCGTGTCGATGATAGGGATGTCTTCCTTCCTGCGATGGATGTGAATAAAATCACGATCGCCCGCTTCTTCGATATGGTGGACCGCTCGGGACAGGAGAATTTTAAGTTGGAGGAGAATGAGGAGTTTTCTTCCGTTTGGGAATATACGTTGCGGATTCGTGAATCTCTGATGAATGTTTCGAGCGACAAATTGGTGATGGATTTATGATGGTCAATGCTTCCCTGAAACGTTTTCTGAAATGCGCAGGATTGCCGATCTTGGGAATTCTCATGGTTTCGCTTTCCTCATGCGGTAATGGTAATGATAATAAGATTGAAATGAGTGATAATGTTTTTTTGAGACCGGAGTATGCTACTCCGCATGGAACGTTCCCTTTTAATGAGGTGAAGTTGGAGGATTATTTACCTGCGGTACGTGAGGCGATTCGCCTTCATGACGAGGAGATTGAGGCGATTGTCAATAATCCCGAGGAACCCACATTCGAAAATACGATTGTGGCTTTAGAGCGCTCTGGCGCTTATCTTTCCAGGATCCAATATGTTTTCTATAATTTGCTTGAGGCGGAGACTTGTGCGGAGATGGATTCCCTCTCCGAGGAGATTTCTCCGTTAGAGACGGAGCATGGTAATAATATCACGCTCAACGCTGATTTGTTCAAACGTGTCAAGGCGGTCTATTCACGTAAGGATTCTCTGAATCTCTCTCCGGAGCAAAGTATGTTGCTCCAAAAGACGTTTGAGTCTTTCGAGAAGAATGGTGCGAATCTTTCGGATGCGGATAAGGAGAAGTTCCGTGAACTGAGCAAAAAATTGTCGTTGCTTGAACTGAAATATGGACAGAATGTCCTCAACGCAACGAACGCTTATAAGTTGACTATTACGGATTCGGCTGATTTGGTCGGATTGCCTGACGCTATTGTGGAGGCCGCGGCGAAGAAGGCGAAGGATGCTAACGTTGGGGGGTGGATCTTCGATTTGACTTACCCTAGTTACGCGCCTTTCATGAAGTATGCCGAGAAGCGTGAACTCCGTAAAAAATTGTATATGGCTTATAACCAGAAGGCGGTGGATGGCGAATTCGACAACCGTCAGGTGGTGAAGGATATCGTGAACACTCGTTTGAAGTTGGCGAATTTGATGGGCTGCGGCGATTATGCGGAGCGTGTCCTCCGTTATCGTATGGCAGGGAATAAGGAGGGCGTTTATAAACTCCTTAATGATTTGCTGGAGGCTTATAAGCCTACCGCGATGAAGGAGATTGCCGAGGTGCAGGAATACGCCAAAACACATGGCGCGGATTTCCAAATCATGCCTTGGGACTGGTCTTTCTATTCTGAGAAGTTACGCGACGAGAAGTATAGCATCAACGACGAGTTGCTTCGTCCTTATTTCGAACTGGAGAATGTGAAACGCGGCGTGTTTGGTTTGGCGACTAAATTGTATGGCCTGACTTTCAAGAAGAACGATTCTATCCCTGTTTACCACAAGGAGGTTGAGGCTTTCGATGTCTTCGACAAAGACGGTTCGTTCCTAGCTGTGCTCTATACTGATTTCCATCCTCGTGACGGCAAACGTGGCGGCGCATGGATGACGGAGTTCCTTTGCCAACATGTGGATGAGAAGGGAACAGATGTGCGTCCGCATATCTCCATTGTGATGAATTTCACTCGTCCGACCGAATCGTTGCCTTCGTTGCTTACGTTCGATGAGTTGACCACCTTCATCCATGAGTTTGGTCATTCCATCCATGGCATGGTATCCAAATGCCATTATGAGAGCTTGGCTGGCACGAACGTCTATCGTGATTTCGTGGAGCTGCCTTCCCAGATGCTTGAAAATTGGGCCTTCGAAAAAGAGTATCTGGATGGATTCGCTGTCCATTATCAGACGGGCGAGCCTATTCCTGCTGATTTGATTGAGAAGATTAAGCGTGCGGCTAATTTCAATATCGGTTACGCCACCTTGCGTCAGTTGAGTTTCGGTTTGTTGGATATGGGTTGGCATACGGTAACAAAACCTTTCGAGGGTGACGTGAAGAGTTTCGAAAACGAGGCGTGGAGCGCGGCGCAGACTTTGCCGACCGTCGAGGGGACGCTGATGAGCACCCAGTTTAACCATATCTTCTCCGGCGGTTATTCCGCAGGCTATTACAGCTATAAATGGGCGGAGGTGCTGGATGCGGACGCTTTCTCGGTCTTCCAACAGAACGGAATCTTTGATCAGACAACCGCTACCCGTTTCAGACAGGAGGTTTTGGAGAGGGGCGGAAGCGAGCATCCGATGACGCTCTACAAACGTTTCCGTGGCGAGGAACCTACCATTCTTCCTTTGCTGAAGAGACATGGAATTCGTTAATAATTAAACAAATAACATTTAGATAGATAAGGAAATGGTTTTAACAGATTTCTTAAAAAACAAAAAACAACAGAAAGAGGAACAAGTAAAACAGAAGGTTCAGGATTTCATCTCGTTGATTAACACTTATATTCAGGCATCTTCGGCTGCCACATTGGGCATCATGAATTTGCAGCAATTGCCTCAATTGAGGGTGTTGAAGCAAAAATGCAAGATTGCCACGGAAGGCGGACGTCTTGGTATCGCAGAGAAAAAATATGTGGCTAAACTGATGGAGAAGGAGTATAAGTTGCCTGAATCGTTTTTTAGTGAAATCGATTCTTCCATCAAAAAATCTTGTAAGAAAGTGAATGATCTTCAGCCTTACGGTTTTTGGTTCCAAGGTATCATGCAGGATCTTATGATGGCTGTTTCCATGGATGTGCAGGCTGGTCTTCGCTTGCCTTTGATTTTCCGCAAATGGATGAAGTCCATGATTTCTGATTCCGTCCACAAAATCGTTACGGGCGGAAGTTTCAAGAATATGGATGTGCAAAAGTCTGCGGATAATGTTCGCGCTTATAAGGAGAAATTGCATCTCTCGGAGAGCTGGTTGACGGAAGTTTGTTACGTCTATGTCATTTTAGCGAGAGGTTCTAAGGTAAAATAATCTCCGTTAATGGATAAGGCAGATTTTTCCCTCGTATTGGATACCTGCGACTTGCGGCCGCAAGAGCGTGAGGAGTTGTCTCGATTGCTTTCGATTGGTGATCCGCTGGTCGAAAAGGGGGAAAGTATTGTCCGAATCATCTGTGAGGAGGTCGATTTAGGCAAGATACCTGTTGCGGGTTTATTACTCTACGAGGCGATTTTGTCGGATTTGACCACTTTGGAGTCCGTCGAATCCCTTTTCGGGGAGGCGGTCGCTTCCTTTGTCCGCTCGTTGCTGAAGGTGGGTGAGCTCTATAGAAAACATCCGCCGGTGGAGTCGGACGCTTTCAGAAAATTGCTCCTCACTATGGCGGAGGATATCCGCGTGGTGATTGTCCTTATTTGCGAGCAGTTGTTCCTTATCCGTAACATAGAGTCTTACGAACTTGAGGAGCGAGACAGAATTGCGAGGGAGGCTTCGTTCTTATATGCCCCGTTGGCGCATCGTATGGGTTTGTATAAGATTAAGTCTGAGTTGGAGGATCTCTCCCTAAAACAGACGAATCCGACTATTTACGACGAGATAGTGACGAAGCTGCATGATACGAAGCAGCAACGCGACGCTTACATCGCTTCTTTTATCAAACCTGTCAAAGAGAAACTGGAGGCGGCTGGCTTCCGTTTCACGATGAAGGGCAGGACCAAATCGGTCTATTCCATTTGGAATAAGATACGGAAGCAGAATACCGTTTTTGAGAACATCTACGATATATTCGCCATACGAATCATTTTGGATACTCCTATAGAAAGGGAGAAGGCGGAGTGCTGGCGTGCTTATTCCATCGTCACAGACATGTACCAACCTAATCCTAAACGTTTGAGGGACTGGCTTTCCATCCCGAAAACGAATGGATATGAATCGCTCCATACGACGGTCATGGGACCTGAGGGTAGGTGGGTGGAGGTGCAGATACGTACCCAACGAATGGATGAGGTGGCTGAGAAGGGTTTCGCCGCCCATTTCAAATATAAGGGCGTTCAGGGCGAGGCTGCTTTCGACGAGTGGCTCGCTAACGTACGTGACCTTTTGCAAAACCCGAATGCGGGTGGCGTGGAGTATCTGGATGATTTTAAACTCAATCTTTACGATAAGGAGATTTTCGTATTCACACCTTCCGGCGAACTGAAACAATTGCCGAAGGGCGCCACCTTGCTTGATTTCGCTTTCATGATCCATTCCAATTTGGGAAGCAAGTGTATCGGTGGAAAGGTGAACGGAAAGAATGTGCCGATTCGTCACCGTCTTAGTAATGGTGACCAAGTGGAGGTGCAGACTGCGGCGAATCAGACTCCGCATGAGGAGTGGCTCGATTTCGTGCAGACGACCAAGGCTCGTACTCGCATCAAGCAGATCCTTCGCGAACAGCAGTCTGCTAACGTCGATTTCGGCAAGGAGCTGTTGAAGCGCAGACTGAAGAATTGGAAGCTGGAGTATGATGAGAGTGTGGTCGGCAAATTGGCTAGGAAATTAGGTAGTCCGACCATTCAGGATTTCTATCAGCGTCTGGCTGAAGACAATTTGGATTTGGCTAAGATCAAGGATTTGTATGCCGCTTGCGCCAACCCTGAGGTGAAACCTGAGGAGGTGCGTAGTGCAGACGGATTCGAACATGTGCCTGCCTCATCCAATTCCTATGGCAAGGATGATGTGCTGGTGATAGACGACCATCTGCAGGGAATTTTGTATACGTTGTCCAAATGTTGCAATCCTATATATGGGGATGATATTTTCGGCTTCGTCTCTGTTAAGGGTGGAATAAAAATACATAAAACGAGTTGTCCGAACGCTCCGCAGATGTTGTCCCGCTTTGGCTATCGTTTTATCAAGGCGAGATGGGCGGGAAAGTCCGGAACACAGTATAATTGCACTTTGCGTGTGGTCGGAACGGATGATATAGGCATTGTCACCAATGTCTCATCCTTGATTCAGAAGGAGCCGAACGTGACGTTGCGCGCGATGTCTGTGGATTCGTCCGACGGTATATTCCGAGGTATGTTGACCCTCATGGTTTCTGACACGAACGTGTTGGACGGATTGATTAAGAAAATCAAGACGGTGAAGGGAGTGAAAAGTGTTGAACGATAATAATTTGGAGGAAAAATATATGTTTTCAGGTATTGTGGAAACTGCGGCTGAAGTGGTCGCTTTGAAAAAAGATAAAGAGAACCTTCATATTACGATGAAGTGTCCCTTCGTCTCTGAGTTGAAAATCGACCAAAGTGTGGCGCACAATGGCGTTTGTCTGACGGTGGTGGAGAAAACCGCTGACACTTATACGGTGACGGCTATACAGGAGACGTTGCGCCGTTCCAATCTAGGTGCGCTCAAAGAGGGGAGTCTCGTGAATTTGGAGCGTAGCATGGTGATGAACGGACGCTTGGACGGACACATCGTGCAAGGTCACGTCGACCAAGTGGCGAAGTGTGTCGGCAAGAAATCGGAGGATGGAAGTTGGTATTTCACGTTCAGATACGACGTGGATGAGGAGATGGCTAAGAAGGGGTATGTGACGGTAGAGAAAGGATCCGTTACCGTCAATGGTGTGAGCTTGACCGTTTGCGACTCCCGCAAGGACGGGTTCTCCGTGGCGATTATCCCTTACACTTATGAACATACGAATTTTTGTCAAATCGAAGTGGGCTCGGTGGTGAACATTGAGTTCGATATAGTTGGTAAATATATCAGTAGGATGTTGGAATTCCGCAATGAATGATTCGGGGCTAATATCTTTTGTCATTCATTCGGATTTTGATTATTTTTGTGCCTACGAAGCATATTGATTCGGTGTGATTTGGAATATTATAAAAATACAAGATCCTATTATTATCGTAGGTAGTTTACATGGACAATTTTATGATTTATTAAAATGTTTAGAAGTTGGTGGTAATCCTGAAGATACAAAATATTTATTTTTAGGAGATTATGTAGATAGAGGTTCTTATGGTATTGAAGTATATTTTACTTTATTATCATTTTCTTGAGTATAATTCTTTTTTAGAATTACCTTGTCATAAAGTTTGAATTCCATTATTAATCACCTTGATATTATTATATCAAAGGAATAAGTGAATGCAAAGAGAAAATACATAATTTTTAAAAAATACACGTTAAAAAATTAAACATCTATAAATTTTTTATGTAATATTTGATTTTATATCTTT